>CAYQPQ010000034.1:0-2044 GCA_964420045.1 uncultured Bdellovibrionales bacterium | reverse complement strand
GACAAGCAAAAAAAGAATTTCTTTCGGAAAAACAGCCTTTTTAGACGCACTCTAAGTCAAAGCCATTTCTCTCATTACTTCAATCGGCAGAGCAGAACAGAACGCCTCACTCCACACAAAAACCTAGTGAAACTCTCAAGAACGGATAACCACTATGGGACTTACGCGTTTGAGTACAGTTCAAGGAAAACACGAGGAACAAAGTAAGCAGCATGTGATATACTGCGTTGAGTACCAGAGTGTTTGACGCCGAAATGTGCCAAACGCGTAAGCCCTACAATAGAAAAAAACCTATGCCGGAAACATCAGACACTCGCGTGATATTCATGGGAACGCCCCTCTTCGCAGAATCAATACTTCGCTCCCTGGTCGACGCACACTACATGATCGTCGCCGCATACACGCAGCCCGACCGACCATCCGGACGCGCCCAAGAGGTCACGCAGAGTCCCGTCAAAATATTCGCCGAAGCGCACGAAATACCCGTCGAACAGCCAGCTCGATTCGATCGCGAAACCATCGAAAAATTGCGAGCATTCAGACCGGATATCATTATCGTCGCCGCCTACGGAAAAATTCTCCCACAGGAAGCGCTCGATATTCCTCCGTTCGGATGCATCAATGTTCACGCGTCACTCCTTCCTCGTTGGCGAGGCGCCTCTCCGATACAGAATGCCCTTCTTGCTGGCGACACCGAAACCGGCGTAACCATTATGAAGATGGATGCCGGTATGGACACCGGACCCATACTCAAACAGAAAACTATTTCCATTGATCCGACCGACACAACAGCCACGCTTCTCCCGAAGCTTGCCGAAGCGGGTGCCACTCTTCTCAACAACTCTCTCGAAGAATGGCTCGAAAACAAAATAGAGCCGTCACCACAATCATCGGAAGGTATCACGTTGTGTCAACTTATCGAACGCGAAGACGGAAAGATCTTCTGGAGCGATGAGGCGGAATCGATATACAATCGCTACCGCGCCCTCTCACCCTGGCCTGGTATTTTCTCTTTTTGGCGAAAAGACGGATCACTACTTCGAATAAAATTCCATCGCATCTCACTTCAAAAGCAAAGCCCTGAAACGTCGCACGAACTCGGACAGGTGTTCGAAATAGGCGAGACGATCGGCATAGAAACCGCCCACGGCACCATCCTCCTTGACGAGGTTCAGCTCGAAGGAAAGTCATGCGTCCCCATCAAAGATTTTGTCCGCGGATATCCCGATTTCGTTGGCGCGATACTTGAATAACTGCCTATGCCGAAAGAACGAGGCTCAAAGGATGCCCTAGTGATCCTTCTGGGATTTGCTCTTGTCGCCGCCATCGGCGCATGGTCGTTCTTTCGCTTTGCCAAAGATCGATCAGCACAAAAAGACGAACCGAACAATGCCGGTCAGCCAAACATAGCAACAGACTTCCACACGACTTCTCTCCAAAAACTCCAAGATATCGTCCTCGAAAAACAAGCCGACAACAATACGAGAATTGTTGATATACGCCCGACATCGCTCTGGGCAGACGAACACATCATCGGCTCCGAGAACCTGATGTTGGAAGATGCGGAGCAAAACTTCCAACCGACCGACGCCGAAAAATTACAGAACTGGATTATCGTCGCCCCGAGCACATCCTCCGCCGGACAACTCGTTGCACTCTTCCGTGCGCGCGGAATCCCGGATGAGCGCATATCGGTATTCGACGGCACCTACGAATCGTGGAAAGAAAAAACGGGTCTTGTCGTGCATCGCGCCGACCCCACCTCCGCGCTCGACGTCACCAAAGTCACCCTCGTCTCGCCGGAAGAAGCCAAGGCGCGAATCGGACGCGGCGGACAATGGTTCATCCTCGACACGCGATCACCCGACGCTTTTTTTCAAGGACACATTGCCGGCGCCACCAACATTCCGTTTGCCACTATCGAGACAAGTCGCCGCATCATTCCCTCGACGGCAAGCATACTCGTCTACGGAGCAAACGACCGCGAAAGCTTTGCGGGCGGCGTCCTCCTCTTCGACCTCGGTTTCTTCAACACCATCACCCT
>CAYQPQ010000033.1:0-2746 GCA_964420045.1 uncultured Bdellovibrionales bacterium | reverse complement strand
GCCCTTGATAGGATGCGAGTATGAATACTCAACAGAAAAGCTTGCCTATCCTTATTCGCATTGTTCCGCTCGTCGCTCTCGCCCCGGAGAAGTCGCCGTTTTTTTCCTATCAATCAAGCGAAGACATTCCCCGAGGATCCGTCGTTTCGATATCATTCGGGCCGCGAACGCTTCGTGGCATCGTCTGGGATAAGGAAACTGCCAGCACATCCCACCTTCTCTCAAGAAAGCCGTTTCGATACAAACAAGTCGGAAAGATTCTCGCACAAGCATTCCTCTCGGAAGAGACACTGCTCTTTGCCGAACGTCTCGCGCACGACAATTCCCTCGCTCTCGGCACCGTACTCCTCAAATTTCTTCCAAAGACATTTTCCAAAGAAACCGAATATTTCCCGAAGACTCCCAAAGAAAAACAGCAACGCCGCAAAAAGACTGTCGCTCAAACAGCATTATTCTCTCTCACACGAGAACAGAAACAAGCAGCAAGAGACATCCGCACCCGTCCGTACACGCTTCTCTTTGGACCGCCGGCATCCGGCAAGACACACGTCTATTTCGAATGCATCAAAAAACTCCTCACAAAGGGAGGGCAGGCGTGCATTCTTGTCCCCGATCAATCAATTTTAATCCAAGAAGAAAGTTGCTATGCGCGCATATTCAGCAACAAGTCAGTGGCTGTTTTCCACACTGGAATGAAACCAATCGAGCGAGATGACCTCATCCGCCGCGTGCACAATGGCACGATCAGTATCATACTCGGAACACGGTCAGCGCTGTTCCTCCCATTTTACAAGCTCAACCTTCTCATCGTAGACGACACTGGTGCCTCCGCCTATCGAAAACACGGCATCGCCTCGCCCGATGACGCACATCGCAGCGCAGAGACACTCGCATTGATTCACTCTGCCGTCTGCCTCTTCGGGTCTTCATCGCCATCATTCGAAATGCTGTCCGCGGCACGTGAATCAAATACACTTGTCACTCTCCCGGCACTTTCCGATCGCTCCCTCTCGTTCCACACGATCAATCTCCGACTCGAACGATGGAAGAAAAAACTCTCTCCCGTCTCGGAAGAACTCGGCAATGCCATCGCGGCAACCATTGCCCGCAAAGAGCAAGCTCTGCTCTTCGTCTCGCGCGAAGGCATGAATTCTTTCTCCGTCTGTGCGGAATGCAAAACAGTATTCCGCTGTCCAACATGCGAGAAACCCCTTGTCTATCGAGCGGAAGGAGACTATTCCTGCGTGCGCTGCAAGAAGAATTGTGGTGCAACGCCGTCATGCCCCACCTGCGGATCCCTCGCTTTTCAACACCTCGGCGCCGGAACTGAACGCGTCGAGCGAGATCTCGCGCGACGCTTCCCACATATTCGGACCGTCCGATACGACCGAAAAAACGCCGCGAAAAAATCTACACTGTCTCGACTCCGAGAATTCATGTCGGGAGATCGGGATATTCTCATTACTACCGAGCGCGGTATATACGGATGGGACTTGCCCCGCCTCTCGCTCGTTGGTATCATAGATGCGGACACGCTTCTCGGAGCGTCGTCGTGGAATGCGGATGAAACTGCCTTTCGAAAGATGCTTTCCGCCAGCGGAAGATCCGGAAGAACAGGTCCCGAAAAACCGATTGTCGGATCGGTTTTCGTTCAAACGTTTCACTCCGAAAATCCAATTTTTTCATTCCTCGCCACCGAGAACCTCGAAGGATTCTTCCAGACACTCGAGGATGAACGCCGACTCCTCCTCTACCCTCCTTTCGGCACACTCACTACGATTACCTGCCGACTCGCCAATAAGAAAAAACTTGCCCAGGAAGTAGACCGCGTCCACGAAGCGCTCCGATTGGAAGCAGAAAGATCCAATCGCACACTGAGGGTTTCCCCGGCATCACCGATTCGCCAAGTATCTCCATCGTCAAAAAGTCGCTTCTTCGAACAGTCCATACTCATCCGGCAGTCCGTCTCAGCCAAAAAGAATCTGATCGATATCAGGCAGTTCCTCGCAACACTTCCTCGCGAATGGACACAAATAAACGGATAAGGGGACATTTTTTCCAAAAATTTGGTACGTGCGCCGAATTTCTTCAAGACACTTCTTTCAGATACTTACTTGTCAATAAACCGTTTCGCATACTATGACCACCATCCTCCCCATCGTTACCGGCAGAGACACTGAGATCCTTCATCAGAAAACCGCTCGTGTAAAAGATCCACTCGCACCCGATATTCAAAAACTTATTCCTGTAATGTTTGACTCGCTTCGCGTCGCCGAAGGAATCGGACTCGCCGCGCCGCAAATCGGGCATTCGATCCGGCTGGCAGTCACTGAGGTAGATGGCGTCCGAACCGTGCTCATCAATCCGAAAATCACCTCATTTTCTCAAGAGAAAATTCTATTCGAAGAAGGCTGTCTCAGTCTCCCCAAAGAATATTTCCTCATCGAACGATCCGAGAAAGTAACCGTCCGCTATGAAGACGAGCATGGGAAAGAAATTAAAAAGCGCGCTTCGGGACTGTTCGCCATTGTGGTTCAGCACGAAATCGATCACCTCGATGGCATCCTCATTGCCGATCGATTCAAGAATCAGAAACAACGAAAGCAGTACGCACTCTAGCGTTTGTCATTCCGAGCCCCGCCAGCTGGCGAGGAGAATATCAGCTCCAAACAAAACACTCTCTGTCAACCAAGAGGGTGTCTAAAAAGCTCTACAAAAATGCACACTGTAACCGCTTTTCCGAAAG
>CAYQPQ010000032.1:0-4594 GCA_964420045.1 uncultured Bdellovibrionales bacterium | reverse complement strand
TGCTCTTTCAGTATCGTGAAACGGTGGTTTCTATTTTAAGTTAGCAATACCCAATATTCTATACTCCATATTCTATTCCCCTATGAAACTTATCATCAATATTCCCGCTTTCAATGAGGCAGAGAAAATAGGCGAAACGATTCGGCGCATTCCGCGTTCGTTTGAAGGTATAGACGAGGTAATCATTCATGTCGTCGACGACGGCTCGGTCGACCACACCAGCGAAATCGCCCGAGAGGCCGGCGCCAACCGAGTCATTGTACACACGAGAAATCGCGGGCTTGGGCGAGCTTTTCGCACATCAGTCGAAGCGGCACTCGAAGAAGATGCTGATATCATGGTCAATATCGACGCCGACGGACAATTCAACCCACATGATATCGGCACACTGCTCGTGCCCGTACTTTCGGGAGCGGCGGATATTGTCAGCGCCGACCGCTTCGGAGAACATGCTGCGAAAAATATTCCGCTCGTCAAAGACCAGCTCAACCGACTCGCCGCGCGCCTCATTTCCGGATTTCTCAAAACGCCGATACAAGACCTCACCTGCGGCTTCCGCGCATATAGCCGCGAATCGCTTCTTCGACTCAATCTCCTCGAGAATTTCACGTACACGCAAGAAGTTATTATCGACGCGATCGGCAAGGGATTGAAGATCATGTGGATTCCCGTTACCGTCACCTATTTCGCAGAGCGAAAATCCAAAATGACGAAAAGTATCGTGAACTATATCCGACAAAGTTCACGCATCATCGTCAAAGCCGTTCGCGATGTCCGCCCAATGAAATTTTTCGGTATCCCTGGATTCACCCTGATCGGCATCGGGCTTGTTTTGTTCCTCATTTTCTTTGGCTTCTATATCCAAGATTTCAAAATCTCACCATACCGAAACTACCTTTTCTTCTCCGCTCTTTTCTTTATCGTCGGCCTCCAATTCGTCGTCTTTGCTCTCCTTGCCGACATGGTCAAATCCAACCGAAGACTCATCGAGGAGCAGCTGTATCTGACGAAGAAGCGTCTCTACACAAAAAAGCAAGGAGACTGAAAATTGGAACATATACGGATCGTGTAATTCCAAATGTGGCGCTTTCAGCGAGGATTGATCCCTACTCTTTTTATTGACTCCTGATTCCTTATGTCGCTTCGCGTTCTCTTCATTTCCCGCGCCTATCCGCCGATTGTCGGCGGCATTGAAAATCAGAATGCCGCGCTTTCGGTCTGGCTCAAGGAACACGCCAAAGTCACTACGCTCGCGAATCGGTTCGGCAAGAAGTTTCTGCCAATTTTCTTGCCCTATGCCCTCTGTCGGGCGCTTTTTATGGCGCGGTCTTTTGACGCCGTGCTCCTCGGTGATGGCGTACTCTCTGTTGTTGGTTGGGCCGTCAAAATATTCTTCCCCAAAAAAGCCGTGCTCTCGGTGATTCACGGACTCGATATCACGTATCCGCTCTTTCTCTACCAAGCGCTCTGGGTTCGCGTCTTTATTCCCAAGCTCGACGCACTCATCGCGGTCGGCAATGAAACTATCGCCGTCGGCGAAAATCATGGCATTGCGAAAGAAAAATTCGAATTCGTCCCAAACGGCATCGATCCGGAACAACATTACAATCCGAATTTCACGCACAAGGACCTCGAAGGCATCATCGGCGATGTACGAAAAGATCAAACCGTGATACTCACAGCCGGCCGACTCGCCCACCGCAAAGGTGTTGCCTGGTTTATTCGAAACGTCCTCCCTTCTCTTTCCAAAGAAATAATCTATGTCGTTGCCGGAGACGGATCGGATCGCGACGCTATCCGAAGTGCTGTCGAAGAAACCAAAACCTTCGAGCGCGTGAAGCTCCTGGGCTACGTAAGCGATCGAGCACGAGATATCCTCATGAATACCTGTGATCTCTTCGTCCAGCCGAATATTCCCGTTCCCGGCGACGTGGAAGGGTTCGGCATCACACCGATAGAAGCAGCCTCATGCGGCATTCCCGTTATTGTCTCACGACTTGAAGGACTCAAAGACGCCTTCACCGATAACAAAAACGGCATCTTCGCCGAACCGGAAGATGCGAATGATTGGAAGGAGAAAATCGAACGCATGCTCTCCGACAAATCGGCACGCAAAGCCTTCGGCGAGCGTGCCCGACACTACACCGCCGAGCACTACAACTGGAAAACCATATCCGCCTGCTATGCCGGAATTATTAAGAAGACTGTCGCGCAAACAACCGGAGAGCGCGAACTGCACCTATGAATACACTGATTGAGCAGTCTACTTTTCTTTTCACTCTCGCCGGACTTTTCTTTGTCCCCGGCGCACTTTTCCTTTCAGCGTTTCTTCGAAGGCGGCTGCCAACGCTTTCTCTCTTTGAGTCCACACTCCTCTCATTCGCAATTAGCCTCTCTCTACTCGACTTCGGCATGCTCATTCTCGCGCGCGCGCATATTCCCCTCACCGCATTCTCGCTCATCGGATTCGAGAGCATTGCCGTGCTCATTCCGCTCGTATTCATTTTCAGGAACACACTTCGAAAAACCCGGTCGTCACAGACACATTCCGAAGTATCACCCGAAAGGGCGTTCTCAAAAAAAGAGGACTGGCTCTTCCTTGGTCTCATCGTGCTCACAATTTTCATCAAATCAGCCTATCTCTGGGACACGATTCTCCCCACATCGACCGACCTCGGGCACCACATGTTCTGGGCAAAGAAAATAGCCGAAACCGGCAACATCCCCGCCTATGAGAAAATAGACATTCGCTTCGAGGGAACCGAGAGTGCCGGGGACACACTCACCGATCCGATGCCGATTGACGACTTCATTATCGGCGAACACCTCCCCTTCGCGGCAACCGCGCTCATTGCCCGTCTCGATTTCATCTCCGCCTTCCCATCACTCCTCTTGCTCCTCGTCAATGTGCTTACTATAATCGCACTCACCGTCCTCGGCTATCGTCTCTTCGAAGACGCCCTGCCATCAAAACGCCTTGCGCGACGAGGGATGATCGCAGTTCTCCTCTGTGCGGGACCGCTCTGGGCGCTTTCCTCGCCCGAAGCGAAATATGTGAGCGGCGGCGTCGTCGGCAATCTCTTTGGCAATCTTCTCATTCCAATTGTCATACTCTGTTTCTTCCGAGCATTTCGAGAAAAGAATCCGACCCTCCTTAGTCTCGCACTCCTCTTTTCCGGCACACTCGCATTTACGCATCACCTCTCAACCTTCATCTTTCTCTTCATAGCGATTTTTATTACCCTACTCCTTCTCTTCTCTCTTTTCCTCTCACGGAAAACCGATCAACATCGTTTCTCCGAATTCCGAGAATGGATCAAGATGTTTGGCACACCCTTTCCCGTCATCATCCTCGCCTCACTTGCTGTTATTACCCTCTTCGTCTACACGCCCACCTATCTCCATGCGAGCGCTATCGACACCGCCGTCGGCACACCATCGAAGGCGACTCGAGAGGGACTCACCTTTGATCAGCTCGCTCAGAGCGTCGGCGGATCTCGATTCGGACTCGAACTTATCGGCGTTGCCTTACTCCTTCTTTCGCCACAGCGAAAACGCCTCGGAAGTGTCGTTATGCTCGCCTGGAGCGCCGGACTCATCATTATGACGCTCTTCCCGAATCTGCTCTTCATCGACATTCCCTCAAATCGCATCGGCACCTACAACACATTCCCCGCCGCCCTTCTCGCCGGATTCGCCTTCGTCACACTCTTCATGCAAGAAACGAACCGGAAGAAAACCTCCGAACAACATCCCTCCGGCGAGCACCAACTCCTTCGCTGGTCATTTGGCATCTTCCTTGTTGCCGTGATTGTCGGGGGCTTCTTCGACAATGCCGGCACGATATCCGCAAAGAGCAATGTGCGCGAAGCGGTACAGACATTCGCCGCCTCCTCATGGCTTGCCAAGAACACGGGCCCGGACGAATGGGTGCTCAAAGATCACAACTATATCGTCGCCGACTCGTGGATGAAACTCTTCTTCATGCGAGACTATTCCTATCCGCTCTCGCGCGGACTCTTCCGCCGCTACACCGATGAGACCAAAGCCCGAGAGCAATGCACGCTTCTTATGATTTCCGCCCCCAACACGCCCAAGGGACAAGACTGTTTCGAAGGAACCGGTGTCGATACCATCGTCGTCAATCCGCATGTGGACAGCCTCCAGTTCACCAAAGCCAAAGACATGTCCCTCCTCTACCTCTCAAACGATGTTGCTGTGTATAAAAAAACACATTGATAAAGAGATACGCTTGAACAGCATTCTGTCGCGTATCATTTGAAATTTCTCATCCGACTCTTCTATGAAAGAATCTCGCATCCTCATCGTTCTCACTTGTTCTCTTATTCTTGCCTTTGTCGTACTCGCCTTCAGAGAGGACTTCCTTGCCAACCCCACGAATTCCGACTGGTGGTCGCTTTCGTTTGCTTCACAGCAAGCAACCGACGCAAGCTTCACCGTTTCAAACTTCGGTCCGGCACGCATCTTCTTTTATGAAATACAAGAGGGTGATACGGTCACCGAATCCGCCTCATTCACCCTAAGCGGCACGAGCGGACAAACCATACTCGCTCAAAACCCCGACAAAGAACCC
>CAYQPQ010000031.1:0-4710 GCA_964420045.1 uncultured Bdellovibrionales bacterium | reverse complement strand
AATCGTGATCCTCAGATGGACAAAGCTCTCGAAGTAGTGAATGAAAAAGCGAAGTGACGATTTCTTATGTACACCGATATGATTCAAAATTCCCGAATTTCCACATGGTCGAGTTTTATAGGTTTCATCCATTCTTAATTGGTAGGGCGTGGGCAGTGTATTTCTCTCAGCAATAGACTTTCCTGCCCTATCATAGGCAGGTTTTTGTTTGAAGATATAAAATACCGGAAAGTCTGTTTTGAAGGGTGCTGTTTGCGTGTATTATGTACCAATGAATATGAGAGTGACCCCCATACGAACGCGTATTTTCAGAGAGGGTGAAGATTTGTCTTCATTTATTGTTTCTCATTGTGAAACGCTCTCGGAGCGATCGGTGCTTGTTGTGACCTCGAAAATTGTCGCTTTATCGGAAAAACGCACGGCTTGCATTGGAACGGAACAGGACAAAGAAGCATTGATCCGAAAGGAAAGTGACCGGGCAGTGAAAACCAAATACGTGTGGCTTACTGTGAAAGACGGCATGCTTATGGCGTCAGCCGGCATTGATGAGTCGAATGCGGATGGAAAACTGATTCTTTTGCCGAAAGAAAGTTTTAAGACGGCGCGTCTCCTTCGCAAGAAGTTGCGGCAACAATATCATATCGCTGAGCTCGGTGTTCTCATTACCGACAGCCGCACCATTCCTTTTCGCGCCGGCGTGAATGGTGTCGCGCTGGGATACGCGGGCTTTCGTGGTGTGCGAGACTATCGCGGCACCCGCGATCTCTTCGGGCGAGCCTTCAAGTTCTCTCGCACCGATATTGCCGATGGTTTGGCGACAGCCGCTGTTTTGGTGATGGGCGAGGGGAGTGAGCGGCAACCTCTTGCGCTCATTGAGGATGCGCCGATAGAATTTTGCGAGAGAATGCGGAAGAAAGAGCTCTTTATAGATATCCAAGATGATATGTATCGCCCGATTCTCTCGGAACTCTCCGACACATAATACCCGTTGGTGATTTCCGAGTGGATTTTGGTGTATACTGGGAGTGTCTTCAAAGGTTGATGTGTCTGACAGACGCGAATATGCATGATATGACGGTGATTGGACTGGTGGGGGAGGGTGGCTCCGGGAAGGATACGGTTGCTGGGTATTTGGAGCGTCGCTATGGGGTGGTGTTGCTTCGGTTCTCCGACCCGATTAAGGAACTTTTGCGGTTATTTTTTGACCAGCCAAGCAGAGAAGACCAATCATGAGTGGGGAGCACTTTCAAGGAGCGATTCGGAAAAGATATCTTTATACGTGCGGTAGATCGCCGAATACGCGCTGCTGGAAGCGGCATATTCTCCATAAACGGCATTCGCTACGAAGAGGATGCGCGTTTTGTGCAATCATTTGCGAAGCATGCTGTGATATACGTGACGGCGGATCAGCGCCTTCGGTGGGAACGCTCGCAACGGCGCGGAGAGAAATCGGATGACACGATGGATTTCGAAACATTTTGCCGATTGGAATCGACGCTCGAAACGGAGAAAAATATCGGTGAAATAGGAAAACGCGCGGACTATAGCATTCGCAACGAAGGAACACCCGAAGAACTCTTTGCGTCTGTTGATCGGATTATGGGAGAGATCTCTGAAGGCAGTGGAGCTGACACGGGAAAAGAAGGATAATCCATGACAGGTACATGTGTATGGCGCATTTTGAAATAGAAATAAAGAGTCTCTTGGGGAAGCAGGAACACGCAGACGCCCTGAGGGAGAAGTTGCAAACGTTGCTGGAACCGGCGCGGCTGGTTCGGAAGAGTTCACAACTAAACCATTATTTTCTGGTGGGGGACTGGGAGAAGTTTCTCAAGAGTGTTCAAATTCACCTTTCCGCAGAACACTTCGATCATTTGCGCCGAATTGTTCAAGAGGGGACGAATCACTCGGTTCGGACACGGCAGTCAGACGGGAAGGTGCTTCTCGTGGTGAAAGCGTCGCTTGATGATTTGACGAGTTCAAACGGAGTTTCTCGTATGGAGTTCGAAGAGCCTGTTCCGAATCTCTCGCTTGACGATTTGGATGCTTTGCTTCTCGAATCCGGATTTCAGTATCAAGCGAAGTGGTCGCGCGATCGGGAAGAATACAAAGTTGGGGATATTGCCGTATGCCTTGATCGGAATGCGGGGTATGGATATGTCGCCGAGTTTGAAAAAATCATACACGAGGCGAGTGAAGCGGAAATGACCAAGCGAGAAATTCTTGAGTTCATGAATGGTCTCGGTGTTGAGGAGTTGCCGCAAGACCGATTGGAGCGTATGTTTGCTTACTACAATGCACACTGGTCGGATTATTACGGTACTGACAACATTTTCGTTATTGACTGACAAGACCTATGTATCTTTCTGATCAGGATATCGTGAAGGCGGTTGAGCTGGGGGATATTGTTTTGAAAGATTTTGACCGGAAGCGCATTCAGCCAGCGAGCTATGATGTGCTTCTTGGGAATCGATTCGTAGTAACGGACCAGCATACCACGGAGTTTATTGATCCGGTGAAGGGGCTTTTTGCCAATACGCATGAAGTGGAAGTGAAGGACGGGGAATATTTTGTGCTTCACCCGCGAACGACGGTTCTTGGAATGGTGCGCGATTTCGTGGGATCGAAGAAGTACCTTGTTCAACTTTCGGGGAAGAGCAGTCTCGCGCGGATTGGACTCGTAGTGCACAACACGGCGGGCATTGTGAATCCCGGGCACTTCTTGAACATTACGCTCGAACTTTCCAATTTGAATATCGTTCCTATTGTGCTTCGTCCCGGCATGCCAATTGCCCAGCTTACCTTCTCTGAGCTTTCGTCGCCGGTCTCGACAGACTACGAGAAGACAGGTCGTTTCAATGGCGACAACTGGAAGAAAAATTTTGCTCTTCCGAAGAAAGTGCGGACATCCACAGTGAAGAAAAAATCTTCTCAAAAATAACGACAATACTATGCCAACACGAAAAAAGCATCCGGAGTATCAGTATCTTGCCATACTGAAGGACATTCTTGAGAACGGTGTGAAGCAAGTTGATAAAGGATCGGGAGCTATTACATACAGCGTGTTTGTAAGGCAGCTGCGATTCGATTTGTCTCAAGGGTTTCCGCTTTTGACGACCAAAAAGGTTTATTGGAGAGGTATTGCGTATGAGCTTGCCTGGTTTCTTTCCGGACAATCCAATGTTCGATATCTTGCAGAAAACAATGTGCATATCTGGGATGACTATCCATACAAGATATACCGAGAGAAAATGGAGCAGGGAACGGTTCCCGAAATGACCAAGGATGAATTTGTTGCCAGATTGATTCAAGATGAGGCTTTTGCCAAAGAGTATGGAGAGCTGCCGCATATCTATGGAGAGATGTGGCGACGATGGCCGGCAAAGGATGGTCGAACGGTCGATCAAGTTCGGTGGATCGTCGACGAGCTTCGCAATGATCCGGATGCGCACAATACTTTGGTGACATCGTGGAATCCGGAATATCTCTATACCATGGCGAAGCCGGAAGAGGCGGCTCGTTTTCCAATTTGTCACAATACGTATCAGGCGAATATTAAGAACGGCCGTCTTTCGTTGCACCTGTATCAGCGCACCGCGGATATTTTTCTCGGTGTCCCGTTCAATATCGCAAGCTATGCGCTCTTGGCACATATCTTAGCGCGAGCGACGGGAACGGAGCCGGGAGAATTCATCCATACGTTCGGCGATGTGCATGTATACGACAATCACTTGGATCAGATTCGCGAGCAGCTCTCTCGCGAGCCTCGTCCGTTTCCGACACTGACGATTGATGCATCGGTACGAGATATTGATGACTTTCGACCGGAACACGCGATACTTTCCGGATATGACCCCCATCCTCCCATCAAAGGCGAGCTGTCTCCGGTTGGCGGATTCAAAACAAAGAATTGGGAATCGTATTTGAAGAAGAACAAGGAGTAAATAAAAAACCTTCCCGGTGTTTTAGGAAGGTTGGTTGAGCGGAAAGGGTTGATGTCTACTGTAGGCTGGGGAAGAATATCGCGATTTCCCGCTTGGCGCTTTCGGGACTATCTGAGGCATGAACGGCATTTTGCTGACCGGTGAATCCGGAACCTTTTGTCCCGAACCGTTCGCGTATGGTTCCCAGTCCAGCTTTCTCTGGATTGGTCGCTCCGTTGAGTTCTCGAACGAAATGGATGATGTTATCATCTTCAAGAACGAGAACCACCACAGGACCGGAGCGCATAAAGTTTACAAGCATCTCATAATAAGGCTTTCCTTTATGCTCCTGGTAGAGAGCATGCGCGGTTTCTTCGGGTAGCTGTTCGAAGTACCGCAAACCAATTATATGAGGAGGGTCGTCGTATACATCACTCCACCTCAGATATTCCGCGAGGATCTGAGCAAGGACACGCGACCCTTGTGCCATAGCGTCCGGCTTTACGATAACGAGCGTTCTTTCTTTCACGGGAGCATCTCCTGTAGGAGTGGGAAGGTACTAGGTTGGCTATCGGCTCTTTGAACAAGGGCTATTCGCCAGCATTCAGAGCATATTTGTTGTAGGCGATAAAAGTTGCTCTGTCAAGTCCGGTGCGCACACTTAATTGTTATCAAATCATCCATATGAATATCAGTATCATCGTGGCGATCGGTGAAGGGAATAGAGTTATTGGTGACAAGGGGAAATTGCCGTGGAATATTCCGGAGGATTTGAAGCGATTTCGGG
>CAYQPQ010000030.1:0-5590 GCA_964420045.1 uncultured Bdellovibrionales bacterium | reverse complement strand
AACTCATTACCTTATTGCTTCTAAAGAGAACGGGGACCGGATCCCATCTTCCACACCCGCCGACAGGCAGGCAGAGGAATGACGAGACGTGATTCTCTTCTATACGCCAGGTTCCCATTTGATGCCCTGCCCGGGCTCCATCACGTCCACCCATATTTGCCCTGGAACAAAGAGGATTTCCTTGCCGGACTCGTCAAGAAACGTCAGCTTACTGTCCAAGCTTTTTCTGTCCTTCTTCCACGTTCCCTTATATTCCTTACCATTGAAATAATAAAACGCATCACCACTATCCTTCGTATCAAACCATGGATCACCCATGTTGATATTATTGTATCGTCCGACACCGCCGTAGTCCAAACCGGCTTGCTCATCCTTCGGCACCAAGTCCCACGGATTCTGCACACCGCGAGCCACATAGTCCGTTGCAAGTTTGATTTGCTCGGACTCAGCAATCAGAACTGCAATGTTCTTCGGCGCAATGCGCTCACCGTTGTTCTTGTCTGTATCGGGCGACTTGTCCCACGTTCGGAGATAACTATTCGTAGCACGGTCGTAGTCATAGGAAACATCATACGGATTTGGGAAGGCAAGACGCAAATGTCCTCCCGTCGGGCGACTCTCGAGCGGAGTATCCTCCTGATGCGGATAACCTGAGAAATTCCCCGTCGTTCGATAGTCATATTTTGCAATCGCTTGCTCTATAGCGTCTCTCGTGATATGCCCCGTGTCTTCGTATTTCATAATGCCCGTCTGTGGCCACCGCGGACAGAACGACGTTGTCAAACAATTTATATTGTCTATCACTTTCTGAGAAAGAAGTGTTTCGGCAAATTTGGAATACCCCCAATGGACAAAGATGGCATCAAGACTCTTGGCAATCGGCAGATAATCATGTCGCGCACTCCGCATAGATCCGATATCGTTTGGAATATCACAGAGATATACCCCCATAAGACGCGTATTTGCTCCCGTAAAAACTGGCATTTCAAACACAACATCAGCGCTCGAGAAGCCCGCTGCCGGGCGCGCCGACACATCGGCTGGCTGCATTACGGCAACCGGTCGGCGATTCCAATGTTCGCAGGCAATGCCGGTAATGGGGCTCACGGGTCCCGTATTCTTCATCGGTTCCGGTTCATTGTCCGCCATCGACTTCCCGTTCTCAATTTCGATCGCCTGTCGCGGCTCCCGCGAAGCAAACGGCCAAAACTTGAAATAGTACGCACTGCCAACTGAAATTGCCACAACACCCACCAACACACTCAGTTTTTTTCCAAGAGACATAGAGAAAATACATTTAATGTTTGAGCTCTGTTTTTTAATTTAGCATAAAAGACATCCCCAACAAATTCGTTTGACATTTATTCGAACTTATGCTTACATATGGGTATCTTCTGTACCTTCACATCCCAACAAGGGGTCATCATGAATCGAGAGTATATACACTCTGCAATCAAATCCTGCCAATCAAGCGACCAACTTCTGAGTGAAGCCGAGAACCTCGTTGCTATAGTTATCAATGGTACGCTTAATGGAACGTTCCGAGCAGAACATTTAACGGGATTACTCTGTAAATTTCGAAACTTGGCACAAAGAGAGAGTATCGACCTCAAAAACATGACTGATATTGATTTATATATGTTCGTTGTCCGCCCCGTTGCTGGATGCGTTGATTAACCTATCGTCTCGGAAAACTTTCTGGGACGTTTTTCATTTCATCGAAGACTCCCCGTTGAAAGATAATTTCGAATATCCTTGACCCATTGAGTTATAGTCTCTCGAACAGCTAAGTCCGCGTAGCGTGGCAAAAATATTTTTTCCGGTCCTCCAGGAAAGACAACTCTGTTAACAGGAAGCAAAGCTTGTCCTTTACTCTCCAATCTTTCCTCAATGTCATCCAACTCACCTTCCGATAGAACAGAAAATTGATCCCGAATATACCGAATTGTCCCTCTTATATGCTCCATGAGAGCATTATGTGCCGATGTCCTACTTGAGTCTGCTTGGAGAAATTCTTCTTGATTGCGTTCATCTCCGGGTATATTTGCCTTATTGTACCTATTTATAGAAGCTGCGTAATTAGCAACATACCGATTCACTAAATCATCTAAGCGCAACATTGCATATCTTTTCCTTTCTTCAAGGATACTTTCGTTCTCATTTTTATCCCCAAAATGCTCCGGATTAAGAGTAATACCCTCAATCAATCCTTTTGTTTTGAGAAACATCTCTGCTGCATCTGGAAACTCCCTCCGTTCAGTTTTTTCCTTCCACTCAGAAAGCCGCCCCTCAAATTCAGAGGGACTCATTCCTTGAGGGACATCGTATTGCTTTCCAAAAAATAGTTCTCCCATATATCTTCATACTACTTCCTCTATATCTCTCCCCAATTTTTCCCCACTGACACATCGACCACGAGCGGTACGCGAAGCGCATACACCGACTCCATTACACCTTTCACCTCGTGAGCGAAGACTGGCGCGACGGATTCTTCGACTTCAAAAATAAGCTCGTCGTGAATCTGAAGAAGCAAACTCGCCTTCCCAGTAAATTGCTCGCGGACAAATCTATCAACAGCAATCATTGAGAGCTTCACAATATCCGCCTCGAGTCCCTGTACAGGCATATTGATTGCCATGCGTTCCGCCGAAGCGGCGATCTGATGATTGTCGCTCGCAATCTCCGGCAAGAACCGTCGTCGCCCCAGTTCCGTCTCGACATATCCTTTCTCCAACGCAAATTTCTTCATCGACTCCATAAACGTGCGGACGCCGGAAAAATGCTCGAGATATTCTTCGATAAATTTCCCCGCCTCGTCCCGCGTCATACCGGCCGACTGCGAGAGTCCATACGCTCCCATGCCATAGATAATGCCGAAATTAAACGCTTTCGCCTTGCGGCGCATCTCATCCGTCACGCTCTCGGGCGAGACACCATAGACCAGAGACGCCGTGCGCCGATGAATATCCTCGCCTCGGCGAAATGCGGCGCACATTTCCGCATCATTCGACAGGTGAGCCGCCACGCGAAGCTCGATTTGCGAATAGTCTGCCCCGACGAGCAGCATGCCCGGCGACGCCACAAAGGCGCTCCGTATCCGCTCACCCCATTCGCTTCGAATGGGAATATTCTGAAGATTCGGATCGGTCGACGAGAGCCGTCCCGTTGCCGCTGTTGCCTGTCCGAAGGTCGTATGCAAGCGACTCTCCGTGTCCACCAAACGAGGCAGAACATCGAGATAGGTGTTCTTTAATTTTGTTCGTTCTCGATAGCGCTCAACGAGTGCAACGATCGGATATTCACCTTTCAGCTTCTCGAGTTCGGATGACGCCGTAGACACGCTCGTCTTTGTACGCTTGAGATTGGCCGTCGGAATGCTCAGCTCGACAAAAAGCACTTCCGAGAGTTGTTTCGGCGAACTTACATTGAATTCTCGTCCGGCGAGAGTGTATATTTCCTTCTGAATTTCCTCGATTTCTTTTGCCATCTCCGTCGAAAGCGTTGTCAAAATGGAGCCATTCAATCGGACACCGATGCGCTCCATCTCGCGAAGAATGGCGATGAGCGGCATCTCGACTTTTGCGAAGATATCGAGAATCGTTTTCCCTGCTTCCTGCTCTGCCGCTATTTTCTGCAGCTTCTCCAAGAGTTGCTCACGGAGCGTTCGCAAGAGTACGGAAGACTCTTCAGCATTGGATGATCCAGCGTCGCTCACATATTCCATCATCAGCGCCGAAATCGACACAGTTCCCCCGGCATTTAAGAGATACCCAGCCAAAAGACAGTCGAAATCAACCTGCCGAAGTTTCATTCCGACGGTTTCCAATATTTTCATTGCCGCCTTCGCATCATAGGTTGTTTTCGGAATATCACTCTCAAAAAATGCTTTGAAATGTTTTCGACTTTCCGCATCGAAAACAATGCGAGCGCTCCCTGATTCATCTTTCTTGGAAAAAGTAATATCGCACGCAAAAGCGGATGCTTGAAACAGCGTCCCTTTCTCGGGAAGAATCAGAAAAGCGACACTCTCCGCCGAAGCACATCGTTCAAAGAACAGCTCGCGCTCTTTTTGTTTTGTAAGAACCGCACTGCGGGAACTTTTCCCGAGAGCATCTCCTCCGGACACTTCCGCTTCATTTCCCGGAATTTTCTTCACCAAGCTAAAGAATCCCAACTCGCGGAAAAATTCCTCAACCGCTTTCCGATCGAAATCACGCACGCGACATGACTCAAGATCCAGAGCAACCGGCGCATTCGTATCGATGGTGCCCAATTCTCGCGAGAGAAATGCCGACTCACGCCCCGCTTCGAGTTTGGTTCGCAAAGCGGGCGAGAGTTCTTCAAGATGTTCGTAAATCGATTCCAGCGTTTCATATTGTTTCAAAAGATCTGTCGCGCCCTTTTCGCCGATGCCTCGCACACCGGGAATATTGTCCGACGTATCCCCTCGAAGCCCCTTGAACTCGATAAGTGTTCGCGGCGAGAAACCGTATTTTGCCACAACGCCCGCCTCGTCATAGAGCACCGTGTCTTTCACGCCCTTCCGGAGTGCGAACACATTCACTCGATCGGATACAAGCTGAAGCGCATCGTTGTCACCGGTCACAATGATCGTTCGCACCGCGGCATCCGCTTCCGTCGCCTGCCGCGCAAGCGTCCCGACACAATCATCCGCTTCAAATCCCTCTTTCTCGTAGATCGGAATATTGAATGCGCGCACAAGCTCCTTCACGCGAGGAATTTGCGCATAGAGCTCATCCGGCGCCTTCACACGCGTCGCTTTGTACTCGGTAGATTTTTCATGCCGAAAGGTCGGCCCGGCAAGGTCAAACGACGCAGCGATATAGTCCGGATGAAATCGATCTAGAACAGAAAGAAGAGTAAGTGCGACGCCATAGACCGCATTCACCAGCTCTCCCGACTTCGACGTCAAGGGTGGAAGCGCGTGATAGGCGCGATGTATGAGTGCGTTGCCATCGAGAATAACCAAGGTTGTCGGCGTCTCCTTCATACCGAAAGCATATCGCATAACCCCGCCATTGGAAAGCCAAGGGAAAGCTCTTCCTACCCGACCAAGCATTCGCGTTTACGGCTCTTGACAAAGCAGCCGAGAGGGGTATACTGTTCGCTTCAGAGGGCATTCACGGGAATTCCTCTGAGCAGCTTAATAATTAATGCCACCAGTATGGTGCGAGTTTCTTTACTTGCCGGGCCGTATGCCGGGCAAGTCGTAGAGGCACCGTTCGGGCTCGTGACCCCGCAAGACATCTTGTGCGGAGTCGCCGGCTATCGATATCCATGGACGACGGACTATTCCGACGCCACGGATGATGAACGAAGTCTCTGGGAGAGCCAAGAGCTTTCCATGAAACTGGTGCGGGCACTCGTGTCCGGAGCGACGGTAGCATTCCTGGGAAAGGAATACCGGAGCGACGGCATCGAAGGCGCCTTCGAGATAGCCTCTCGGATTGAGGAAGACATACTCGATGCCGGAAAGGTTGCATATCTCGAGTCCGAGACCGATGACCGCGTCACTCTCGGCGCACGCTAGAGAAACATGAACACCGCACACGCAACGCCGTCGCGCGAC
>CAYQPQ010000029.1:0-5648 GCA_964420045.1 uncultured Bdellovibrionales bacterium | reverse complement strand
AGATTTTGAACGGAAAAGTTTGCCAATCCAGCCTCCCAAAAGATTAATTAGACCTGATTTTGCGGTCGGGAATCGAGGAGCACAGACAGGAAAGAAACTTTGGAAAAAGGTACGGCATCTGGATTGTATCATGCACACCTCGGATTACTGGGAAGCGTATCGAAAGTTCTTGCCGCAGGATAAGCATGTCATTTCAAAAGCGGAAACATTCTCAGTTGAAGGTATGAACAATCTGCTCCGGCATTTTATCGCTCGTTTCAAGAGAAGGACGCATTGTTATTCGAAGAGTGTGGTTATGGTATTGAAGACACTTTTGCTCTTTCAGTATCGTGAAACGGTGGTTTCTATTTTAAGTTAGCAATACCTTATTTTCTTCCAAATAGTCATCAAAAAATGGTATTGCATCATCTTGTACGTCAAACTTGAATATTCCCTTATCGAACGACACAAGAACATCATCAAAATACTTCTCAAGTTCCAAAGCCGGAACCGTATATCTCATAAACGTATCCATATTGTCCGTTGCGATGACACACTTTGTTCCAATTTCTCGAAGCCTCTGAATAAGCGGGAGCGCTTCATCGGAAACGAGCTTCATATTCCGGCAGCTTTCCGCCAAATCTTCCAGCAGCGTATCCACAGGGTAGCAATGGCGCGCTGAAATCTTTTGAACAATTCCCTCCGAGTCAATCAATCCCTTCATCCATTCGGAAATGAGGTGTTTGTTTTCTTTGAAAAGGTAAGTGGAGATATTGTCATTCCAAGCGTGCCGTTCGTGCTCGGGATGATTCAACTGTTCCCAAAACAACGAATTGGAGAGGGTCTTGTTCCAGTCAAAGAAGATAGTTTTGTATTTCCATGGATTTTTTTCCATAGAACCTATTGCGCAGCAAACGGATTCGGCATATCGAAATCTTATCACCTTCGTCGCGTACGCGAAGCCATGGATGTTCTGAATCTTTCTTCCCGGGCAACCAAAACGGAATTCGTCTCTGGAGATATTCCGGTCGCACCAACACCGCACCAGCCGTTTTCAGGCGCTTCCGAGCATCATCCTTATTCACATTTGGAAATGTCGCTTTGTACTCGATGCTCATAGGATAAAAGCTACTCTTCATTGAAGACAATTTCTGTAACAAGAGTAAGAGGATCTTTTGAATATGACGCGTAGCGAATCCCTCTGCTATTTTTTAGAAGCCATTGCAAACGAGACTTCATCGCATCACGCCCCACGCATGCCAATGCCTCTTCTTTTGAAAACCACCCTGCGTCAAGCGTTTCTTTGGCATCTTCTTTTGGAACACCTTCCGCATATTCCGAAATGAAATCAAGAATCACTTTGCACGGCTCGTCTATGCTCGAGTAAACGGCTGATAATTTCAGAATGTTCACGCTCACTCCAGCCTCTTCTAGAATCTCTCTTTTGAGTGCAGAGAGAAGATCTTCACCCTCTTCAACCTGACCACCCGGCATTTCCCATCCTCGTTTTTCAGTTTTCACCAACAAAACCTTCCCTTCTTTATTCAAGATGAGAGAAGCGGTTGCAACGATATGCTGTGGGTACTTCATATTACAAGATGTTTACGCCTACATTTATTGGAGAAATACCCTGAATGTTTGGAGTAAATACTCAACGAGCCGCATATCGTCCGGAACAGCATTGGGAAAAACCCATCGATATTCGTCATGATCTTCGGGATTGAGCCGTACGTCCGAAGACTCGCATTCTCCGGTGAAAATGAGTCTCACAAATTGCTTGTTTTTCTCTTGATCAACATTTGAGGTGAAGTGGAAGAGACTCAGATTTCTGACGTCCAAATCGGTTTCTTCTTTTGTTTCTCGGAGAGCACCTTCTTTCGGATCTTCTCCATCCTCGAGCGTTCCGCCGGGAATATCCCATACGCCAGGAAGCACATCTTCCGTTTCTGCTCGCTTGATGAGAAGAACCTTTCCATCCGTATTCACGATGAGAACATGTACGATGAGAGTCTTGTCCATACGTTTCAATGTTTCATGATTTCAATCTTCGTAACAGTATCCTTCACCTCGATGATCACCTCTCCCCCGATGGGAAATGTGATCATTGACTGCGTATGCCCGAAGTCGGCGTTCGCAATAACGGGAATATGATCGAGCTCTCGCTTTGTTTTGATCATTTTGGTGATGAGTTCATTTTTTGCTTCGCTCGCTTTCTGAAATCTCCCGATCACGATACCTTTCACTCCGCCGAAGTTTGAAAGGTGAAGAAGCGACTGAAGATTCCGATCAAAATCGAAGATCTTCGACGTTTCATCGTCTTCAATGAAGAGTACGGATCCTTCCAGACTCGGCATATATTCCGTTCCTTGGAGAAGATTAAGAGTACAAAGATTCCCACCGATCAGCGTTCCTCTCGCGGATCCTTCGTTAATAACGAGGTATCCGTCGTTCCTGATAAAATTCCGATTTGCTTGGTCTCTGTACCACGGATCGTCACTCCACATCTCCGACGGATTCACTTCAAATGGCGCATCGGAGAAGAGACACTTTCTAAACGATTCGAGCGTGTACTCAAAATTCTTTTCTTCGGAAAATGTCGAATACGCCGGTCCGGAGTAGCTCACAAGTCCCGTTTTCGCAGAAATTGCATTATTGAGTGCCGTAATATCGGAATATCCACAGAATATTTTCGGATGGCTTCGCATGATATCCCAGTCGATATATCGCAGAAGTTGATTGCTATTGAATCCTCCTATCACAGAAAACACCGCTTTCACATTCGGATCAGCAAATGCGTCATGAAGATCTTCGATGCGGGATGTGATGCGTGACGATCCGAATTCGTCGATTTCCTCAACATGTTTCCCGAAGGAAATTCGGAGTCCCATTTCTTCAAAACGCCTGTCTGCGATTTCGCGATTCTCTTTGGAGATAATTCCGAGCGATCGCGACGGCGCGGTAACTCGAACTAGATCACCTTTCTTCAATTTTTCTGGAAATATTTTCTTCATAGATCGAGAGCGTCGAGAATACTCTCCACTGTTTTCGTAGGCGTCTGATGGCTATTATCGATAATCACGCCAAAATCCGGTTTATTGATTCCAATGCTATAGTGATACTGGATTCGTTTCTTTTCCTCTTCTGTCAACTCTCTCCCGCCCCGATTCGACAAAGTGACTTCCAGTAGAGGGCTCAATGTGAAGACGAAAACCTTCTGCCGCAACGGTTCCAGGTTTCCCATGAGCATATTGTAATTTTTCTGCGAAAGTGGATACGAGACAATAACATTCAGACCCCTATTCACAAAATTCCTAATGACAGAAATGGCATTTTCCAGATTAAGGGGAACCGCCTGGTCAATAGGCATCCACTCGATACATTCGTGAAACCGATCCACCTCAATCAAAGCCGTGTTCGGCAATTTCTCGGCAAGCAGTTTCGACACCGTGCTTTTTCCCGAGTTGATTGATCCGTTGATAAAGATAATCATACTCGTATTATTTCCGATTGAAAAAACTGTTCTTGAAAATTCGTCTTCTTGCGGATATCCTCATTGGAAATATTCTCGCTCGATTTCGGAACAACCTCCGAGTCCATTATTTACTCATCTTTAACTACGGTCAATGATGGAAACATGAGAGCACGCTGCCATGCAAAGCCAAGAAGTTGCTGTTGCTAACGGAAACCGGCATGTTAACAAACTAGTTTCTGCCCATTCTCCGGTTTGTGAACAACTGCTTTCAATATATACTGGGAACAAGCAAAAACATCCACTATGATATACACTCCTCACGGCGTCCGCGCGTATGTCGCGCACAAAGGAAGAATCCTCATTCTGAAGCGCTCCGATACCGATGCGGAAGACTCGAATGTATGGGACATCCCCGGAGGAAGGATTGAGAGCGGGGAGAACATATTTATCGCTCTAAAAAGAGAAATCCTTGAGGAAACGGGGATTCGAGAATCCGACGTTTCCATCAAGGATATGATTGGCTTTCTTGTTGAGCCGTATTCGAAGGACATTACTTTGCAAATCGCACTCTTTTCGTGCGAATCCGCAACCGATCGAGTTTCAGTGAGTGACGAACACAGCGAGTTTCGATGGGTGACACCCGAAGAACTCGGCACACGCTATCGCGGACGGTTTTTGGACGGGTACAATCACCCCTTTTCGGATCCCTCGAGGAGATAATAAACGCGATCCAGTATGCGAGCGGCTATCACTTCCTTGCTCAAAGAACCCTCGAGAAAGTCAAATCCGAAATCTTCGCAGAGATCGAGATATCGCGCGCGCACCTTCTCCAAGTGATTCAGGGGAAACGGCGAGATGTATCTTTCTCTTCCTTGCACTCTTCTCTGATACTCGTCTGCCGATATATCAAGAAGAAAAATAACATCCGCTTTCCGAATCGGATTAACGGCACAGTCTATCCACTCTCGGTCCAAACCATTCGCAAGACCATACGCAACAATCGAGTAGATATATCGGTCGAAAATCACTACATCGACGTTTGTATCAAGCATATGCCATCGATCGAAGAGATCGGCAGCAAACAGCAATGCATTGGTATGCGGCGATACACCTCCTCTTCTGAACAGTTCCCGGATAGTTGGATAGATCATCGACACATCACCGGATTCAAGGAAAACCGAGTATCCGAGACTCTCGAGCGAGGTCTGAAGAAGACTGCATTGAGTCGACTTTCCCGAGTTATCCAAACCCTCAAAGGCGATTACCTTCATTGAGAAACTCCAATTTGTTAAAGAAAAACCGGTCGCCACTATTTTGGAGACCGGCATGAATGAACAAATCAATGGTCGTAGTAGCCCTTCACAGGAATACCGTACCGTTTTCCAAGAGCCAGCACATGTTCTCGAACGTCCTTCCAATATGACCGGCTCATGCTGGCGCGAAATTCATCTCTGTATTCCGGATACTTTTCATCAAGCACTCGCTTCATATCCTCCCAGTTTCCACACCGAAGATTAAGGCTTTCAGCCATAACGTACCGTACTTTTCCGGAGAGTGCAGAGAATACGGCGTCCAGGTCTGTCAGCCCCGGAAATATCGGGCCAATGAAGGCGTAGGTAGACACTCCGCTTTCGCACAGTTTGGCAAGCGTCTCAATCCGCTTGGACGGCGGTGTTGTGAATGGCTCAAAATCCCTCGCTATAACGTCGTCCGTTGTTGTCACGGTAAGCCCTACCTCACATGATGTGAATCGCTTAAAAAGATCGATATCACGCACGACCAAGTCCGACTTTGAAAGGACAGAGACAGGAAAGCCATACTCCAAGAGAATCTCCAAGATTTCCCTGGTGATCCTGTATTTTCTTTCCACTGGCTGGTATGCATCTGTCACACTGCCAAGCAACACTTCGCCAACCTGTGGCGATTTCTTCATCTGCTTCCGCAGAACTTCCGGGGCATTTATCTTCACATCGACAAAATCTCCCCACGCCTCCTGATGACCAGAAAACCGACGCATAAACCGAGCATAGCAGTAGCGACATCCGTGCGAGCATCCGGTATACGGATTGATGCAATACTCCACCTCCGGGAGGTTACTCTTGGTGAGAACGCTCTTACAAAGCACCTCTCTTACATTCATATTAGGACTTACGCGTTTGTCTGAATACATGAGAGAATGATACCGGACCCTATCGGG
>CAYQPQ010000028.1:0-7103 GCA_964420045.1 uncultured Bdellovibrionales bacterium | reverse complement strand
CAACGAGAAGTGCAAATCCTTCCGACCGAAGCGCCTGCCGCGATGGAAATATCCCGTAGAGCGCCCGCGATTTGTGATACACTGCTGTCTCCGGAGTATTGATATACTTCGCCTGCGATTCATCTCCGCCGGGTGCTACGCGCGCCGAAAATCCAATCACTCGCCCAAGCATATCGAGAATTGGAAACGTAATTCGATCCCGAAACCGGTCGTAACAGGAATAAGGAATAGAGAATGAAGAATAGGGCGAATTTCTTACATCCGAACTCTTGTCCCTTACTTCTTGCTCTTCACTTCCCACTCCCTGTTGACTGCTCACTACCGACCGTTGACGGCCCTCGCCTAATTCCTGATTCTTCATTCCTAATTCACCCTTGCCCTTTCTAACCGCCATACCCGTCGATTCTATTTCTTGCACAGAAAAGTTCTTACTCACAAGAAAGTCCGAGAGCGCCCGCCATCCCGGCAATGCATAGCCCAATCGAAACGCGCGAATGGATTCGTCCGAAAGCCCGCGCTCGCGAAGATACGGCAGCGCCCGTTTTTTCCCCTCCCCATCCCACAATTGCTTCTCAAAAAACTTCGACGAGAGATCGAGCATTTTGAACAATCTTTCTTTCGGAATGTTCGCACCTTCAACCTCGCCCAGACGATCGATTCCCTCAAAAGAAACAGCGCCACCCGCACTCGAACTAGAAAATCGTCGACCGCGACGCTCCAAAACAACACCCGTCCGCTCCGCCAAGAGTGCCAGCGCCTCCGGAAACGAGAGTCCATCCATCTCCATGACGAACGAGAAAATATCGCCGCCCTTGTTACACCCGAAGCAGTGCCAACTCGCCCGTTCCTCATTCACTACGAAAGATGGGCTTTTCTCATTGTGAAACGGGCACAGCCCCTTCCAACTCACGCCGGCTTTGGTGAGCTGAACATATCCGCCAATCACCTCTTTGACGGACAGCCTCGCTTTGATATCTTCGACTTCGGTATTCATATATCTCAGCCTATCGCCTTTTGCATCAACAAAGCAAGCCACTCACAGAAAAAGAAAATCCGGCCATGTGCCGGAATGTACCACGATCGAAATATCCGCAATAGCAAATAATCTACGAACCAAGCACCACCACCATCGGAGCCGTTTTGGCTTCGGGAATTTTTGCTTCTTCAACCGGCTTCGCCTCAACACCTTTGTATTCCTTCAAAAGCACCAGCTGCAAAGCCTTCGATTCATCTTCCATGCCGGCAGCGTAGTACACCACAACGCCCGCATTCGATCCGTTCGCATTTCCCGCTTCCGCCTTCAAGTATCCGTTCTGCCTAAGGTACGCCACCATTTTGCCAGCGCTTCCGCCAGCCGCGCCGCCATTCAACACCTTGACCACAATCATCTCCGGCGCATCCGGTCTTGCAGGAGCAGCGTCCGAACTCGTCGTATCATCAGGAAGAGCGGCATCATCAGTTGAATCACTCTCGGTCGGAGCACTCGTATCTTCCGGAAGATCTGCCGACGAAAACTCAACAATAGACGGACGCGAATCCGCCGCCTCTTTTGCCTGCTCGCGATACCGAAGCCCAAAAACTATCCCGCCCCCAATAATCGCAAACACCAACAGTGCCATGAAAACCTCTTTCATGTTTTGTATTGTATCACGAACTCATGAGCGAGTGACGGGAATCGGACCCGTGCCCCAACCTTGGGAAGGTTATGTACTGCCACTATACTACACTCGCTTTCTCAGATTCTTGCCTCTCCGATGTTTCATACTGTATCACCACTTTAATACGCTTTCAAGCGCGGTGATCTTTCGTCAAGCATATCTTCGTGATATTATGTGGAAGCACAAATCTAAAGAATCTCTATGAATCTCCCTTCAGTGACACTTCCCGTATGGGCCACGAGAAAACGGCTCATTGCAACGCTCGTCATAATCGCGCTCCTCGGAGGGGGATTTTTTGTTTTCATATACGGCACTTCGCACAAAACCGAAATCGCTCTCGGTACACTCGATGTTTTTGAGAAGGTCTCCAAACTACTTCCCCTCGAACCGGACACCAAGAAAGAAGTTTCCGTTGCCAACACGCTCATACAAACACTCACTGCGCACAATGACAAAACATACACATTTTTCATCTTGCTCCAAAACAATTTCGAACTCCGACCGGGCGGCGGATTCCTCGGGCAATACGCTATCGTCAAAATAAAAAATGGCGAACTCGTCTCCACGTTCGTCGAAGATGCCAACCTACTCGACCAGCGCATCAAGAATGCCGGCATTACCATCACACCGCCCTGGCCGCTCACACGCTATATGCAGATCCGCAAGTGGATGCTCCGCGATTCCAACTTCTCTCCAGACTTCCCCACCAATGCGCAAAAGGCGGAGTATTTCTACCGATTGGGCGGCGGACGAGAGAAGTTCGATGCCGTAATCGCCGTTGATGCCGTTGTTTTCGATCATGTGCTCGAGCTTACCGGACCCATTTCGATTCCCGGCTATCCCGGCACCTATTCATCAAACGGTGGCGCCCTCCAGCTCGAAGAAGCCGTCGAGAAAAACTATCTCGGTGATACTGTCTCGGCAACCGCCAAAGAAAACCGAAAAACCATCATGAAAAAGCTCGCCGCCGAAATCATGACCCGGCTCGCCACGGTCAACAATATCCCCAAGATCGCCACGCTCGCCCAAGAAGAGCTCCGCAACAAAGACATTATGCTCTTCTTCCACGATGAGGCACTGCAGTCACTCGTCGCGAGCGTCTATTGGGACGGTTCGGTCACCAAGGACTGGGGTAGCGACTCGCTCATGGTCGTCGATGCCAATATGGGTGCCCTCAAAAGCGACGCCTATGTCAAACGCGCGCTCGAATACTCCGTCGACTTCACTGCCGGCGAACGCCCCAAGGCAACCGTTCTCTATACCTACACGCATACCGCTACACACGGCGACTGGCGCACGAGCGACTACCACACCTACACGCGCGTCTACACGCCGCTTGGTTCTACCTATGTAGAGAACAGCCGACAGAAGACAGGCGGGGTTGGCGCGCAAGACGACACAACTTTCAAAAAGACCGTCTTCGGCTACAAAGTAGACGCCCTCATCGGACAGACCCTCCCCACCGGCATCTCGTACGAATTGCCGGCAACAATCACCGAAAACAACTACCGCCTTCTCATCCAGAAACAATCCGGCATCGGCACTATCCCTGTCACTGTCAACCTAAAGACATCCCAGGGTGATTTCACTGCCCACTACGACCTCAAGAAAGACCTGATTCTCGAGATGCAAGAGATCGAAGAAAAGAAGCAATAATCCAGATCTCACCGCACAAACAAAAAGCCTCCGCATCAAGCGGGGCTTTTTTTTCGCCAAAATGTATGCAAGAATACGGCATATAATCCCTCTATGAGCAGGTGCTGAGAAACTCACACGAGTAAACAGTGAACGTTTTTCCAGAAAAATTGTTTTTCTGCGGCTTTCCTACCTACCGGCAGGCAGGTCTTGCCCGCATTGCTACGCAAAGCGTTGCAGGCGGGCGTACGAAGTGTCAGGCAATCAAAAAAACAATTTTTCTGGAAAAACAGACCTTTTAGACATCCAATAAGACCATTATGAGTACAACTCCCATCGAGACCATCCGTCATTCGCTCGCCCATCTCCTCGCGATGAGCGTGCTCGAGATTGATCCGAGGGCAAAGCTCGGCACCGGACCGGCAACCGAAACCGGTTTCTTCTACGATTTCGCACTCTCGGAAGAAAAGACTCTTTCGGAGAATGACTTCAAGTCGCTCGAAAAAATCATGAGAAAGCATATCAACAGAAAACTTGATTTCACGCGCGAAGAAATTTCCGCAGATGAAGCGCGAGAACATTTCAAAAATCAGCCATACAAGCTCGAACTCATCGAAGGGATCATTGCTCGAGGCGAAACAATCTCCGCATATAAAACAGCGAATTTCATTGATCTCTGCGAAGGTCCGCATGTCCGGAATACCGGCGAAATCCCTGCCGACGCCTTCGCGCTCACTCGCATCGCCGGCGCCTATTGGAAGAGCGACGAATCTCAAGACCAGCTCACCCGCATCACCGGCATCGCTTTCGAAAACAAAGCCGCGCTCGAAAAATACGAATGGCAACAAGAAGAGGCCAAGAAACGCGACCACCGAAAACTTGGGCGGGAACTCAAACTCTTCACCCTTTCTGATCTTGTCGGTCCCGGACTCCCGCTTCTTCAACCGAACGGAATGATCATTCGCCAAGAGATTGAAAACTATCTCTGGAGCCTTCACAAAACAAAGGGATACTCTCGAGTCTGGACGCCGCACATTGCCAAAGAAATCCTCTACAAAACATCCGGACATGCCGAAAAATTTGGCGATGAACTTTTTCGCGTTCACGGAAAAGAGGAGAAATTTTTCCTCAAACCAATGAACTGTCCGCACCATATGCAAATATTCGCGGACAATGACTGGAGCTACCGCGATATGCCCATTCGCTATTTCGAGCCCGCAACCGTCTATCGCGACGAAAAATCCGGCCAGCTCGCCGGCCTCACGCGCGTCCGCTCCATCACACAGGACGACGGACATCTCTTCTGTCGCACCTCGCAAATAGGAGAGGAGGTCTCCGTTATCACATCCATTATCAAAGAATTCTACACCACATTCGGCATGATCGACGGATACTGGGTGCGCCTCTCCGTTCGAGGAAAAGACGGAAAATATCTGGGTTCCAACGACATCTGGACCGCCGCCGAAAATGCTCTCGAAATGTCCGCCAAAGAAAATGCTCTCCCATACACGCGCATTGAAGGAGAAGCAGCGTTCTACGGTCCCAAACTTGACTTCATGTTCAAGGATGCGCTCGATCGCGAATGGCAACTCGCTACCATTCAATGCGACTTCAATCTTCCGGAACGATTCGATCTCTCATTTGTGAATGAAAAAGGCGAAAAAGAGCGCCCGGTCGTTATTCACCGCGCGATCTCCGGCTCGCTCGAACGCTTCATTGGCATCATGATCGAACACTGCGCCGGCGCCTTCCCACTCTGGATCTCGCCAGTTCAAGTTGCTATCCTCCCCATCGGCGAAGCACACAGAGTGTATGCAGAAGAACTCGCCAACACGCTTCGTAACGAAAATTTTCGCGTCGAAATACGCGCCGATGAAAGTCTCGGCAAGCGCATCCGCGAAACCAAAGTAAAGAAAATCCCCTACACATTCGTCGTCGGCGACCAAGAGATCGAATCCAAAACAGTGAGCGTCGAATCCCGCGACACCGGCAAACTCGGCACACTTTCGATTGAGAAAATTCTGACACAGCTCACAGAAGAACAAGCGAATAAGAAATAAACACGCCTATGAGAATACAAGGAACGGTCGATTCCTTGGGGAGCATAGCCCGCTAACATATAAATTGTGAAGAAATTCTATGGAAAGAAATCCTTACGAAGCATCCGTCCTACAAAGAGGATCTAACGGACCAGATACAACACCGAAAGACCAGCGAGAACGAAACAGAAGAATGATCGAAGGTCTCAAAGCAAGACTCTCGGAAATAAGAGACGCTGCCAAGGACACAAGGGAAGCCGAAGAAATAGCACAGATTCTCGAAAACGAAGCGGAAGAGATGCGCAAACGTGCAAACGAGGGAACTGTCTGACCAAAAGGCATACGCCCCATCTACTAACAAAAACCGCAGTTACCAACTGGCGGTTTTTGCTTTCGGAATTTCCACCAACATCACGATTACGCGTGCGGTATTTCCCGTCTCGACTTCCAGAAAAAGTACCCTACAACAACAAACGTGATACACGGCGCAACGAACGGCGGCACATGCGCGCCAAAGGCTTCGAACAGCATAATCGTGCCGAGCGATAACACCGAATACATAGCACCGTTTTTCAGGTAGGCATACTGCTTGATCCGTTCGATATTCCCCATGGTAAATTGCCGAACCGCAAGAGCACCAAGACTATTCCCAATCAAAATAAGCGGCACAGAAAAGGTGAAGGCAAAGGCGCCCAATACGCCGTCGATCGAGAACGTCATATCAATTGCCTCGAGATACAAGAGCTTGCTGACATCGGAAAGTCCGCCCGACGAACTCAGCATCCGTTGTTCGCCCTGCTCCGCCTGCTGTTTGAATCCGTGCGTGATGAAGAATACGGTTGAACCGACCACCGCTCCGAAAGCAACGAGGGGATCCTGCTTCAAAGCAAACCACACGACCGCCGCAAGAATAACGGACACCGTCGCATAAAACCACACGCCCTGCGAATAAAAAAATTTCTCCCCGATAAGTCCAAATTGCTTCTCTTCCATAAAGAGCCAGTGAAAAAACAGAAACACCAAGAAAACCCCGCCACCCATGAGGAGTATCGGCGCCGCTGTTTCAATCGCCATTCGCACTGTTTCGTCACCGGACAGCGTTGAAAGAAACGCATCGACGGGTCCGAGCCCCGGCGCCGCCGCCCAAATAATCGCCCACGGCAACAGCCCTCGCACCACAAAAACCGCAAAGAAAAGTCCCCACGTGAGAAACCAGTGCTTCGCCTTTTCCCCCATCGTACCCAACACCTGCGCATTGATGATAGCGTTGTCTATGCTCGACACCACCTCAAACAAAAAAAGCCCGAGAACAATGAGAATGAGAGATGTAATATCCATACGAACATTATACCAAACTGAGAACCCCTACGAACTACCTATCCGCCGAAGCGTAAAAACGCATCGTCACAATCAGCGCTAAAACTAGTTGAAGACTCGGAAAGCACTGAAACAAAAACGCATATTCAGAGCAAATACATCTCTGAATGATTCAATCTTGATACCCTTGGCATACTTTTGGTGAGTAATATCTCGAAGTCTCTCCAGAATTCTTCCTCATAAGACGGAGCGCGTCACCACGCCGCCCAACGAAGATGTTATTTCCCCATATTATGGTACGAGAATTTTCCGTCTATACGTCACATGTAGCCATCATAACAAAGAAAGTGTCTGCCTGAAAATATCAATACGATACCGCCTTAAAGATGGGGGAATCGCTATATCCCCCGCAAAACAAAACCTTAGATTCGATATTCAAATATTCGTCCGTTTA
>CAYQPQ010000027.1:0-8801 GCA_964420045.1 uncultured Bdellovibrionales bacterium | reverse complement strand
TGGGAAACGATGTTCGTAAGAGCGTATCCTCAGAGCATGTATTCTCATTTACGCCGATTTCTTGGCGTTTCCGAGATGCGCCGATGTGAACTTGCTGGCTTATTTGTTCTTTCCGGTTTTCGCCGCCAATGTGCGATCATGTAGTTGCCTCGTCTGCAGAGTCTGTAGACGAGGCGATTTTTTTGGTGATTGCTGCTATGTCTCGTATTGGGTTCTTGACATGGTGTGGTCGCGCGATACAATGAAGAAAAGTTGATCGTAAGCAAAGGTATTTTTCGGAAAGGTTGCGAATCGAAAAACGAAAGATTTCAAAGAAAAAGAAAAGAAGCGGTATGATGTCGCCTGATATGGGAGCATTGCCTTTGGTTGGTTCTCTGGCGTGTCGATCTTGGATTGACGATGTTGTTTCGAGTCGGACATATTTCAATTATATTCTCTGAAAACGCTGTGCTTGCACGGTGTTTTTCTTTTTGTGTAGGGAGGTGAAGATGAAAAATCTTTCTTTTTCTCTTCCCCGCGCAAATATGAGAGCGGTTATCTCGGGGAAATGGTCGAGGGATGATCGCATATTAAACAGAAATAATGGGTGCGAAAATTTATGAGAAATATTGCAAAGAGTTTGGTGATTATTCTGGCAGCGGTGTCGGTTTCTGGCGGCGCAACCTACTCGTTTTTCTCGGCGACGGATTCTATCGAAGGGAATACGATCAGTACGGCAACAGTGGAAATCGATGCGAAAGGCGAGGCAGGACAGGGTGTTATGGCGAAACCGATTGCAACGAGCAATCTCGTGCCGGGTCAATATACTGACTGGGCGCGTGGCGCCATATGGAACAAGAGCACGGTTCCGGTTCGTCTCTACATGTATGCGGACAACCTGCAGGGGGCGGCGTGCGATCTGACCAATCTTGTCGTAACGACCGGACACGCCGGCGGAAATGAGCGAGAGCTGACCGTCTACGAAGGAAAGTTGACGGATGTTGCCGGGTCGGCGGAACGTGTGGAACTGACCGGGAATCCTCCTTTTGCCACTGTGCCAGCCAATTGGACGCAGGTTGTTCAACAGCGAGCACAGCTTGACGAGAGTGCTGACAATGGCGCTCAAAACCAAGAGTGCACATGGGATGAGTTTTTTGTCGCAGAGTCGGTTGCTCCGGAAGACAATTAGGTTCTGGTTGGCAGTGAAGGATATGCAGGCGCGGATTTTTAAAAAATAAATTACAGAGTTATGATTGGCATGCTTCGAAGCGCTTTCATTTTGGTGGCAGCTATTGCCATTATCGGAGGCGGGACATATTCATATTTCAGCACGACGGATCAGGCATCCGGGACATTGGCGACGGGTTCACTGAGTATTGATTTGAGAAATCAGAATACAACGGACCCGTTTACTTTTTCGGTAACGAATCTTTTGCCGGATGGAACGGCTATTGTGAGTTTTGATGTGCAGAATGATTCCGGAACCGGTGTTCAGTTGCGAGGGGCTGCTTTTGGCTCATGGGTCGGTGTTGTTTCTCCAAACAATGCTCTCGTGAAAGTGGTAAAGGTCGAACGATATGACGGTGGCTGGCATGATATTTATGATGGTGCCGGATTTACCGGGTATTTCTATGATAGCCCCACCGCTGCAGACGTGGCTAACTCTACTGTCTCTGCGGGCGGAAAGGCGCAATTCCGACTCACGGTAAAACTTGACCCGTCGACGGGGGACAAGTATCAGGGGAAGACCTACAATGCGAGTGTGAAGGTACAGGCTCGCCAGGTTGGTGCGACAACGTGGCCAACAAGTCTTGATGCTCAGTTTGAGTAGGTTTGCGAATTTCTCAGACCACTTCTTTCGTTTCGAGAGGAGTGGCCTACAGAAAATAATCGCATTGTATGAAATTTCTTGAATCGCTTGCTTCTATTGTACTGAATGTCACTCTTTTCGCCTTGGTTGGCGTTGGAATATTGGTGGTCGGTTCGCTTCTGCCGATATTCGGATCGCACCGAGTGTTTGTAGTGCAGTCCGGATCGATGGAGCCAGCGCTTCTCACGGGAAGTGTCATTCTTATCAATCCGGAGCTGGTTTATCACACCGGAGATATTGTAACGTGGACTCCGACAGGTGGCGGGACGCCCATCACGCATCGAATTGTTAAGGAGTATTCGTCGGCAGGAGAAGTGCGCTACCAGACGAAAGGTGATGCCAATGAATCCGAAGACGCGATCATTTCTCGTTCGCAAGTGCTAGGAAGAGTTGTTTTTCACATGCCGTATCTTGGCTATCCGGTTTCGTTTGCCAAACGGCCGGTTGGGTTTGTGCTTCTCATTCTCCTTCCTTCGCTTCTTATTGTTTTTGATGAATTGCTTAATTTGCGGAGAGAATTTGCAGCCTATACGTATCGAAAACGTGAGAGGAAAAAGACGTCGGACATTTCGTCGCAGTCTTTTCCGAAAGTGATTCGCTCGGCAATGGTTCGCGAGTCGGATATTCGCGCTTTACCGGTTTCTTCGACAAAGCCTCGTCGTATTGTCTGATGTTTATCCCATATGCATCGAACCCTTGATAGTATAATTGCGCGAAAGAAATCTCTTCGTGTGTGGCGGTTTCGAAAACGGACTCCTGACCTTTTGTTGACCTATACTGCGCCGTCGCCAGTGGTTTTCTCTCTGTGGACAAAGCGTCTTGGTTTCTTGGCGGCGGTGTTTCTGAGTCCTGCTCTCGCATTTTCATTTTCGACAAACGCGGCTTTTAGTGACGACGATCAGATTCGATCAAATGGTATTGGGACGGGCGAATGGATGCCCGATATTCATCTCGAAGAAAAACATGGTTGTGTTCGGCTTTCTTCCTCGATTCCATCGGCACGCATATATTACAAATTCTCCGATGATGGCGATCCTCGAACGAACGGTGAGATTTTTGACGGAGAATGCATCAAGATTCCAGAAGGAAAACACATTGATTTTGAAGCGAGAGCTTTCCATTCGGACAATGACGAATGGCGAAGTGAAATTCTTCGGAAAACATTTTCGCAAAGATCAGAAGAGAAGGAATCTGGAAAGGAGTCGAGGGATGATGAAAGTGACCGAGATCAAGAACGAGCGAAACGCGAACACGATGAAGTAGAAACTTTTGATGTATCTGAAACTACGGAGAAACAAGAAATGCTCGATCTTAACGATAGTGAGACTCCAAAGGAGCCATCTCTGTCAGATACAACCGACTATACCAATGACAGTGGTGCTGATGCATCAGTCTTGACACACGAGAAAGAAGATAACCTCGAAGAGGAATATTCTGGAGAGGATTCCTCTCCGGAGGAGCGTTAAGGGAGTGTCTTTCTATTTTTTCGAATTTATTCGGCTACTGTATATTGACAAATATATACAATCATGTATATATTGATAGTGCAATTTCGTAGAGTACCTTATCCAATTCACATCTAGGAGGATGCTATATCATGTCTGTTCGTCCGCAGTTTGTTGTTGTTCTGCTCTTGGTGCTGGTCGCTGTTTTCTTCTTGGGTGGCTGTGCGACGCCTCTGGAGGAAGAGACTCCGAGAGAACGCTTCGAGCGAGTCCGTGAGTCGTGTCGCCCGCTTCAGTTCGACCCCTTCATTTTCGACGGATGCGTCATCGACGGCTGCAACAAAGCCGGCTGTTGGAAGTAACGCTTCGGCATCCTGCCTTCCTCTCACACCCCCGAGACTTCACCTGTCCGGGGGTTTCTTTTTTTGTCTCAATAATTGATTCTATCGCGTATATTTGCAAGAATATATTCGTATGCAAGGCATTTTCAATGAATGGTATTTCTATTCTGTGTCCAAACTATGAAAAGTATTGAGTATATCGGGAATGTAACTCGAGATGTTGCAAGGGAGAGTCTCCGTTGTGATCGAGTTCCCCTTCGAGAGTCGGTGCATGATTTCTTTGGCAGCATAGGGAAAAGAGAGCGACTGGCAGCGGTGTTTTCGATAGTGCGAAAAATTATCCCGGACACTGTCGCGAAGAATCTCGCCGAAAAGCTTGCGCCGGACTACGAGCTGGACAATCTCCCGTTTCGATTTCTGGAGGACGATGCGAGAGAGCCGGTGGCGTCCGGGTATGTCAGCGAAGTATTTCTTCTTGAGTCTCGAGATGAAAGTCCGTCATTTGTTGTGAAAGTGGACTATATGAATCGAGGATCGGTGAATGATTTAACCGTGCTGGCGCAGGAACAGCGAACCGAATACAAACATATCCGAACGCTGTACGAGTCCCTTCCGGGACTTGTTCCGGAAGAATGGTCGATGATTGTTGAAAGCCCGAGAACGGCAAAGCCGGCGATAGCGACGGTGCAAGAATTCCTCGGGACTGATTTGAAGGACGTTTTTACGGATATGTCGGAAGAGGAACTAATTGGCATATTATCTGCCGATTCGACACTCACCGATGTTTTTAAAAAATTCGTTGGGATAACCGCTTCCTTGGAAGACCCTTCCTTTCTTGATTTTCTTGGCAAAAAGAACCTTGTTATCGGGAATGACGGAGAAAAACATCGTCTCTATTTCCTTGACACCTATTTTCCGCGCGGATGGTCGGATGCTCAGAAGAAGGATCTTCTTGGACGAATAGAGTACCTCAAGAAAGTGGCGCATAGAGTGCAGGGGGAGAGTAACGTTCAAACAATCGCTGCGAAGGGATAAAATGCCAGCGAATTTCCGGGAGGTGTTGGAAGATTTGATCTTGCCCTGTCGGAAAGCAGAAAAAACGACCCAAGTTCCAAATAATGTTGGGATGGGTCGTTTTGCGTTTATTGCCAGCGTGGATCTTCTCCACTAGAAGCTTGGCGTGTATGGCAGTACAATGACGAGTGTGCCTTTAGGGGCGAGTTGAGAAAGTTTCTGTGCCTTTTCCCAAGGTATGCGTATGCATGCATGTGTTACATGTGCAAGTGGTTCTCTTGGCACAAATCCTCCATGGATTCCAAAAGCATACTTTTCGGATAGCTCTATGTAGTAGGGCATTCTTGCTCCGCAGGGTCGATTTCTTATACATTCATCGCTTTTGTCGCAAGGCTGAAAACAGGAAATCGGGTAGCTTTTGGATCGGTAGCTATCACCATGTTTTCTTACGATGCGATATGTGCCGGAAGGTGTTTGGCATGGACGATCGACGTCGTTGCACCAACGAGCTCCGCCGGTTGCTATCGATTGAAGACGGAGTTGTCCAAGAATGTCGTAGTATCTCAGTTCAAATTTGTTGAGATCGACGACAATTTTTGGCTCGAGCCTTTGTTCGGGGAATTCACCGCATGAGACATCTCGTGCTGTCATGAGGAACGGGAACATGAGGATAAAAGCTGCAAGAAATGCTCTTGGTTTGTACTTTCGTGAATGGTGCATGATATCTTGCTCCGATTGACGTGTTGTTAATGAGTCAGAAGAGAATACCCATGTACAATTAACCATACACACTGAATAATGTCAATATTAGGGGGATATCTCCAAATACACTTGACAGAAATGTCCTTGTTATGCATACTGAAGCTTCTGTTCATTGACAATTTTGTAAACACGCAATCTCTATGAAGGAGAGAATATAATGAGAGACAGCGATGAAGAGAGAGTGGTGAAATGCCGTGGAATTTGGAATCGATTGACCGACTGGCGCTGGTGGCTTGGTCTTTCGCCGAAACATATGGAGGCGGCGCCTCGGAAGACGTGGGAAGTGACAGTGGTCATCCCTGCTTTCAATGAGGCGGAGTCTATCGGGATGACAGTGCTCAGTGTTCAACGGCAAACTTTCCCTGTTCGGGAAATTATCGTTGTTGATGATTGTTCAACGGATGGAACTGGCAGGATAGCTCAGCGGTTCGGCGCAACAGTGCTTCGTACTCCAAGAAATTCAGGGACGAAATCTCAAGCATTGAATTATGCTTTGGCTGGAGTCCAATCGGAATTTGTCTGTATTGTCGATGGGGATACAATTCTTGCAAGAAACGCTTTGGAGAAAGTGCTTCCGGCGTTTCATATCGAAAAGGTGGTAGCGGCTTGCGGATACGTTGTTCCCCAGAGAATTAAATCCTTTTGGGAGCGAGCGAGGTTTATCGAATATATCGTCGGTATAGCGATTTATAAGCGCGCTCAGAATCACATTGGAGCAGTCTTTGTTTGCAGCGGGTGCTTCGCTGTTTTTCGGATCAGCGCTATCGGCGGTGCGCGATCGTTTCGCGAGCGGACTATAGCTGAGGATATGGATCTCACTTGGGAACTTCTCGACAAGGGAAAGGAGATTGCTTTCGTTGGGAGTGCGATGTGTTATCCGGTCGATCCCCCGAGTCTATCTATACTCGTTGCTCAGTTAAATCGATGGTATCGTGGCTATCTTCAGTGCATGAAGGTTCGGCGGGGGCGATTCCAGAATTGGAAGCTCGGTCTCTTGGCATACTGGTACATTCTGGACTTCATGTTCGGCTGGGTGATGTTTATCGCTGGACTGTCTCTCTACACGGGAAGTTTGTTTCGCGGCATCAGTATCGCCTTTCTTCTGCAGGTAACACTGCTCTTTTCCGTGTGTTCTGTAAAAGGATTCATGATGGGAAGGCTACGTACGGTTCTTGCGTCTTTCTTCTGTTATTTCCCTATTCTGATTATCAATGCTTGTGTGCTGTGGAGGGCGTTATGGCTTGAAATAATTCTCGGAAGAAGTCTTGGAGAATGGCAGAAGGGGCATTGAAGCTCTGTTTGTGTTGTACTGCGACAAGAATGAGGAGATGTGACGTGAAATATGTAGAGAAAGTATTGTTTGCTGTTCGGAGATTGCTCTCGGTGATATTCTGTATATCCGGAGTGTTCTTGTTATTACTTCCGCCTTCTTTGGCAGCTGTCAATGTCAACCATCTTCCACTGGTGGCCATTGTCTTTGATGATGCTCATCGATCGTTCCCATATGCCGTGGACCGTATGCATCACGAAGGGTTAGTTGGGACAGTCTATGTGCCAACGAAGCTTGTCGGCGTGTATGATTTTCATGCTACATGGAAGGACATCGAGAATGCGCAAGACAATGGCTGGGAAATAGCCAATCATTCAGCGACTCATGCGAATTTGACCAAGATATCCATCGCATCAGTTGTTGATGAATTCGATCAGTCTTCGAAGGACTTGGAGCGCCACGGAATACGAGCGACGTCGTTCGCTGCTCCCTATGGGGAGTTCACTCGTGATATCCAATCGGTTGTGATGATGCGATTCTCAACCAACCGAATGGCATGGGGGGAGAGCGTCATTCTTCCTGAAAATCTTGATGTTCGAGCGATTCCTGTATTCGATCTCTCGCATGCCGGAACTTCATATAGCTCTATGGAGTCTATTCTTCAAAAAGCACTGGATACTCAAGGACTTGTCGTTATTGTGTTTCACAAGATAGCGATGGGGAGTCCTACTGATTCGGTCGATAAGTTTACAGTGAGAAAGAGCGACTTCGACTTGTTTCTGAGGAAAGTGTCGGGGCTTCGCGATCAAGACAAGCTTCAGTGTGTAACTGTTTCAGGAGGTGTTCAGGAAATTTCGGAGAGGATTCGATCAAAGTAGGCTATGGATAGCTCGATACTTTTTGTCTGTTTTCTCAACTCTCATAATGAGGTGAACTAATGAAACGTTCTATCGTTGTTGGTGCATTGCTGAGTATGATTTCTATTCCGCCGGTATTTGCTCTTGAACAGGGCGATACGCCATGGATTGGCTGGGGCGAAGGAAGCTATACCGATTCCAGTTCCAGTGAGGAATCCGGATTCAAATTCGACGGCTATTTCAAGCAAGGGTATGTCGTTTCGAATTTGGGAAATGGATGGTTTCTCGTGCCCTACGTAGCTGCTGGCATCAAGGCTTCGGAGCACTCGGACGAACGTTGGAATAATCGGGCGGAGCCGTGGCTTGGCATTGAAGCGAGAAAACCGATTGATCTCGGGAATGGGAAATGGGGAGATGTGTCTGTGGGCGTTCGTGCCGGTCGATATATGTACTTCGATGGCGGGGACAATGAATCCATTGTTTCCGTCTATATCGGTATTTCAGCTGGCGGTCCAAACTGGTAGAGGAGTGTTGTCATTATGTATGCTCCCACGTCGCTAACGTCGTGCTGCACAGCATTGCTTCATGTGCTGTTTCAAAATCCGGCAGCACTTGTTCTGCTTGGGCTTATTGGAGTGTCGACGGCTATTTCGGTCGAAGTCTCAGACGGTATCGATAGCGCCGACAAACAATGCCTGATTCATGTTGACGAGCTTGATTTTGCCAAGGGTCCTAATGAAAAAAGTCGCCTCGATGCATTGACTGCCAAGGCGCTTCAATCGTTTGACTCTTTGCCAACAGGATCGCCGTCAAAGGAGCTAGTCTCCAAAGTGCTCAGAAAAATAGGGGCGTCTCTTGGAGGAGCTTGCTCAGGAGATGAGTCGTCAGTTATGGCGAATTCGCAGCTATTGCGAAAGGTTATGATGATTCATTTCCTCGATATCGTGTCAACATCGAAGGACTTGCAGGAGGCAGTGGAACAGTATAAGAGGGATACGGGGCAGTAGCATCTGCACTTGTATCTCTTCGAATATACCCTCAGAATAATCGGCTTACAGCTGTGAAGTTCTGAGGGTATTTTTATGCTCTGTATTTAGCGAATTGCTACCAGACTTTAATCTAAGTTCTTGAAATTTTTGAGGAAATCGGGGTAGGATGGGGATATGGATCAGCTTATTATTCTTGCCGGGGGGAAGGGGGCGCGGATGCGGTCGGAGATGCTGATCATTTCCGGGGATATCTTTGTAGGTGGAGAGATCTCAG
>CAYQPQ010000026.1:0-10555 GCA_964420045.1 uncultured Bdellovibrionales bacterium | reverse complement strand
GGAGTTATGGGTTACGACTCCAGTATCTAATACCTATTCGAAATTAGCAATACCGTATTTCTTTTCGCGGTATTTTTCGCGCTCATGTGGTATATCGCGCGAGAATCGGATTTTCTGGGTCAATATGATCGTTCCGGCGATGCCTCATTAAAGCGGTTGTCGCGCGCAAAGAATGCAGAAGAACGACTTCGTGCGATTGCATCAGAAACAAAGACTCTCGTTGGCACGGTTGATCAGGTGACTACCTTGAAGGCGGATAATACGAGGTTTTTGCAGATTCGAGCATCTGTAATCGATAAGAATCGTTTGTCGGAGGTGGATGCTTCCGCATCGTCGCAGGAATTGCCGACGGTTGAAGAAATGTTTGATGTGGTTGCTAATGAACACACAAGCGTGAAGAGTGTAGGAGGATTGGATGCGATTCATTCAGGTGACTTTGTTTCCGTGGTTACTCAAGAGAATATTTTTGATGTGAAGCGTTTGACAGTGGTGGAAATTGAAAAGCTTCCTGGGAATGTGCCGACTTCGTCCTCACTTGGGCAGGAAAAATACAATCGTACTAAATGACTTGTGTGACTTTCCTTGAAAAGAGTCGTGGTTTTCTTTTGTTAGTAGCCACACTGGTTGGTGTTTTTTCTGTTGCTATTGCGGCAGAAGCTGCGAACGAGGAAAACGTAGCGGTGATTGGCGGAGCATATTCGCTTTCTGGTGCCTGGGGTGGCGTATTGAATGTGGGCGGGTCTGCAGAGGTTCGTTCGGCGAGCGTGAATCATGTGATGGGAACTGTTGAAGGAAGTCTCACGATTCTTCCAAGCGACTCCCTTACTTTTTCATTTGATCCGGAAAATCCCGAAGCAGTTCTTGATAAAGGGATCTTTAGCCGAGACAGTCTCTTTGGTCAGTTTTCAAATTCTTTGAATGATCGAAGCGACTGTAATGCAAGTCCCTCGGTGTTTTCGATTGGGATGGATCAGTATTCGTTCGTCTTGTGTGGAACGAAGCCGTCGTTTTCGCTCTCATCGAGCAATACCGCGGCGGTGACTTGTTCCGGTTCTGTTTGTACTGCAGGAGGGACTGGCTCGTCTCGAATCACGGCGACGATTGCTGGGACGCCGATCAAAATGTGGGGAAATAAATCCGGAGAGTCAATATGGTCAGAGCTCGTATCATCGGTGCTTTCTTCAGCGGCGCTCTCTTGGGATGTGACCGTTGTTTCTCCTCCAACACTTACGTTTACTTCGAGTGTGGCTAATCCGATTCCATATGGTACGACCACAACGCTTTCATGGAATGCGCAGAACGTTATTTCGGGAAGTCCGTGTGTTGCCTCTGGTGACTGGAGTGGTGCAAAATCGGCAAGTGGGACATTTGATACCGGGAATCTAACAGCTCGGCGAGACTATACGCTTACCTGTGCGGGACCAAGCGGAGATACCGTACAGAAGACGTTCTCGGTCTTGGTTGGATCGCCGACGCCTTCGCCGCAGGTGAACCTTTCTGCTGGTTCGACGCTCATTCCTTATAACACAGAAACGACGCTTTCGTGGAGTGTTTCAAATCCGTCTTTTACGACGAGCTGTGTGGCCGAAGGTGACTGGTCGGGGTCGCGACCGTTTACCGGGAGCCAGGCGACTGGTAAACTCACTACCGATAGCGTCTATATTCTTGAGTGTTTTGGTTCCGGAGGGTCGCAGGCAAAGCAGGTGACGGTTCGTGTTATTCCGCCACCTTCGCCTCCAAACTTTCGAACGTATTCAGTTGATCCCGATCATATTTTGTATAACAGTTCGACGAATATCACCTGGGATGTGCAGAGTGCTGCTTCTTGCACGGCGTCTTCGGATGCGGCAGTGCCATTTGCCAACTGGAATGGATCGGTGCCGCTTTCGGGATCGAGAGCGGTCTCCGGACTCACGGCGACAACAATATTTTCACTTTCTTGTACGGGAGCTGGCGGAACAAAGCGCCAAGATGTAACGGTTCGTGTCGAACCTCAGAGTTTGCAACCGCCAACAATTTCGTTCTTTTCGGCGGATAAAAATGCCTTGGTGTATAACGAGGCAACAACGATACGATGGAAAGTCACTCAAGCCGACTGGTGTGAAGCGTCCGGTGATTGGGATTGGTGGAGTGATATAGATTTTGAAGACTCTTATGATACGGGAAATCTTTCCGCATCAAGGGATTATGTGCTCCATTGTGAGAATTTAGCCGGATGGGTGGAGCAAACGGTGCATATTTCAGTGAGTGACCCGGTGCAACCGGTGACACTTACCTTTACGGCTACTCCTTCTACAGTCGACTCCGGTGGCAACGTGAGGGCGCAGTGGGATGCTCAGAATGCTCAATGGTGTTATCTGGAATGGTGGCGGGCGGGGGTTTATCAGGAGAAGATAAACAATATATCCTTCTCCGGAGACGAACAATGGACAAATTTTACAGCGTCGGAAGATGACTTAATTACTTGCGGCAATTCAATTAACACTGTTTCTGCATGGGTGCACATTACGGTTAACCCTCCCCCCGGAGGGTCGCCTCCTCCTCCCGGATCTGACCCGCCTCTTCCGGATCCGCCGATCATTTCATTTACCCGTGATTCCGCATACGTCTCATATAACACAGCCACGATGCTTCGATGGAATGTGGTTGGCGCTGATATGTGTAGTGCATGGAATGATCAGTACCTTCCGACGTGGGAAGGATCGCACGCTCTTTCGGGTACGGCATCAACGGGGAATTTGCGTGCTGAAACCATATTTTCTTTGGAATGTGTCGGCCCAGGAGGTGCGGAAACGGCGAGTGTGCGCGTTCGCGTGGCTGATCCGTCACAAGTGGGACCAACACTGTCCTTTTGGGCGGATCGTATCGATCTTTCATCTGGTGAGTCAACAAGGCTGCGGTGGGTGTCAACGGATGCAACCGCTTGTGTTGCTTCGGGAGATTGGTCCGGAAGCAAAGCTCTCCAGGGTCCGGTTGCCGGATTTGATACCGGAGTGCTTTCCACTTCGAGATCCTATCGGCTTCGCTGTTCGAGTCCGGGAGGGGCGGTTGTGGTTACGGTGAATATCTCGGTGGACACTCCCCCTCCAACACCGTCACTCAGTTTATATGTGGACGATGCAGCGGTTCCTCTCAACGGCTCGACGATACTTCGATGGAGTGTACAAAATGTTGAATCATGCGTTGCTTCGGGAGATTGGGGTGGAAATGTCCCTCTTGCCGGAGGACGAAGTACGGGAATCCTCTCGGAAGAGCGGCCGTATGAGTACGTCATCGAGTGTGCCAACGGACTTCCAAACGGAATCGTTTCCGCGAAAGCGGGAGTTGCCGTAGGCGGCTCCGTCGGCTTTGGTCCGTCGATCAACTTTGCTCCGGATGCTTCAGTTGTTCCTTTTGGGAGTAGCCCGACGCTTCGATTGACGGCATCGTATTCGGATCAGTGCTGTCTTTCAGTGAATGATAACTGGGCAACATGCCCGCCTCTCGGAAATAGTGGTGTGTTTGTGCCAACGAGTGCGGTGATTGACAAGAATTTTCCTCCCGGCTTTATTCAAAGTATTACGAGTCCGACGACGTATTATGCAGTCTGTACATATACAGACAGTTCCGGGAGTATGATTTGGAGTAAAAGCAGTGCGCCGGTTGGTATTGGGAGAGTGCTCCTGTGTCCCGCATCCACCGATCGCAATATTATCTTGGGAAATACGCTTCAGTTTGATGCGTGGTATACGGAAAACGCATTGGCAGATTGTTCTACCGTTGCCGGTCTTGGTGGAACAAGTGTGACCGATTCCGCGAGTTTCGAGACATCGTGGGGTGTCGTTTCCGGCGGAGTGACGGCTGTTTCCGGGAGTCCGGGATTGTTCCGAGGGACAAGTCCGGGACCGGCAACGGTCCGCGTGACGCATCGACCGAATGCCGCTCTCAACTTCTTTTCGGAGGAGGCGGATCTTGTAGTTGGTCGTCCAGTGACATGCTATCGCTGCGACGCATCGTCTTTTTTGTGCTCGTCGGAGACACAGTTTGATTTTGTGAATGATCCGGCACAGTGTTCATCGGATACTTTTGGTTCGTCGAGTGCCTGTCATTTTTCTTGTTTTAAGGATCGTTGGGAAGAAGTGGCTCCATAAGGATGCACCCGATTTTTGTAGAGACTTTGCCTTTACAAAGTAGTTTTTCTTGCGATATACTTGGGAGGCTTTGGCGAGAGTAGTACAGTGGTAGTACGCTAGCCTTCCAAGCTAGATATGCGGGTTCGATTCCCGTCTCTCGCTCCATGTCATCTGATTTCCGAGAGCTCTTTACTGCGCGAATGTTCCGCTGTTTGATGTTTTGTGAAGGTGCTCTTGGAGAAGATGGTGATTTCTTGTAAGTCTCGTGTGTCAAAAACAAAGACCCATTCTTCGATGGTGTTTTTCCGACCTTCGGATCGGAGTCATGTTTTTTTGGCGGGGATTCTCTTTATGTCACTTGTCGTGACAGTGTTCCTTGTGTCGTTTGGAAAGCAGGTTGGTGATGAAGTTTCCGAGATGCGTTTGCCGAGGAGTCTCTTCGAGCTCAAACTGCAGGCGCTCGTGTTTGGTCATCCGATGCGGAAAATGATTCCGGCTCTTGTGGAGCAGGATCGCGATGTTGCAGTTTTTCTTGTTGCCATTGCGAAGAAAGAAAGTGATTGGGGATCAATTGCTCCAAAGAAGGATGGGCGCGACTGCTTTAACTATTGGGGGTATCGCGGTCCGGAAGATACGACGGACTCTGGGTATAGTTGCTTTGCATCGCCTCGAGAGGCGGTCGAGGTTGTCGGGACGCGCTTGCGGAAGCTTATCGTGGATCAGGGACTTGATACGTCTCGAAAGCTCGTTGTGTGGAAGCGAGGATTTCTCGACACATCGCTTGACCCGTCTGAAGAGAAGTGGGTTGCCGATGTTGATTACTATGTCGGGAATCTTTCGAGATAGAGGATGGAATGTTATTGTTCGCATGTCTGAAATTTCAATGAATATACTGCTACGATCTTCCCTTAGGGAAGGTTTTTTTGATATAGTGAAGGTATGGATCAGATACCTCGCTTTTCCGATGGTGATCGGAAACAAAAAATTCGGGAAATTGATATGGTTACGCGAGAAATCCACAGTTGGTGGGGGCGGACGTATGTTTCCATGAAACGCACGCGCGTGAAGACGTGGAAGGGAGCTCTCCTTCTGGCGTTTATTGCCGGTACGGTTATTAGCCTCGTGTGGATTGTTTCGATTGATATTGAGACGGAATCGGATGCAAGCGTTGATCGTCCGGCTGATTTGCTCGAAGTCATGAAGCGCCGAGGCTGTGTGGCGGACGGACTTCTCTCCGGGTATGGCGGCGATACGCGGGCGTCGGTCGAACTCATCAATCGATCAGAATGTCTCTATCTTCATCGAGCGCTCGAGTCGTGGCTCAACCCTCCGGATTTCGAGCTCGCACGCCGAACGAAACAGCTCATTACCAAGCCGGATATGGTGTACGGCATGTTCATATCCGAAGCGCTTAATACGGAAGCGGAGTACTATTCTTCTCTGGAGAATCGCGTGTTGAAATTTTCGGATATGTGTCAACCGGAGAGTGAAGGGTTTTGGGGGAAAAACACGTGCAAGGCGTCTTTTGCGAGCGACGCGTACCGCGCCTATGTGCAAGATATTACGGAAAAGGCTATGGATATGGGCATACGGAGCTTTCTGTTTGGACAGATCGCCTTTCAGGATGCCAATCGAAGTGGTGCGTCGGGTATTCTTGAAGCGATGCGGCAGTACGCCCATTCGAAGCGGATGCGGATTGCGATTGGCGCGCAGACCAATACGATCACTAGCAAACAGTATCTCAATCTTTTCGATTATATCGAGGGCGGCGTCGGTGTTACCAAAGACGGAGATGTCGAGGAGAAACCCTGTGCTTCCCGATACGAATCGCAAGGGTGGTGTTGGGCACTTTTGTGGAATAACCGGTATCTCTCGCATGCCAATATGGTATTGCTTCATCTCGATTGGAGCGGCATTGCCGGCGATGATATGAGTGTGTTTGCCGGAATGAACCAGGACGATCGAGCGAAAACACTCAAGAAGCTTTCTGAGAAGTTTAACAATACGAAGGAAAAAACAGGATTTCTCTTTCCATTTCTGGCAACACTTTATGATAAGAATGGCGGTTGCTATGGTGCCAAGAAAAGTTTCTATTCTCCGGATAACCGATACTCCTGCAAAGATGAAGACGTGATGAATGCGTTGTTGCGCTCGATTCCCTTCGAGGGGATTGATGTGGAAAAGACGGTGTCTGTTCAGGAATCTGTTCATATGAGAGGCGTTTCTATTTCAGAAGGTGGAAGGAAAGAAGAGCAGGATGATGCCGAGTTTGATGATCAGGATGTTCCTGATACGATGATTGCCGGACAGAAGTATACGGTATCGGTTTCGATGAAAAATACGGGTACGACGACGTGGTCAGATGACCTTGGATATCGACTTGGATCACAGAATCCACAGGACAATGCGACATGGGGCGGGCGAGTCTTTATCTTTCCGGGGAAGACGGTGGAGCCGAAGAAGAAGATTGAGTTTGGCTTTACGGTGACAGCGCCGGAGAAGCCGGGCGTCTATGATTTCGAGTGGCGCATGCTCCGTGAAGGGCAGGCATGGTTTGGTGAAGAATCGAAGAACAAAACGATAGAGGTGATCGCACCGGAAAAAGTGACGCCGGCATCTTCGGAAGAATTGGCACCAACTTCTGCCGGTGCGAATCCGGTGCCTTCTCAGGCGACGCCGTAAATTTTTCCGACAGTGTGTCTGGTGTGTGACAACAAAAAATCTCCTCTTTCGGGGAGATTTTTTGCAAGGGGAAAGTTCGGAGGAGTCGGCGATATTTTATATGAGACCGACTTGTCCGAAGAAGGTGAGGACGACCAGTGGCATGAGCGCGAGGAGAAAGGCGAGTGCGATTTCTTCTCGTGCTTCTGTGGCCACTGATGCTTCCTTGGCCGGGGCTTCGCAATTGCAACCGCCTTCGTGGTTGCACGTGGTATCCTCGGAACCCTGTTGCATCTCTTCATCCATACGACGTACGCTTAACAAATTAAAGCAGAAGACAAAAAACGGGCGTGGTCTTTCGACCTCACCCGTTTCCACCTTCCAACAAGTCCAGTATACCTCAAAAAAACCCGCGTGTCAATATTTCCACCTCGCATGGAAATCCCTATACTGAAGTATCCGTCGGTATAGCGTTTTTTCGGGAATGACTGTCTATGAAAGAATGGCTGCGGAAGTTTCTTTCCGCTTTTTTTTCGCTTGTTTTCGAGATTCTTTATATCGCGTTTCTTGTGGGGATCGGCGGCATGCTCGGATTCTTGTGGATTTACTTTTCCGATGCCACGGATGTGTCTCAACTGCTTGAGCGTCCGCTTGCGGAGACATCGGTGATCTTGGATAGGACTGGCACGGTGCCACTCTATGAATTGCATGGCGAGGAGAATCGGACAATTGTCAGTCATAATGATATCCCGAATGTTGTTCGCTTGGCAACGGTTGCCGCAGAGGATCGATCATTCTACCGAAACTTTGGCGTCGATCCTTTTTCCATCATTCGCGCGCTTCGTGCAAATTTTCAAGCGGGACATATTGAGCAGGGCGCATCGACCATAACGCAACAGCTTGCTCGTATCGCTTTTCTTTCGCGTGAGAAAACTGTGATACGAAAGATTCGAGAAGCGATACTCGCTTTCAAAATCGAGCGGACATTTACGAAAGACCAAATACTCGATACATATCTCAATACCGTTCCGTATGGTTCGAATGCCTATGGTATAGAGCGGGCGGCGGAGTCGTTTTTTGGGAAACATTCGAAAGATTTGACGCTCGATGAGGCGACGTTTCTCGCGGCGCTTCCTCGTGCAACGACGCATTATTCGCCGTATGGGGCGAATCGGGATGAGCTTCGTGCTCGGCAGGAGTCGATACTTCGATATATGGAGTTGGACGGATTGGTGAACGAGTACGATGCTCAGCTCGCGCGCGACACGAATACTTTTGCCAAACTTCGTCCGATCGAGGCGCCGATTCGCGCGCCGCATTTTGTCTTTGCAGTTATTGACGCGCTTGAGAAGCAGTATGGTCGGGAGTTTCTTGAGACGCGAGGTCTTCGGATTCGAACGACGCTTGATGTTTCCCTCCAAGATGAAGCGGAACAATCGGTTGTGGCAGGAGTTCAACGTAACAGAAAATACAACGCGGAGAATGCGGCGCTCGTTGCGATTGATGTGTCGACGGGCGATGTTCTTTCGATGGTGGGGAGTCGGGACTATTTCGATACGACTATTGATGGCGCGGTGAATGTCACGATGCGTCCGCGACAGCCGGGATCGGCGTTCAAGCCATTTGCATATGCGCGCGCGTTTGAGGAGGGATATCAACCAGAGACGCTCGTCTATGATGTTCCGACGAACTTTGGTCCGGATGGGTCCGGGCGAGACTACATGCCGAAGGATTATGATGGGAAATATCGCGGCGCGCTTCCCATGAAAGAAGCGCTTCCTCAGTCGCTCAACATTCCGGCGGTCGAGACGCTTGCGGTTTCGGGTGTGCCCGATGTGATTGGGTTGGCGCGGAGACTTGGCATTTCGACACTTGATGATGGGCGGCCTTACGGACTCTCACTGGTCTTGGGAGGAGCGGAGGTGTTGCCCATAGATATGGCGAGTGCCTTTGCCGTCTTTGCTTCGGAAGGGATTCGTCGGGAGTATCGACTGATTCTTTCCGTGGACAGCGTAGACGAATCGATTCACGATGAGTTTCCTGTGCAAGAGAAGCGCGTTTTGAATGCGGAGATTGCGAGACGTATCAATACGATTCTCTCCGATAATTCGCTTCGCGCTCCCATATTCGGGACGAACAGCCCACTTGCCTTTCCGAAAGGAACGGTTGCTGCCAAAACAGGGACAACGCAGGATTTTCATGATGCCTGGACGGTTGGGTATACACCATCGATCTCGGTTGCAGTGTGGGCGGGAAACAATGACAATGCACCGCTTCGATATGGTGCTGATGGTGTCTTTGCGGCGGCACCTCTCTGGCGAGATTTTCTTGACCGAGTGATGGATCGATTTCCAAAAGAATCGTTTGCTTCCTATGATCCGGTTCCGACGGATATTCATGCGCTCGCTGAACGATTCGGAAAAAATATATCGAATGACAAGTCGGTTGATTTGAAAAAAAGTGATACAAAAAAATCAAAGAAGAAAAAGAAAAAGTAACGACTTGGCTTGAGGAAGTTTTTGTCGAGGTCTGTTTACGATCTTCATGTTCTTTTCCGATTTTCAAATATTGGCTGTAGAGCATTCCCATTTCATCGAATGTCAAGATTGTGCAGACGAGGAAGAAGGCGCTGATTGCTTGGACATTGATGCTGAACATTAAACCAAAGAGTTCTATCTGTAGCATGAGCTCTAAGATTCTCACATACAACACAATTTTACTCTGACGTACCGGATGGTAGAGTGGGGAACTCTTTCCAGGGGATTAACTTGAAAAATGTATTAGGGCGCGATCCTGCTGATTGAGTTTCCCTCCAGAAAAGCGTAAAATTTGGATATCTATCGCTCGATAATTCTTAACGACTGACGCTTGGCAGGGGACAAGCGGTTACATACGCGTGTGCATGCAAAAACGATACTGAAAGGCTTGTTGGCGGTTGTGGCAACTAATGTTTTATTACTTACTCACACAGCACAAGCCGCACCGACGGTTATAAATGCTTGGACGGCAATCGATACTGACACAGTATGGTCTTTAGAAGGAAGTCCCTATTTGGTGAAAGGCTGGATTGACGTTAGCAATAATGCCACATTGAGCATTGATCCGGGGGTAGTTGTAAAATTTGGTGATAATGGTGTTGGGGTAACAGGGCGGATCTCTTTAACGAATGGTGGGTCACTGATTGCGCATGGCACCAACTTATCACCAATTCAATTTACTGATTTCAGGGACGATAGTGTTGGAGGGGATACAAATAACGACGGCAGTGCCACCTTACCACCAACTGACCTTAGTGATAGTAATAACATGAAATTTGATGCTCTTTATCGAGAATCAAGTGGAGGTACTATGTCTATTAAGTATGCACATATAAAGTACATTCAGCTTGGAGTTATATATCAAAATGGGAACGCTCAGCAACCACTTGATCTGGAAAATACCTCTATAGAGAAGAGTCGTGATGGAGTTTGGATTTTTGGAAAAGATACGATTGCCAACATATCAAAAGTGGAATTTCGAGACTGTAAACTTGGTTTAAGTGGAGATATAGAGTCGACTATTACGGTTTCCGACTCAATTTTTAATGGGAATGATATTGGTTATGGTAGTTATAACAATCATAATGCTCCGTTTAGGGTCAGTCCAAATATTGTGACAAAATCAATATTTGAGAACAACGGAGCCGCTTTAAATGCCAATTTAATATACGTAGGACTTACGCGTTTGCCTGAATACATGAGAGAATGATACCGGACCCTATCGGGTCGTAATCCTTCTCTCAT
>CAYQPQ010000025.1:0-14180 GCA_964420045.1 uncultured Bdellovibrionales bacterium | reverse complement strand
TTCCCATCCTCCACCTCTGCATCCTTCGGAGATTCGGGAGTGCCTTCGGTTTTCGGCGATTCACCTTGCCCCGATGTGGGAGGCGTTTCCGATTCCTGCGCGGCTTTGTAGAGTTTCTCACCTATTTTCTGCGCGGATTCGGAGAGCGCCTGCGACGCCTTCTTGATCGCTTCAAGATCATCGCCATTCTTCACCTTGTTGAGCTCGGCGATCGCCTCTTCGACCGGCTTCTTCTCGTCCGCCGTCACTTTGTCACCGGCATCGCGAATCGCCTTTTCGGTTGTATAGACGAGACTGTCCGCCATATTGCGCGCTTCGACCAATTCTTTCTTCCGTTTATCTTCCTCGGCGTGAAGTTCAGCATCCTTCTTCATACGCTCAACTTCTTCTTTCGAAAGTCCGGTTGAAGATTCGATGCGGATAGACTGCGTCTTGTTCGTCGCTTTGTCCTTCGCGGTCACCGAGAGAATGCCATTGGCATCGATATCAAAGGCGACTTCGATCTGCGGCACACCACGCGGCGCCGGCGGGATACCATCCAAGATAAACCGTCCGAGTGATTTGTTGTCCGCCGCGGTCTCGCGCTCGCCCTGGAGCACGTGGATCTCTACCGATGGCTGACTATCCGCTGCCGTCGAGAACACCTTTGATTGCGAAATAGGTACCGTCGAATTCGCATCGATAATCGGTGTTCGCATACCGCCCAAGGTTTCGATGCCCAAGGTGAGTGGCGTCACGTCAAGCAAAAGCACATCCTTCACCGATCCCTCGAGCACACCGCCCTGGATCGCCGCGCCAATAGCCACCACCTCGTCCGGGTTCACGGAAATATCCGGCTTCTTTCCGAAGAATTCTTCAACCGTCTTGAGAACGAGCGGCATGCGTGTCATACCTCCGACCATCACCACTTCATTGATGTCCTTCGCGATCATGCCGGCATCCTTGAGCGCCTGCTTTACCGGCGCAAGCGTCGCCGTCACAAGATCATGCACGAGTTCCTCAAGCTTCGCGCGCGTCAATTTCATGACCAAGTGTTTCGGACCCGAGGCATCGCTCGTGATAAACGGCTGATTGATTTCGGTATCCTGCGCCGTTGAGAGTTCGATCTTCGCTTTCTCTGCCGACTCCTTGATACGCTGGAGCGCGAGCGGATCCTTGGAGAGGTCAATACCTTCTTGCTTTTTAAATTCATCAAGTATCCAATGGATCACCTTTTGATCGAAGTCGTCGCCGCCCAAGTGTGTATCGCCGTTCGTCGATCGCACTTCAACTGTGTCCGCCGCCACTTCGAGAATGGAGATATCAAACGTCCCGCCGCCCAAATCATACACAGCGATTTTCTCGTCTTGTTTCTTGTTGAAGCCATAGGCCAAGGCTGCCGCCGTCGGCTCGTTAATGATTCGACGCACATTGAGCCCCGCGATTTCACCCGCCTCCTTCGTTGCCTTGCGCTGTGAGTCGTCAAAATACGCCGGCACCGTGATAACCGCTTCGGTGATTTTCTCGCCGAGCCGGTCCTCCGCATCCGCTTTCAATTTCTGCAACACCATCGCCGAGATTTCTTGCGGCGAGTATTCCTTGCCGCCCATTACCACCTTCACACCCTCGCCCGCCTTCACAATTTTGTACGGAAGCGTCTTCTTGTCGCGCTCCACCTCTTCATCGTCAAAGCGTCGCCCAATGAGCCGTTTGATTGAGAAGAGCGTGTTCTCCGGATTGGTCACCGCCTGCCGCTTCGCTAAGAGCCCCACCAATCGCTCGCCCGTCTTCGACACGGCAACCATCGACGGCGTCGTGCGATTCCCTTCTTTGTTCTCTACAATCGTCGGACTTCCGCCCTCAACAAACGCCATTGCCGAATTCGTCGTTCCGAGATCGATACCCAGTATCTTTGCCATACACGTAATGAGAATCAAGAATAAGGAACCGGGAATAACACATTCTATTCCACGCTCCCACTCTTCATTCTTTATTTCTTAATTCTTAATTTCTTCTTCATCTATCCCTATTCACTTGCTCTTCCCACTCCCCGAAATCAAAGATTCAGGGAGTGTCGAAGCAAACGAAGTTTACTTCACCGTGACCGCAATCTTCTTCGGCTTCACTTCTTCCGCCTTCGGCGCGGTGATCGTGAGAATGCCCTTCTCATACGATGCCGCCGCCTTGTCACCCTCCACCTTCATCGGAAGGATGATAGACCGGGAGAATTCGCCGCGACTGATCTCCTTGCGGTAGTAATCCTCGCGCTTCACCTCATGCCGCTCTTCGCTCGCTCCCGAAACCGTGAGCACATCGTTCTCAATGGTGATGTTTACTTTCTCCGGATCGATATTCGGAAGCTGAAAGTCCACAATCACATGATCTTTGTCCTGACGGACATCTACCGCCGGAGCAAAGCCGTGCGCCCACATATCCTCATCGAAGAAACGATCGAGATCGCGCATCGGTGACCAATGAATAATGCTTCGTGTCATACGTACTCACCTCCTTTCTTATTTGGTTATTACGCTCACCTCATCATGTGTTCATGAAACAATCACCTTCGCCGGACGAACCACTCGCGTACCGCTTATATATCCGGGCTGAAGAACTTTTACAACTGTACCTTCCTCTTTTCCTTCCTCCTGACTCACCGCCTCGTGCCGATGCGGATCAAACACATCGCCCTCCTTTGCCTCAAATGCCGAGATACCATTCGTCGCAAGCGCTTCTTCGAGTTGCTTTCCGATATAGGTAATACCTGTCATCCACGCATTCTCCTTCTCCGCTTCCGGCACATGCTGCGCCGCCATGCGGAAGTTGTCGATCACCGGAATAATATCCATCGCAAATCGCTCCGCGCTCATCGCCGATAATTCTTTCATTCGCTCTTCCTGCCTCCGCCGATAATTCTCAAAATCCGCCGAAATCCGCTTCACATCATTCAAATATTCCCGCTCTTTGAGCCGTTCGACAGCCGCCGACACAAAATATTTCGCCATATCACCAAACTCCTCACCCTTGGAAACCTCTTCAGCAGTTACCCATCGATATTCATTGTGTTCCGAACTCAGTGTAATATCCTGCGAAGAAGACACCCGCGCGATATACCCGAGGGTCAATACACGCTTCTTCATATATTCTGCCAAGAAAACACCTATATGCCTCGGGACATCAACACTCTCAAGACCAACCTCTTCTCCAAGTTCTCGAGACAAAGATTCCTCAAGACTTTCGGAAACATCCACTCGACCGCCAGGAAAATCCCACACACCGTACTTTTGAACAAAGAAACTTTCCGTATCAGCAATCTTCAGCATCAAAAATGTCTTCTTCTCAGGATCATACAACACTATCTTTTGTGATATTTGAAAGAGCTCATGTCCCTTTTCATCTGATATGAATTTTCCATCAACAACTTTTGTTTCCATAAAATTTTTCCAAAAACTAGTGCAAAATAACAAACATCGCAACCACCCCAACACTTCCGCCCAGCATACGCTTCATATATTCCAAGAGTGATTTGTTTTTGGCATACTTCATGCGCTTCGGGCCGATGATAGCGAGGACTCCTCGATCACCGTCGGCATTTTGGTAGGGCGAAACCATCATGGAGCAATTGGAAATTTCTTTGATTGGATTCTCCGCACCAATAAATATCTTTACCTCGCCGTCTTTCATTTTCGAGAGGAGCGCGTCGATATTCTCATCGATCGAGTCAAGTGCTTCCACCAGCCGACACACTTCGTCGAGTTCCTGAAACTCCGGCTCTCCCATGAGTTCCTTCATACCGAAGTCATAGAACTCATCGCGACTCACAATGCCCGACACAGCGAGGCTCCCCGAAAACGCCGAGAGGAGTTTGGCAGTCGTCCGCGCAAGGCGGGCGTTCCGCGCCTCGAGTACCAAAAGTTCTTTTTTCAACTCCGCCTCTTCTTCTTTTGAAAGAGCCTCGTCTTTCATTCCATGTTCGATATAGAAACGATACCCCTTGTCGGTCGGAATGCGCCCCGACGAAACATGCGGCTGATACAGATAGCCATCCTCTTCCAGAGCCGCCATATCGCTCCGCACCGTCGCCGACGACACCGGCAGATGAACCCGCGAGAGAAGCGCCTCAGACCCAACCGGAAGTGCGCTTTTCGTATAGAGCTCCACCACCGCCGAGAGAATAGTTTGCTGTCGTTCATTCATACGCCCTCAGTATAAATCACCGATTAGCACTCGTCAAGTATGAGTGCTAATTCTCGTTTTTTGGCTCTGGAATCGGATCATACCCGCCCGGGTGCCAGGGGTGGCATCGCAGGAGACGGTGGAAAGCAAGGTATCCGCCACGGAAGGCGCCGAAGCGCCCGACTGCCTGCCGCGCATATTCCGAGCACGACGGATAGAATCGACAGATACGAATCGGCACGATTTTCCCCAAGAGCCCGTGATCCAGCGAAAGCGTCTTTTGATATACCAAAATAAGAAAAAGAAGCAGTTTCTTCATATTCGATATGGTATAATAGAGACACTTCATTTTCAAACAAACAACCATGAAAACCGTTTCGTTCGGCGCCATATCTTGGGTTGACATGCCGAACCCGGGGCCGGAAGACATTCTCCACCTGCAGGAAGATTTCAATATACACCCGATAGCCATCGAGGAGTTTTCGACGCCCACCTATCAACCCAAAGCGATCAACTTCGACAATTGTCTTTTTCTTTCTGTACATATCCCCCTTTTCGACGCCAAGAACCGCACTACCTACCCGGGCGAAATGGACATCATCCTCACCAATACCCACCTCATCACTGGACACCGCGATGATATGTTCCAAGTAACCGACTTCTTCGACGCGCTTGAGAAAAACGAGGGGAAACGGCGACTCCACATGGACAAGACACCGGCACACCTCATGTATCACATCCTTGATCTACTCATGAATTCGTGCTTTCCTCGCCTCGACCATATCGCGCGCAATCTCGACGCCATCGAAGACAATGTGTTCAACGGCAAAGAGAAAGAAATGGTCTTCGAAATTTCCGTCGTAAAGCGCGATATTCTCAATTTCCGCCGTACACTGAAGCCGCAACGTTCCATCATCGAATCCATCTTCCAAAAACAAAGCCCCTTCATTCCCGAAGGACTTACGATGTACTTCCAAGACCTCATCGGTACAAACATCCGCCTCTGGAATATTCTCGAAAACAACAAGGAAATCATCGAATCGCTCGAGGCAACCAACAATTCTCTGCTCTCGAACAAGCTCGACCTCACCATGAAGGTACTCACCATCTTCTCGGCGATTATGCTTCCCATGACGGTCTACTCAAATGTGCTCGCCATGAGCGCAAGCATTCCCTTTGCCAACAGCCCGTATGCCTTCTGGATACATGTCGGCATCATGTTCTGCATCTCCTTTGCCACCATCATCGTCTTCCGCGCCAAAAAATGGTTTTAGCGCGTGCAGGTCAAGGAGATATCCAAGAGATCGGGACGCGCGCATGCGCATTTCCCAGCAACAAAAATCCGTATAACAGTTAATAGTACAGGCAGAATATCTCGATAACACTCAGCCGTATGCGCTTCTACCAATCCCCCATGAAAAATCCGGCGGCAACATCACTCTCATTCATACTCGGAGTCGTGGTGATTACTGCAATGGTCCTCTCACTGCGCATCAGTGACGCAGGTCGTCTCGCCCAAAATGCCGAACCCACTCTCGAAACAATCCCTATCGATCCGGCACTCTCCGAAACACAGAGAATGATCCAGGAAGATCGCGAACAAAAACTCAAAAACTCAACCCCTGCCCTCCAAAAAACTATCACAGAAACAAAACCAGTCAAAACCACAACACTTGTCCCCTCATCAACAACCACTTCTTCCTCAGCATCAAGCGCGGCAACTACCAAAAAAGCCAATCGAACCACAAAAACCTCGTAGCATAACTCCGAAGAGCGATGCGAACGCTGCAGCCTCAAAAACCCCTATGAAAAAATTTCTCCTTATTCTGTTTTCCATCACATGCCTTACCCTTGGTTCGAATGCACTCCCATCCAACCGATATATTTCCCATGCCGAAGACGACGAGGAAGAACAAGAGGACGACCACGAAGATGAACGGGATCAGGAGAAAGAAGTTCGCTCAGACGACAGCGCCACAAAACAAACAAATACCGCCAAAGAACCAACTCTTGTCCCAGTCACCACAATCACGCAACAGGAAGTCACGACCGTGCTCACCGATAGCGACGGAGACGGGCTCTACGACAATGAAGATCCTCATCCAAACATTCCCGAGCTCTATATCGTCTCCGATGACAATAGAAACGGTATCGCAGATCGCTTTGAATCCTCACCATAAACTTCATTTTGTCTTCGGAACATCCATGACTCCGAACCATCACAACTCGAAGGAGGGGCTCATTTCAACAACCCGTCTCTTTCGTGCCATGGGAACGGAGACCTATCTTGAAATAGTCCACTCCAAAGGCGAGATACGAAAAGCGAAGCATACCCTGTCGCAAGCTGTTGAGTGCTGCTTTGAAAAGATAAAAATATTCAATCGATTCGATATTGAAAGCGAACTCTCGCAGTTCAACCGCCACCTCGGCAATTTCCGAAACGCCTCGCCGGACATGCTCGCTCTCGCTCTCCATGCCCTTTCGTTTCACAAGGAAAGCGATGGACTCTTTGATCCGAGAGTCCTCTCAATTCTCGAACACATTGGCTATCATTCGGACTTTTCCAGCATGTTACCCAACCAACCCATACTCGAGAAACTTTTCTCCCCGCGCAATGCCCCACTCAAACGCGATCTCAAAGTCTGGGGTGAAATGGTACGGTTCGACACACCGATGGATTTTTCGGGAATCGCCAAAGGATACATTCTCGACAAAATGGCTGAACGAATACGTATGGATGGATGGGAAAATTTCCTCGTCGATTCCGGGGGCGACATGGTAACGCATGGCACCAACAAAGATAAAAAGAAGTGGACCATTAATGTCGAAAATATTCCTGAAACATCCCTCCTTCTCGAAATCACAAACAGAGCAATAGCCACCTCCGGCATCACCAGAAAACAATGGATATCTTCCCAAGGAAAACACTACCATCACCTCATACATCCCAAGCATCCGAACACCTTCTCCTTCGATCTCCTCTCCGTCACTGCTCTCTCGACATCCGCAGAACGCGCCGACTTTCTCGCCAAAACACTCTTCCTCATGGGAATCAAAGAAGGGTTCGCATACGCCAAAAAACACGCTATTCCCGCTGTCTTTGTCACAGCGAATACCATAAGCACATCAGGCAGCTCCTGGACTATCACTCCCGAAATCAAACGCTCACTTGCCAAACAATAATACTCTCGCTATGAAAAAGATCTTCACCGCCACACTCGTCTTCGGAACACTGTTCTTTGCAGTATCAAATGCGCACGCCGAAGAGTCAACGCTCTCCGTTTCCTACCCCGATGGTCCCATACTCGACTCCGATCTCGACGGACTCACTGATGTCGGAGAAACAACTATCTTCAAAACCGATCCCAAAAATCCCGACAGCGATAGTGACGGCTGGTATGACGGCACAGAAGTGCTCGCCAAAACAGATCCACTTGATTCAACATCGCCGTCGGCAACCACCATTGTCACGCACAATCCCTCCTCAATAGAAGTGCCCTGGGTTTGGTACGTCACTCGCGCATCGGGAATCATTGCCTTTGCATTCGCTTGGCTCGCGATTTTCCTCGGCATCGCCGTCCGACTCCCTCTTCTCAAAGACATCATCCGTCCCGCCTATTCTCTCTCCGTTCACTACACCATCGCCGTCCAGACATTGTTCTTTGCATTACTCCACGGCATCAGCTTTCTCTTCGACCCGTTCATGGCGCCGTCACTGGCCGACGCATTCATTCCATTTCACATCAGCCCAAGCAAACTCGATCCGCTCTCGCTCGCTCTTGGCATCATGGCGTTCTACGGATTCATAGTGCTCATCTTCACCAGCTGGATCAAACCCATGATCCCGCAACGCCTCTGGCGTATCACCCATTTCCTCAACATCTTCGTGTATGTTGCCGTCATCGCCCACGCACTTCTCCTCGGAACCGATATGAAAGTCCCTCTCTACCGAAACATTTTCATCGACGCCAATATATTCCTCATGTCACTCCTCCTCATCAACTTCGCCCTCAAACTCGCCAACGTCATCCGCCGCACGATCACCAAACAGCAACCGGTACCGGAAGAAATACCTGCTCGCAATGCAGAGATACCAAATAATACGCAAGTTTAGGAAAGTACAAAGGGCGCACCAATTAATTATTTAATTCTTGGTTGCGCCCTTTATTGTTTATGCAGTTTTGTCAGACTGCAAAAATTTAGAAATCCTCATTCTTCATCAAAAACAGGATCACAGGAAGCCGGAACAGTAACAACGAGCTTTCGCCACAGTCTTACCCACAATGGGAGAATTTCCTCTTCCGAGAAGAAAACTTCTTCCCATTCCCAGTCATCTTCCATGCGGAACAGATAGAATGCCCGATATGCAACGCCCATACTTCTGGCAATTCTTACTGCTCGCAACAAATCCTTCCTACTCGCGCCGGCACCGCAATCCTCATGTACAGTCAAGATCACTTCTGGAACATCATGCAATCGACGGGATACCTTAAGGCATCGCTTCAGTTGACGAAGATCTCCAGCTCCTCCAGGCACGGCAACAAGATCAAACGTGCCATCGTCAATCCCCAAGTAATCAATGAGTCTTCTTCGAACACATTGTGTACGAAGGTCCATACACGAAACAAACAGGTCTCGAGCTTTAAGACAGCCGTGCTCAGGCATACAAACTTCCTCTCTTTTTGTTCAAAAGAAAAACCGGTCAGACAAAAACCGGGACCGCACAAGCATCAAAAAATGATATCAAAGAACAAAAGCGACTTCCCCAGAATAAACCTCTTGAAGAAAACCGTCAACACAGATTAACTATTACTCTTTCTCCCGATACCCTTTCGCAAGAAACGGGAAGAGTGCAATAATTTCATGTTCGAAAGATCGAAGTGCAAAAACCGGCAGAAGTCGCCCGGAAAGCAAATCGTCCGTCGCGGAAAGTCCCGGTTGAAATATTGCCTGCGCATCCCTACGAAGCAGCCCTATTTTTTCTCTGATGTCATCCGAAAGCTTGGGAACTTTTCGCTCAACATACGATTGAAAATCCTCTGAGGACATATCCATCCATGGAAGCGTCGCGATATCCGACCAGTCCGTCTCGCCCAAAACGCGAGCCGTTTCCGAAGAACACGTCTGCTCCAGCTTCCGGAAGAAAAATACCGAGACCGCACTCAAGACATAGCTCTTGGGCATATCGCCGAAAAGATCAGCTATAATCCTCGATTCCATTGCCGATGATCGCCCCGCCAGTCGATTACTTCGAATAAGCCCTTCGACAAACTTGATCACGAAGGAAAGATTTGGATTGTACGGATCAACAGAAAACGAGCGCATCCGATCATAGGGTCCGCGATCTCCGGATGTCACTACAACGACACTTTCATCATGTTCGCTGTACGGATACTCCGCGCGACGATTCAGCAAAAACGCCGTAAAAGCGTTGGCAAGCAGAAGAATTGACCGCTCCCGCAGCACATTTGAATCATCACGAAGTTCCGGGAAAACACGAATGGTTTCTTGCTCCACAAGAACAAGCGACTCCTGCGATATCTTTTCAAGGTTCTGCCAGAAAAGCAATGTGCTCGCCCGATATGTCGACTCATAGTCAAAGTCAAAAGCGTGCCTTGAAAATACATCGAACAGCATTCCACCCTCTCGAGACCATTGCTCCGTCGACAGTATCTTTCCCTCCTTGACCAGTCGAGAGAGAATCTCTTCGGTAAATCCTTTCTGGACAACTCTCGCATCATTCACAACATCCTCTTTCTCAAGTCCCATAAAGAGATACCCCGAGTGAGGATCGAATGACGTATGAATAAGAACGAGCCGCTTCCGAGAGTTGAAATTTTTCCGCACGAATAAATGAAGCGCTTCCGCCATTTTCCGTTTTCGAAGTACATCGTCGAGAAGTCCGTCATCAGGAGGAGTCTCTCCGCGAATTTCTGTCGAAAGCGCCTTGCGCGCCGCACAATGCAAATGGCTGTCCAATACCCATGTCACCATCTCACGATCAAGAAATGCGCCTCGAAGCACTCGAGCCAGCTCTCCTTCAGAGAGAAAGAGTCTGTCTTCATCCGAAGAAGGAAGAAATTCCGCATTATCGGCAGCTGGCGTTCGAATAGCTCCACCATGAAGCGATGCGACTAATTTCGCCAACACCCGCCCATCAACACAGAGCATTGTTCTCGGAAGACCACAGGGAAGAAGTCTCTGCTCTATCTGTATAGATTCCAGAACTTCTTCAGAGAGCATGTCCCTCGCGCGATCATTGCGAGATGCCACAAAATTCTCCAGAGAGGATGTAAGAAAAGCAGCCTCGGCATCTGATAGTTTCCCGTGTATTCTTTCAAATGCTCCGATATACCGTCGTGTGTCCATACGCACGCATTACTTGTTTTCACGATTTTCACTCGTCCTTTCCCGCATCATGCGTTTCTTTTCCTGTCGATATTTGACAATACCTGGCAAGAAAGAAAGAACAATAATGACGAGAACAATCGGAAGAATGTATCGGTCAACATCGGGCACTGCCTGCCCCAAGAAAAATCCTCCGAGCAAGAGTCCGAATGACCACAGGAAACCGCCAACCACGTTGTAGAAAAAAAACTCGCGAAAATTCATCCGCCCGACACCGGCGAGAATCGGCGCAAACGTGCGAACAATCGGCATAAATCGAGCAAGCACAATTGTCTTCGCTCCGTAACGATTGAAGAAGTCTTCCGCTCGCCGAACATGCGACTTTTTAAAGAGCACTGATTCTTCGCGACTAAAAAGCGATGTCCCGACACGAAGTCCAAATACATACCCCGTCACATTCCCCAATACCGCCGCGACAAACACAATCATTAAGAGTGCCGGGAGAGAAAGTACTCCACCACTTGCCAAGAGCCCCGCCACAAACAAGAGGCTGTCTCCCGGCAAAAAGAATCCGAGGAATAACCCTGTCTCGGCAAATATAACCGCAAAGAGGCCGATATAGCCGATCGTGACAATAAACTCCGAGAGATTGACTCCGGGTAACATAACCGTTTCATTAATCGGATAACCCCCACAGTATAAGCAACTTCCCCAAAAAAGGGAAGGGCAATATATAAAAGATATTTTGCAAATCTCCTTCAGCCAATCCGCTCCATGCAAGCTGAGAAAATGCGATCATTTCGCCCTCGGTGAAAAAGGGGTTGAATTCTCCATGAAAGAAGAGTTATGCCTCCTATAAGAAACAGCCATCCCAAAAAAGCTCCCACTGAGAACGTTCCCGTAACAAAAACGGATGAAATGGCTCCGGTAATAAAAGCTGCTGGCACGAGAAGACTCGCCACAAATCCTGCCGGAGCAAGCGAAAGCGCGCGATACCAACAACTCACATATCCCGCAAGAAGAAGACTTGTCAGCACAACCCATCCCCACGCAGACCAAGAAAGGGAGAGGAGCGATTCATCCTTTCCGGATACCAGAAACCAGAAAAAGATAACCACTGAACCAAAAGCCATGCGAGCGCTCATAGCAGAGAGACTGGATATATGACGCAGAATCTTCTTGGCAAGAATATTTTCAATTGCCCAAAGAAACGTCGCGATAAGCACAAGCCCCTCGCCAAGACCAAACGTATGCCACACCGGAATTTGAAACACAAAGATACCAAAGAGAAGCAGTCCAAAAGCAAATGCAGACAGCCAATCAATTCGTTCCCCCAAAAACGGAACTGCAAGCATTGCTACCCAGAGAAAGAGTGTCTTGTGTATAAAAACTGCCGTCGCAGCTGGAATCATAGAAAGCCCGACAAAATAGAGAATAAAGGGGATCCCTCCTCCAATAACACCTATCAACAACAGCATGCGTCTGTCGCGAGGCGTTGCCGATTTGATCTCATCTGCCTTCCGAAACCAAAAAAATATACCGAGAAATATCAAGGCTACCATCACGTTTTTCAAAAGCGTAAAGACAACCGGATCGCCAACAGCCGTCACTGCCGATTTTGTCAAAAATCCATTTACACCAGAAAAGACAGCAGCAGCAAGCGAAAAAATAATAGCTTGAAGAAAGATAGTCATATGCCTTGCTTTTACATATGTATACGCACAACAAAAAAACTCCCATGCACTGAGTATATCACGATACAGCGTAATAAAAGACAGTCCCAATGTAACAATGGGACTGTCTTTAATGCCTATCTTACAACTTTCTTCAAAAAGAAAATTCAAAACTACTTCAATGTCACGGTTGCACCAGCTTCTTCGAGTTTCTTCTTCATGGTTTCAGCATCCGCTTTCGCCACCTTTTCCTTCACGACTTTCGGAGCACCATCCACCAAGTCCTTCGATTCCTTGAGTCCAAGACCGGTAATTTCGCGAACCGCCTTAATTACATTGATCTTCTGACCACCGGCAGCAGTCAATTCGACATCGAAGTCGGTCTTCTCGGCCGGAGCATCCGCGCCGCCCGCCGCACCCGCCGGCATCGCACCGCCCATCATCACCGGTGCCGCCGCCGACACGCCAAACTTCTCCTCAAGCACTTTCACCAATTCGGAGAGATCCAAAACACTCATCTTCTCGATTTCCTCGACAAGCTTCGCAAACTTCTCCGGAACCGAAACCGCCTTCTTTTCTTCAACTTTTTCCTCAGTCATACAATTGCTGATTATAATTATAAGTAAATACTACGTGATGAATGCAGGATGAGGAATTGAGAATGACACCTTAGAACATCACGAATTCCCATTCTCCTTCTTGCCTTATTCCTGATTCTTTATTATTGATTCCTCATTCCTTATTCATTCCTCCTCATGCTCCTTTCTGCTCGGCAATCTGATGAAGCGTACGAACCAACCCCGAGATATTCCCCGAAAGTGTTCGCGCAAATCCGGAAATCGGAGCCGCAAGCGTTCCGGCAAGTTTTGCCCGAAGTTCCAGGAGCGATGGAAGCTTCGAAAGCGCCGCAACCTCTTCTGCGGACAGTGACTTCTCACCAAGTGACCCGGCCGCAATAACGAGTGCCTTGTGCTTCTTCGCAAACTCCATAAGCACCTTGGGCGCCGTCACCTCATCCGGAGAAAATGCCGCCACGATCTGACCTTCAAGCGACCGAGCATCTACATCAATGCCCACTGATTTGAGTGCAATCGAAAGAAGCGTTTTCTTCACCACTCGCAACGAACCACCGCCTTTTCGGAGTTCTCTCTGAAGTTCCATAGACTCTTTCACGGTGAGCCCAGCATACTTCGCAAATACAACCGACTTCGACGCACGTGCTCGCTCAGCAACATCGCTTACGATATCTTCCTTCTGTTTCTTTGTCTGCATAAATTCTTTGTCAAAAGAGACATCCTTCGGAAAGTTCGACCTCGCTTTCCTGTTCATTCTTCCTCTTTCCGGAAGAAGCCATTCCCTCTACACATCGCGACTCACGCCGCGCCATGTATACACAGAATAGATTCTTCAAAAAAGAGCACTCGCGCCTACCCTATATCTATATATCCATGGAAATAAAAAATCCGCGATTTCCGCGGACGCCGTGTGGAGAATACGAAAGATGCCAGAAAGGCATCGACCATATTCTTTCCTCGTGAGGACTTCTCTTTATCGCTAAAGCGCCTCATGTCTGCGGAAATATTCGCGAGAATAGCAAGGTACTATGCTTTCACCTCCGATTCGGATTTCTCCGCAGGAGTTTCTGCTACTGTTTCTTTCGCATCTGCGCCATCTTGTGTCGGAATCTCCTTCGCAACTGGCTTTGGCATCTTCACTGAGCGTTTCTTTTCCGTAAGAATCCCCTCTCGAACAAGAAGATTGTGCGCCGTATCCGACGGTTGCGCCCCCTGCTCGATCCAATACTGCACCCGCTCGCGCTTCAAAACGGTTTGTTTGGAATAGGGATCATAGCTCCCCAAGACCTCGACATGCCGACCGCCCGGTGCCACCGTGTGTTCCTGCAACACCACCCGATAACTCGGCCGATGCTTCCTCCCTGATCTATTGAATCGAATCGTCAACATAAAAAATCGCTCCTCTTAAAGCTCTTCCCACTCTAGCGCGCAA
>CAYQPQ010000024.1:2531-15270 GCA_964420045.1 uncultured Bdellovibrionales bacterium | reverse complement strand
GGTGACAAGGGGAAATTGCCGTGGAATATTCCGGAGGATTTGAAGCGATTTCGGGAGACGACGGCGGGGCATCCGATTATCATGGGGAGGAATACTTTCTTTTCGATCGGACGAGTGCTTCCGGGGCGGACGAACATCGTATTATCGGATACGGTATGGGGTGATGCTCCGAAAGAAATTGTTATCGCGCATTCTTTGAAAGATGCGTTGGAAAAAGCAGAGGGCGCTCTGGGGAGTGAAGAAGTGTTTGTGATCGGCGGCGGCATGGTGTATAAGGAGGCACTTTCTGTGGCGGATCGGTTGTATATTACGCTTATTCACAGCGGCTTCTGCGGCGACGCGTTCTTTCCAGAGTATGAGAAAATATTTTCGAAAGTGGTCAGTCGAGAAGAGCGAGAATCCGATGGTTACCGATATGAATTTCTGGTTTTGGAACGCGGATGATTCTCTGATTTCATGCTACAATAGGGGTATCATAAAGTATTGCTATGCGGGTCGGCATCAATGCGTCGTTTGTGCGGAAACCCGATACGGGAATCGGGCAGGTCACGCTGAATTTTTTGCGGAAAGTTTCCGAGAGTTCTCGCGTGGAATTTATTTTGTATCTTGAAGAAGATCTTCCGAATGGGATAAACATTCCGAAGCATTTTCGTACGCAGGTCATGCTGCCGATGTGGAAGCGCGATGATCTGGTGCGAAAGTGGTGGTGGGAACGGTGTCTTGTGCCGAAACAGGCGAAGCGAGACGGGTGCGATGTGTTTATCAGTCTCTATCAGTCGGCGACGGTGATGCCGAAGAGCATTCGGCATATCATGGTGGTGCACGATATTATTCCGAAGCTCTTTCCGGAGTATCTCAACAATTGGCGCAAGAGATTGAACTGGAAGTCGGTCGAGCGCGGCATTCGGCATGCGGACAAACTCTACGCGGTGTCGTCGCGGACAGAGAAGGATTTGATACGACATCTTGGCATCTCGCCGTCGTCCGTATCGGTCAATCGCATCGATGTTGATCCGATATTCAAGCGAACGGTGACGCCGGAGCGGAGCGCGGAAGTGATGCAAAAGTACCATCTCTCGCCCGGCTATCTCTATTTTGGCGGCGGACTTGAGTGGCGCAAGAATGCCGAGGGTGTGCTTCGGGCATACCGAGCGCTTCTTGATCGAGAGAAGTCCGATCATTTGGCGCCGGCGACGCCACCACTGGTTATTTCCGGAAAGCTTTTGCCACAACTCTCTCCGCTTGTGACAGATGTCGAGCGTATGGCAAAGGAGTTGGATCTCATGCCGTATGTCCGTATTCTCGATGCGGTTCCGCAGCGGGATTTGCCGGCGCTCTATGCGGGAGCAAAGCTCTTTCTGTACCCGTCGCTCTACGAAGGGTTTGGACTCCCGGTCTTGGAGGCGATGAGTGTGGGGACGCCGGTTGTGACCTCGAAGAACTCGTCGCTTCCCGAAGTGGGGAAGGATGCGGTGCTCTATTGCCGTCCGGATGATGTGGAGGATATTGCGGCGACCATTCGCAATGCACTTGCTCGTCGAGAACTTCGCGAGATGCTATCTGCACGCGGGAAGGAGCGTTCACAACTTTTCTCGTGGAATGATTTTTCCAAGAAACTGCTTCGTGCGGCTATTGGGGGGATTGATGCTTGAAAACCCTGTAATGGAAGAGAGGCGACAAGACAGGCTTGGACGCTTCTGTTTGCCTGGTAGTGATATATCTATGATGCGCATTACTGAAGGGATGCTGTTGTTGAGCGCTTTTCTACTCTCGGTGCTTCTCTTGTGTTTTGGAAATTCAGCCGTCTTTCCTCTTGGCGTGGTGGATTTCGTTTTCTTTTTGGCACTTGCGTTTTTCTGCTCGCTCTATCGTCCCGGATGGGCGTTCTTGCTGTTTATCTCGCTTATTCCGTTCGAGATGATTGATCTCTCATCGGATATTCTGCCACTTTCCATTCGACCCTATCAACTTCTCGGCAGTATTCTGATCCTGTCGATAGTCATTCGTTTCGTGACTCATCGACTCCCATTTTTTTTGATGCGTTTCCGGTGGTTCGATGTTTTGCCGATAGTGTTTGGAGTGGGTGGATTGCTCTCAATTGGTTTTGCTCCGGACGGCGCAGGTGCCGCAAAGCAATCAGTGGTTGCACTGTCCTTTGTCGCACTCTACTTTTTGTCGCGGCAATTTCTGGGAGAAGTGCGCGATGTGCGGCGGGTGATGCCGTTTCTTTTGCTTGCATCGGCGAGTACGGCGCTTTTCTCCCTCTGGCAAAGCATGCGATTTACCGAGGGACTCGTGTCCTTCGAAGTAATGCCGGGGCGTCCGAACGCATTTTTCTCCGAGCCGGATTGGCTGGGGATGTTTTGTATCGCCGCAGGGAGCATGGCTCTGGCGCTTCTTTTTTATGTTCTTCACGAGCGCTCGGTCGAAGGCGATCTTCCCAAGCATGCTTCAGGAGAACAGCGTCCATATAGCCGGCAACTCGCTTCTTTTTTGTGTCGATACTCAAATGGTCTCTTGCTACTCTCTTGCTTCTTGTTCCTCACGCTTTCTTTGCTGGGGCTTTTGTTGACCGTAGCGCGAAGCGCATGGGCGGGGTTTGCATTCTCGCTTCCTCTTTTTCTTCTGCTTCTCTTGTGGGCGCGTGCATGGCATCCGCGCTTTTGGTTCTGGAAGCGCCTGTTGAAGGGAGTGTTGCTCGTTGTCTCATCCGGTGTCGCGGCGATTTTTGTGATAGCGGGATTCCATTTGACGACATTCGATTTGACTGATCGGGCGGGAAGCACTGCGTCGGGACAACAACGTATTACCGTTTCGTGTGACACTCCAACGGTCTTGCCGGAGAGTATTGCGGATATTTCCGAATTATCTTCGTATGGATGCCGATTTATTCGGTTGGAGGCTATTGATGCTGAACAGGCGGCGGGGAAATTTATCGGAACGGTTTCCCGCCCTGATCCGAGCATCGAAGCCCGACGAGTTATTTCGCGAACAATCTTTGAAACACTCCGATCGCACTGGCTTTTCGGCATCGGGTGGGGCAACATCGGGAATATTCTCGGGACAGACGATCGGGGCGCATCACTCAATGCAAGTAATGCTTTTTTTGAGGCATGGCTTGGCGGGGGATTGATAAGCGGACTCTCTTTTCTGGTGTTGTGGATATTGATCCCAATCTTTGCTCTTCGGACATTCTTTGCTCGGGGAGGGGAATTGGAGCGTGTCACGCTTCGCTCGGTTGCCGTGTTTTTTCTCGTCTCATGGATTGGCTTCACGGTATTCAATGTCTTTAATTCCGGGGTGCTTTTGGGATTTGTGTGGGTCTGGTTGGGGGGTATCGGGATAATAGCGGGACGAGGGAAATAGAGTATAATGAAGTCTCGTAGCAGACTCTTTGTACTCTATGAAGCTTTTTGGATACTCTTCGCAGTATCGCGGCATGGAAATCGATGACGCGGTACTTACCATAACGGAGAAAGACGCGGCACGTCTCGAGGCCCCGCTTCATCGCGGGTTGGCACGGTGGTTTCGGATATTGTGCGCGATCGTTCTCGTGCTTCTCGGGGCGCGGGTTTTCTTTTTGAATGTGGTGAAGGGAGGTTACTACCAAGATGTTGCCGTACGGAATAGCGTGCGCAACGTTCTGCTCTCTGCGCCGCGCGGTCTTATCTTTGATCGGTATGGGAAGCAGTTGGTGCGCAATGTGCCGAGTATGGAACTCCTGGCGACGCCAGGCGATCTCCCGACGTCCGAAGAGGAGCGTCAGTCGATGATCGAACGATTGCGAAGCTTCATCGCCTTTGACTCGGACGAATGGGAGGCATTGCTCCGATCGGCCGGCGGCACGTTCTCTGCGCCGATCGTGTTGAAACCATCGCTGACTCAGGATGAGACATTGATATTTTCGGCGCGCGCTGCGGAATTTCCCGGTATATCGCTTGAACGCTCCGCGGTTCGCGAGTATCAGGACGGATTGATTTTTTCACACATCTTGGGATATGAGGGAAAGATTCGCAAGGAAGAGCTTGCTGAGTATCCAGACTATTTGCCAATCGATTCTATCGGGAAGCAGGGAATTGAGAAAAGTTACGAGTCGGAACTTCGCGGAAAGCGCGGCGCCGATCGGGTCGAGGTTGATTCTCGAGGGGCGGTAAAGAAAGCCCTCGGTGTATTCGAGCCTGAGCCGGGAAGCGATCTTATTTTGAATATTGATGCGGACTTGCAGAAAAAGCTTTTTGACAGCCTGAGTGTGGCGCTCGATACGGCGGGACTGCGAAAGGGCGCAGCCGTTGCAATGGATCCGCGCGATGGAAGTGTTTTGGCACTGGTCAGCCTCCCATCTTTTGATAACAACCTCTTTGCTGGAGGCATCGATTCTGCAAACTACGCCGGGCTTATCGAAGATGATGCGATTCCACTTTTTAATCGGGCGATTGCGGGCGAATATCCGCCGGGGTCGACGATCAAACCATTCCTGGCGAGTGCGGCGCTTGCCGAAGGCGTTGTTACGCCGAATACGCAAATAGAAAGCCGCGGCGGAATTACGGTCGCTGGGTTCTCCTTTGGCGATTGGAAGGTGCATGGATTTACCGATGTCCGTCATGCGATTGCGGTGTCGAGCGATGTCTACTTCTATAGTGTCGGTGGCGGCTACGGAAATATTCGCGGACTCGGCATGGAGAAGATGGATGCGTATGAACAGCGCTTCGGATTCGGATCGGAAACGGGCATTGATGTTCCCGGTGAGAAGACCGGGTTTCTTCCGACTGCCGAATGGAAGGAGAAGAAATTCGGCGAACGGTGGTATATCGGCGACACATATCACGCGTCGATCGGACAGGGATTTGTTTTGGCAACACCTCTGCAATTGGCAGATGCAACATCGGCGGTTGCCAATGGCGGGACGCTCTGGAAGCCGAGAGTAGTGGGGCAGATTCGGGATCGTGACGGGACGCTCCGATCAATGGCGCCGGAGGCACTTCGTCGAAATGTGATTGATCCGTCAATTCTGAAGACGGTGAGAGAAGGCATGCGCATGACGGTAACGGAAAGCGTGGGGACGGCACAGTCCCTTGCAGGTCTCCCGGTTGCCGTTGCCGGGAAGACAGGAACCGCTCAGTTTGGCACCGAGAAGAAAACGCATGGATGGTTTGAGTCTTTCGCTCCCTATGAACACCCGACCATTGTGCTGGTGGTACTCATCGAAGGACAAGAAAATGAAGGCTATTTCGCTGTTTCTGTGACGAAAGACGTGCTCTCCTGGTATTTTGGCGAGGGCAGGGGAAAAGAAGCGGAAAGAGAGTGACAATATCCTTCGACAGAGCCAATATTGACAACGGCGGGCGCTTTGCTATCATGAGTGGCATTGCGCGTCTCTTTTGGCGCATACAAAACAAAATTAAGCGAATAATCCGAATGGTATATGGCGAAAATATTGACGAAAGACGGGCTGAAGAAGCTCCAAGAAGAACTTGAAGAACGCAAGGTGACGGTGCGCCAGCGCATCGCTTCCGCGATAAAGGAGGCGAAAGAGCAAGGCGATCTCTCCGAAAATGCCGAGTATAGCGAAGCAAAACAAGAGCAGGCTGAGAACGAGGTTCGAATAGCCGAGCTCGAAGCGTCGCTCAAAGACGCTGTGGTCGCGCGTCACAACAGTCAGGCGTCCGGCGTACAAATTGGATCGGTAGTGAAGACGCTTCTGCGCGGCAAAGAAATGGCTTTCACGATTGTGGGATCAAATGAAGTGGATCCGTCCGCCGGAAAAATTTCTCATGAATCTCCTCTTGGGAAAGCATTTCTGAACAAAGAAAAAGGCGCTCGCGTTTCCGTTGAGACACCTGCGGGAAGTATGGAATATGAGATTTTGGAGGTAGCGTAGGCAGTATGAATCTCTGAGTCTTTTAACTTCTTGTTTGTAAATCACAGGGAGAAATAGGAGACTGCCAGCACTATATGCTGGCAGTCTTTTTGCTCTGCTTGGTATTCCTTGGTATACTTTTCTTGCAGACGTTTCTTGTTTTGCGTTGTTTGCGGCACGAAACTTTTAATCTTGTAATACGAGAGATATGGGACAAACATTCAAAATGCTTTTGGTGGATGATGATGTGGACACGCGGAGTTTGTACGCAGAGGTGTTTCGGGCGGCAGGCTTCGAGGTTCGCGAGGCGAAGGATGGACTTGAAGGGCTCGATATGGCGACCGCGGAGCGACCGGATGTGGTATTTACAGGTATTATCATGCCTCGCATGGACGGTTTCGCCTTGACGGAAGCCCTGCGGAGCAATGTGACAACCGCTTCGATTCCAATTGCTTTTTCTTCGCACTTGGGACGGCAAGAAGATCAGAAGCGAGCGAAGGAAATGGGAGTGAATGATTTTATCGTGCGCGATGTGGTGACGCCCAATGAAGCGGTGGTGCGTATTCAGTCTCTGGTATCTCACAGCGAATATACAATCGCTTTCGACATTCGCGCGCTCGATGCGCAAAAGCTGGCTGCCGACCTTCGTTTGAATCCGAACTTTGTGTGTTCTGAGAATGGCGGTCGACAGTTCGCACTCCGTCTCAAAGTGAAGAATGCCTCTACGCGAACCTTCGAAGCGGAATTGATTTGTATTCCGTGAGTGAGGATCTGACTGAATTTTTTCTTTCCCGTTCATGGATACCGGCGTTGTTCAATCGCTCGTTCTCGGAGTGGTTCAGGGGCTTTCGGAGTTTCTCCCCATATCGAGCTCGGGCCATTTGGTAATTTTCCCGTGGCTCTTTGACTTTTCTGATCCAGGGCTTTCTTTTGATGTGGCGCTTCATGCAGGGACATTGATTGCGGTTCTCGGGTATTTCTGGCGGGATTGGTGCAATATTTTTCGTCTTCGCAATGACATGCCGGAGTATCACGGTATGTCGAATGCCTTGCTTTTTTTGGTGATGGCGACGATCCCGGGAGCGATAGCCGGCGCAGTGCTCGAGAAGCAGGCGGAGACGATATTTCGCAATCCGCTTCTTATTGCCGCGACACTGTTTGTTTTCGGTGCACTCCTCTGGGTGGTCGATCTTCGGGGACGAAAGACTCGGTCTTTGGAAAACATTACTTTGCGAGACGCGCTGGCGATCGGCTGCGCTCAGGCGCTTGCCATTGTACCGGGCGTCTCGCGTTCCGGTATCACGATTACCGCTGCACTTGCTCGTGGTATCGACCGCGCATCCGCTGCTCGGTTCTCGTTCCTGCTTTCAACGCCGATTATTTGCGCGGCACTCCTCGCAAATGCTCCGGCGCTTGTCTCGGCAGGTATTACGGTACCTTTTGTGGTGGGCGTGCTCTCATCGGCTGTGTCCGGGTATATTGCTATTTTCTCTCTCATACGATTCGTTGAGCGGGCGAGCTATCGGGTCTTTTTCTGGTACCGCGCGGCGATCGCGCTTCTCATTGTGTTTTTCTTCTTTTTCGTATGAAATTTCTTGAGGGAAAACTGATAGCGGAGAACATGTTGAATCGTCTGGGACAAGAGATACGAGCACGGCATCTCCATCCCGGACTCGGTGTGATACTTGTTGGCGATGATGCCGCATCGCACCTCTATGTGACGCTCAAGGAACGCGCCGCTGAGCGCATTGGGATACGAGTTGAAAAGAAACTGTTTCTCGAGAACGCTTCGCAGTCGGATATTGAACGCGCGATTGATGCATTTAACGCTGACCACTCCATTCACGGTATATTGGTGCAGGTGCCGCTCCCGGCGCATATCGACACGAATGCGATTGTCAATCGCATGAATCTCGAGAAAGACGTTGACGGATTTCACCCGGAAAATGAGCGGCGATTTCTTGCCGGAGAGCCGGCTTTGTTTCCGGTGTTCCCTCGAGCAATACTCGAGCTTATCCGAGCGGCACAGGAACCGCTTGAAGGGAAAATCGCAGTGGTTATCGGAAATTCATACCGATTTGGCGATATGATGTGTCGAGTACTCTCTCGAGAAGGCATGCAGGCAAAACACATTCCGTGCGTTGAGTGCGCCTCCGAACAAGGTGTGCACGAATTGAAGCTGGCAGATATTGTTGTGTCTGCCTGCGGGAAGGAACGAACAATTACCGGAAGTGTGTTGAAGCCCGGTGTTATTGTGATTGACGGCGGCATCGTGAAGGAAGGCACGCGCGTGCTGGGCGATGTTGATCGTGCGAGTGTTGAAGAACTCGAAGGCTTCTTGTCGCCTGTCCCTGGCGGTGTCGGTCCGGTCACCATCGCCTGCCTCTTGAGCAATGTCGTCGAAGCCGCGAAACGACAACTTTTATCGAGCGAAAAGTAAAAATGGCGAAGCAGGTATTGTGCTCGCCATTCTCTGAGGAATTTTCAGAAAGAAAAATATTCCTTTAAGGAAATAAGGAAACAATCGCCCTTACTATGCCCTCCGGAAGGAGGTGCTTTTCGAAGCAAGTAAAGACGGGTGTATCTTGACCATCGTACACGTATTCTCCAACCTCAAGAATGAACATGTTTTTGTTATTGGGAGAACGAGAGACACGAACGATGCCGCGCCCGGCAATGTGTCGTTCGCCTATCATGCGTTCCAAATAGTGTCTATGGGCATCGCGTCGTCTTTCAATCCCTGCTGTGAATGCTTTGCAAGTCGGATCGCACCTCATGCCTCCATATGCGTGACAAGTGCTTCCGTGCTGGGGAACACATACCGTTTCCCGAGCTTGCTTGAGGGCTTCTTGAAAGTTCATGGGTAAATGCCTCCGAGTGTGGGCAGAGTGTCTCTGTTGGGAATGAACGTTTTTACTGTGTGCCGATGGTGGGAGTTGAACCCACATGGGCTTGCGCCCACACGATTTTGAGTCGTGCGTGTCTGCCAGTTCCACCACATCGGCATTCAAAAGTCCGGCATTGAAGCCCGGTCTCGAATGGAGTATACTGAAAAAGTCCCAATATTCCAAATGCGTAGCATACAATACGCTTCTTTCTTATGGCAAAAGTAGTCACACTTGTCAATCAGAAAGGCGGAGTCGGAAAGACGACTTCGACTATCAATATCGCTCGCTATCTCGCGGATTCGGGAAAGCGAGTGCTTCTTATTGACCTCGATCCGCAGGCGAATGCTTCGTCCGGCATCGGTGTCGACTCGCGATCGCTCGAGAAGACACTCTATCACGCGCTTCTTCTCGGGGAGCGGTTGGAGAATGTCGTCTTGGCGACGCCGACCGAGAATCAGCATCTCTTGCCGTCGTCGCAGGATTTGGCGGGTGCGGAGGTGGAGATGATGAATATCGAGGGTCGCGAATACCTGCTCTCGAAATTGGTCGCGCGGTTGCGTCCGTATTATGACTATATATTGATAGACAGCCCGCCGTCTCTGGGGCTCCTCACAGTGAACGGACTCACAGCAAGCGATGAGGTGATTATTCCGGTGCAGACCGAATACTATGCGCTTGAAGGATTGAGCCAGTTGCTCTCGACAGTTGACCTTGTGCGCGAACGGCTTCGTCCAGAACTCAAAATTATGGGCGCGCTCCTTACGCTCTATGATCGCCGGAATCGGCTCGCGCGCCAAGTGGTGCAGGAAGTGACCGATCATTTTCCTGGTCCCGTCTTCAAGAGCGTCATCCCGCGCTCGATTCGACTGGCTGAGGCGCCGTCGTATGGCAAGTCCATTCTCGACTTCGACGCCTTCTCAAAAGGCGCTCGCTCATACAAAGCTGTCGTCCGAGAAATTCTCGAACGGGAACGCGGAGGTCAGTAAGTTTCTTGGTTTAGAGAGACGTTTGTTGTTGAAGGCAATGGACTTTGTTTTCGTTTTCTGAAATAACAAGTATTATGGATTCCCACCTTATTCTCAAACAAAAAATCGCTCAACGAGAAGCATTTTTTGATGACACCTATTTGAAGTCGGCTTCCGATACGAAAAGAATAAGCGTCATAGCGGTTATGCATTTGCTGGACACTGGCATTCCGTTTGTGAATGTTTTGCAAAAGTATTTCTCATTGGAGTGCATTATTCCCAAAAGAAACTCGATCAATAAAAATCTTCTCCCGTTCTATCCGCAAGAAAAAATCCTCTTCGTAACAAGGGATGAACTGAAAAGTATAGATTCCATAAAGCGCGTTTTGGAAAGAATTCCCCGAGAAAATAAACTTGTTTTACTCGATATAGGCGGATATTTCTCCGCCATAGCAAATGATATCAAGAGTCTTCTTGGAGAAAGATTTCTTGGAGTGATAGAGGATACTGAAAATGGACACCAAAAGTATCTCTCGCAACCGAATCTTCTTGCTCCTGTGATCTCCGTAGCAAGAAGTCCACTCAAAAATAACGAGGATCATCTCGTCGGACAAGCGGTTGTTTTTTCGACGGACGCCCTCTTGAGAGAGCAGGGCATTCTGATAAATAACAAGAAAGTCGGCGTTATTGGATTTGGAAAAATTGGAAACGGCATTCTTTCTTCTTTGCGGGACAAGGGGTGTAGCATTTCCGTGTATGACACAGACCCTATTGTTCTGATTTCAGCATATTCAAAAGGAAATTCGATCACCAATAAGTTGAAAATTATTGAGAACTCCGACATAATCTTTTGCTCCACAGGGCAGCTTTCCTTGAAAGGAGAGGAATTTAAGTTTCTCAAAAACGGCGTTTTTATAGCTTCTGTTACTTCGTCTGATGATGAGATGGACATTTCCTGGATGGAAAAGAACTATACGAAGAAAGAGGTTTCGGAGCATATTTCCTTTTACGAAAACAATGGGCATTTCGTTTACCTTCTCAATAACGGCAATGCAATAAATTTTTTGCACGGTGCCGTAGTGGACGATTTTATCTTGCTCGTCCAAAAGGAGATGATGGATACGATACTCTATATGAGCGCGTCGCCCTTAGAAAACAAGGTGCAGGATGGGTCAGTCGATATACGCTCGAGAATTGCTGATTCGTGGTTAAAATATTTCCTTTCCATAAGCGTCTAAAATTATGATCACGCCTGAACACATACGACTCACTTTGAGAAAATATCTTGAATTTTTTCCAGAAGAAGAGGATCGATTTCATATTATTACAAAGCAAATAGAGCTCGGCGAAGATATTGTGAGCCGAAAGAATTTTCATGGTCATGTGACGGCGAGCGGACTGGTGATTTCTTCGAACAATAATGTGCTTGCGATATTCCACAATAAGTTGCAGAAATACCTCCAGCCAGGGGGACACCTTGAGAGGGAGGATGAAAGCCTGATTGATTCAGCAAAAAGAGAGGTAGCGGAAGAAGCGGGACTGCGAGAGGTGGCGACACATCCGTGGTGTCAAGAAAATCTTGTCCCTATTTTTATCGATACGCACGTTATTCCCGAAAATAAAAATAAAAGCGAAAACGAGCATTATCATCACGATTTTATGTTTGTGTTTTGCGTGAAAGGTGAAAATATTCTTCTCGATAGAAATGAAGTTTCTGATTTCAAGTGGGTGAGTGTGGAAGCTGTCATGAAAGAAGATTCGAATATAGCGAAGGCGCTTCGAAAAATGAAAGAGATGAATATTTTGTAAAAGGATATTGGCGATATCGGTGTGTGGACAAATAGATTTTCTATTTACGTGATGAAATGTGGATGACACTCCATTCTGTTTTCCTGTTTTCTCTCCCATATGTTTCTCAAACGTATAGAAATTTCGGGATTCAAATCGTTTGCGCGGAAGACGGTGCTTGAGTTTTCCGGCGAGGGTGGCGGGTTTCCGCTCACGGCGATTGTGGGACCGAACGGCTCTGGCAAATCGAATATTGCCGATGCGATACGGTGGACGATCGGCGAGCAATCGGCGAAGCATTTGCGCGGCAAAAGAAGCGAAGACGTGATCTTTGCGGGTACGGGTACGAAGGCGCGTCTTGGCAGTGCTTCGGTCTCGCTTTTTTTCGACAATACGGATAAAAGAATCCCGATTGAATATGCGGAAGTGGTTGTGACGCGGCGGCTTTTTCGAGATGGCGAGAGCGAGTATCTTATTAATGGCTCTCGAGTGCGACTTCTCGATGTGACGGATTTGCTTGCGCAGGCATCGATCGGGAAGGATAGCTATTCGGTGATTACGCAGGGCATGTCCGATGCGGTTTTGTCGGCGACGCCTTTGGAGCGGCGCATGATGTTGGAGGAGGCGGCGGGCGTGAAACAATATCGCCTCGAGAAAGAGCGATCGTTGCGGAAATTGGAGTCAACGCGCGAGAACCTCGTGCGTGTGGATGCGCTCCTTGTCGAGATTGAGCCGCACCTCAAGAATCTGAAGCGGCAAGCGGAAAAGGCGTCTCGCGGTGCGGAGGTGGCGGCGTCGTTGCGCGCGAAACAGCTGCAGCGATTCGCATTTTTGTGGCACGCGTTTGAGCGAGAGCGGAAAGAATTCGAAGGAACATTCGAGGCGGACTCCGCCCGTCTTCGAGAGCTGGAACAGCAATCGGAAACCATCAATCGCGATCTTGTCGAGGAATCGAAACGAATTGAATCTCCCGATAAGGATATATCGACTCAACGTGACCAAAATACCCGATCGCTTCGAGAATCTCTCTATGGTGTGGAACGGGATCTTTCGGTGCTCTTCGGAAAGCGGGAGATAGAGGAAGAACGTCGCAAGCCCAGAGAAGTGGTGGAGAGCATCGCGGTTGATCGGGAGTTTGTACGGCAACACCTTGCCGAAATTCGATCGCATCAAGAAAAGTTGATCGATCGGCTCTTGCATGTCGAGTCGCTCGATGAGCTGCAGGAAGTGCGCGAGTTGGC
>CAYQPQ010000024.1:0-2431 GCA_964420045.1 uncultured Bdellovibrionales bacterium | reverse complement strand
ATCGGCTCTTGCATGTCGAGTCGCTCGATGAGCTGCAGGAAGTGCGCGAGTTGGCGCGTGTCATTCAAACGCGCCTCTCCGAACTCCACGGGCATGCCGGTGCCGGGACGGTTATCACAAAGCATACGGTCGAGCTCTCTCCGGAAGAACGCGCGAAAAGCGATGAAAGATTGATCGTGCTTCAGCAGGAAGAAAAGCGTCTTTTGGAAAAGAAGCAGTCTCTTCAGGAAAGTATTGCTGTCGAAGAGCGGCAGAGAGAAGAAGCGTCGCGGCGACTCGAAGAAAGTCGGATGAAATTCTTCGAGCTCGAACGGAAGGCGCGCGACATTCAGACGGAGATGAGTCGGTTGAAAGACGCGGAGAACGAGCGCAAGGTGCGCCGCGCGCGCGTTGAGGTTCGCGAAGAAGATTTGACGAAGGAGATTCTCGAAGAACTCCATATGAAACCGGAAGATCTCGTATGGAATGGCGAGACGATCGATGCGGAGAAATTCGAGCGCGATATCATTCGGCTCAAGGTGGAGCTTGAGCATATCGGCGGTATCGACCCCTTGGTAATTGAAGAGTGTGCGGAAACCGAAAAGCGTTTTTCGTTTCTGACCGCGGAGTCGGCGGATCTCAAGAAGGCGACGCAGTCACTCCGCCAGGTGGTGCGGGAGATGGACGTCAAAATTCATGCGGCATTTGAAGGAGCATGGAAAGAAGTGCATCGCGAATTCGATCGATATTTCAAAATTATTTTTGGCGGCGGCGAGGCGAAGCTTTTGAAAATTCCTGTTGAGCGGCGAAGCGGATTAAACATGTTTGATGAACCGCTCGAAGAGGACATTTCCGATTCGGTTGATTCCGGAGAAGCTGTATCTGAAGACAGTGAGAAACGAGAAACTGATATCGGCATCGATATCGTCGCCTCGCCGCCGGGCAAGAAAATAGCCAACCTCGCAATGCTCTCGGGGGGAGAGCGGTCGCTGACGGCGCTCGCGCTTCTCTTTGCGATTATTTCGCACAATCCGCCGCCCTTCGCCGTGCTCGACGAAGTGGAAGCGGCGCTCGACGAAGCGAATTCAAAGCGCTTCAGTGATCTTTTGTCTGAGCTCTCGGAGCGGACGCAGTTTGTCGCCATTACGCACAATCGGGAAACTATGCGCCGCGCCTCAATTCTCTACGGTGTCACCATGGGAGACGATGGCATCTCCAAAATTCTCTCCGTCCGCCTCGACCAAATCGGCACCGGCGGAAATATTCGGGAATAATGGCTTTTTCTTGCCAGAGAGAGTGGAATTCGGTAGAGTGAGGGTACTATATTGAGTGTGATTGTTTTTGACACTATGCGTGAAGATATTGTGTCGGCACGGAGGGAAAAACTCGATCGGGTAACGGCGGAATTCGGTGAAGCGTACCCGGAGAAAGCGCATCGGACACAGACGAATGCTGAGGCACTCTCTAATTTCGAGTCGCTTGCGGAGCAGGAAATTCCCGTATCGCTTGTTGGGCGCGTGCGGTCGTTTCGGAATATGGGGAAGATTGCCTTCGCGCATATCGAAGACGAAAGTGGTAAGATACAAGTTTTCGTCCGAAAGGGCGCGCTCTCGGACGAATTGTTTTCGGCGTTTATCGATGGTGTTGATGTGGGAGACTTCGTCGAAGTAACCGGGACACTCTTTAGGACCAAGCAAGACGAAAAGACGCTCGCGGTTTCGGCATGGCGAATGCTCTCGAAATCGTTGCGTCCCATGCCGTCTGAATTCTACGGACTCAAAGATGAGGAAGAGCTTTTGCGGCGGCGTTATCTCGACCTCGCGATGAATCCGGAAACGCGCGAGCTTTTCCGCAAGAAAAATATCTTTTGGCAAACCATACGAAATTTTCTTACCGAAGAAAACTTTCTCGAAGTGCAGACGCCGGTATTGGAGCACGTGCCGGGCGGTGCCGAGGCGGAGCCATTTGTCACACATCACAACGCGCTTGACCAAGATTTCTATCTGCGTATTTCGCTCGAACTTCCGCTGAAACGCCTCTTGGTTGGTGGATATGAGCGCGTGTTTGAAATCGGGCGCGTCTTCCGTAATGAAGGCATCGATCGCGAGCACCTGCAAGAGTTTGATCACATGGAATTCTACGCCGCCTATGCGGACATGGAGACAGGTATGGATATGGTGGAGCGACTCTATCGACTTCTTGTCGAACGAGTGACAGGAAAATTGGAAACAACATGGAATAATGAAGCGATTGATTGGCAAAAGCCTTTCGAAAGAGTGGATTATTTTGATGCCTTCAAAAAAGAGACCGGTATTGATCTTTCGGAACATGTTTCCGTTGAAACGTTGAAACAAAAAGCCGACGAGCTTGGCATCACCTACGAAGCGTCCTACGGAAAAGGTCGCATGATCGATACGATCTACAAAAAAACCGTTCGCAAAAAACTCATTCA
>CAYQPQ010000023.1:0-17321 GCA_964420045.1 uncultured Bdellovibrionales bacterium | reverse complement strand
GATGTCAGCATTCAGTTCACATTCAGTTCTCAACAAGATTAGAGTGTGTCTAAAAAGGCTGTTTTTCCGAAAGAAATTCTTTTTTTGCGGCTTTCGTACGAAGTGTAAGACAAGCAAAAAAAGAATTTCTTTCGGAAAAGCGGTTACATTGTGCATTTTTGTAGAGCTTTTCAGACACCCTCTTAGGACTTACGCACTAGTGAAGCACTCTCACGAGTCGTTCCCCGAGGCGAATGATTTCGCCATGACTCACAATAACAAAGAGAGCAATGCTTCCATAGACAAGCAGGTTAATTCTCCAACTGTCTGAAAACAGTTTCAGTGCACTCCCAAGCGCTTTGTTTGGCACGAAAAGCGACCCATGAAAATTTACAACCGCGTAGATTTCATCAAGGATAAGGTGTGTGAGATAGCCAAACGCCATCGCGACTCCCAAAAGAAAAGCTGGCCATTCGTCAAATCCCGCATGAGAAGCAACTGAAAAGACAAGAAGTCCGGCAAGTACCGCCGCAGGAATCGAATGCGCCATTCCCCGATGCCGGGTAAACCGTTGGAAGAGCGAGCCGACAACACTCCACACGCAGATCATGGCACCAAGAACCCAACCGGCAATACGCAGGTATTCGTGCGGAGTTTGCTGGTACGTTACCAAAAATGCCAGCCCCCCAGCAATAAGTGAAAGCGAACCAAATGTCACATGAAACGGTATCCCCGAGTCACTGTCCATATCCGGGAGAATTGAGCCAATCGTCACCAGAAGCCAAGAAAACACAAAAAAACTCCACGAAGGCGGCACCAGAGCAGATCCCATAAGCAGGAAGATGCTCAGCACTCCACAAGCTATTCCAAATGAAATGTGCGTCCGAAAGCTCGCCATAGCGTGTTTATATTGCACGAACTCATCCCTAAACATTGCGCGAAACCCCCTCGAGAACACGAGGAACGTTCAGTAGGAAACACCCTCACCATACCATGTCCGAAAAACGCTATCAAAGCAGTCGTGTTTTCGGTATACTTTTATAGAAGAAAACGCAAACTTCGGCACCGTGATTCCGTACAACAAGGAATCGGTCGGATATATTTCACTCATGGCAACGCAAGAAAACCATCAAGCGAGCAATAATCGCGAGTTAAGTGACGGCGACATTGTTGTCGCTTCACTCGCCAGCCCGGATGCTTTTTCGGGCATCGTTGAACGATACTGGGATCGGCTGTTTCGATACGTCCGAAGGATATCATTTTCCTCCGACGAAGACATAGAGGACATCCTTCAGGAAACGTTTATCAAGGTGTACAAAAATCTCAATGCTTTCGATGGCGATCTCACATTCTCAACATGGATATACCATATCTGCCGAAACACTGTCATCGATGCCATACGAAAAAAATCTTCACGCCCGAAAACCGTCGGACTTGATACCGAAGATTTCTCCCACCTTTTCCAAGATCCGGAAAATATAACGCAAACAATCGACATCAAAGACAAACTCGAGAAAATTTCCGCCATCATCACCTCACTCCCTCTGCTCTACCGAGAAGTTCTCATCCTCAAGTTTCTCGAGGAAAAAAGTTACGATGAAATCATAGATATCGTCGAAAAACCAAAAGGAACCGTTGCTTCACTCATAAACCGAGGACGCAAACTTCTCAAGGAAGAAGCTAAGAAGCAAGGAATCTACCATCATTTCGACGAGAGTGCAACATAGATACGCATCATGTACACGAACACTATTCCAAAATCCCTATTCTTCATTTCTCTCCTTCTTGTATGAATCAGCATTCCATCCCCAACATCATTGAGACTATAAAAAAAGAGCGCATCACTCCGACGCCGCGGTGGGTCATCATCGCAAAGAATATCTCTTTTTGGATACTCCTCGGAAGCATGGGGATTATTGGAGCACTCTTTCTCTCTCTTGGACTGATTGATATTCTCGATATCGGTCCCGAGATATTCCGGTCGTTCGGATTTCAACATCCGCCATTTTTCCTCTTTTTCTCAACGCCGCTTATATGGATCAGCCTCTTCGGACTCTCTGTTCTCTTTGGCATTCTCACATTTCGAAATACAAAACGAGGCTATCGCTATCGCACGCTGTTTGTCGGCAGCCTCATCACACTCGTCATCCTTACAGCAACATTGCTCATTCACTTCGTCCGACTCGATGAGCGTCTCGACCGGGCATTTGAAGACGGGACTCCGGAAGCTTTCCACGGCATTCTCCCTCCGAGAGCACTGCGATGGTCATCTCCGCAAAACGGAGCGCTTGCCGGTAAGGTAACGGAAACAAAAGCAGACTCATTTCTCCTCCAGACACCACGATCTGAGACATGGACCATACACACAAACAGTGACACTCGAATGAGTCCGAGGGTAAGAATCCAATCCGGAGAAACCCTCCTCATACTCGGAACGCCGGGAAAAGACAACGACTTTCAAGCACTTTTCATTCGCCCACTCCGCGAGGGTCAGGGTATGTTGAAACCACATGCAAACTCCCTCTCGGATGAACCGTATAAGAGTACACGTGGCGCACACGACTGATAGAATAATTCCTCAAGAAACATGTATGATTTCAGTAAGAATACTTGCAGCACTTGTCATTGCATTTGGTACACTTGCAGCGGGTGGGTTTTTTCTCGTAGGTAATGCCTCAGCTGAAGGAAATACATCGAGAACATCCCTCATCGAGCGAATTGTCGGCCGGTTCAATCTGAACAAGGACGATGTACAGAACGTCTTTAATGAAGATCGGGAAGCGCGCCAAGCACAAATGGAACAGCGATTCGAAGAGAGACTTTCCGAAGCCGTCTCAAAAGGAACACTCAACGAAGAACAGAAATCGCTCGTTCTCACAAAACACGAGGAGCTTCAAAAAGAGCGCGAAGCAAATTTTGAATCGCGCCAAGGTATGACGCCCGAAGAGCGCCGCGCAGATGCCAAAAAACATCGAGAAGAAATGGAAGCGTGGGCCAAGGCAAACAATATCCCCGAAGGATTCATTGGTCTCGGAGCAGGCAATGATATGCGCGGTCATGGAGACAGTATGGGCCATATCGTAAGATAGTCCTCTATCTATCCGAACAGTTCCCAAGCAGAATCAGCAAAAACTCCTGCAACATTGCAGGAGTTTTTCAGTATACACAAGAGGATTTCTCGCACTAGCAAACTTACTGGATGGAAACCAACTCCGTCTCAAATATGAGCGTCGCATTAGGTGGAATAACGCCTCCTGCGCCGGTTGCACCATAGCCTTTGTCTGCGGGAATGGTAAGCGTTCGTTTCTCTCCCACCTTCATACCAAGGAATCCCTCATCCCAACCTTTGATTACCTGACCCGCTCCAATCGTGAATGTAAACGGCGTGCCACGATCAAGACTCGAGTCAAATTTCGTTCCATCCACAAGCCTCCCTGTGTAGTGCACAGAGATTGTATCGCCCGATTTCACCACCCGATCCCCTGTTCCTTCTTTCATGGTCTCGATTTTCAATTCCGAACCCGCCCCTGTCGATGATTCATCTTGCATCATAGCGTTCTTCGTTACTTGACGTACTTCATTCACACCTTGTGCCTCCGACGATCGATAGAACAACATACCCACTCCCACTAGAGCCACCCCCGCCACAACGGCAAATACTGTATTCATATCGCATCTTTCTCAAAAGAAATTAAGAGTGTGTCTAAAAGGCTGTTTTTCCGAAAGAAATTCTTTTTTTGCTTGTCTTACACTTCGTACGAAAGCCGCAAAAAAAGAATTTCTTTCGGAAAAACGGTTACATTGTGCATTTTTGTAGAGCTTTTCAGACACCCTCTAAGAGATTTATTCATGTATTCTTATTACTTTCCTGTCCAGGAATACCATTCGATCGCATCAAGAGAGATCGGACCATCGGATCGCACCCGCACCGATCGAAAACTCATATTCTTGCCCATCGTTGCAAGATCACTTTCCGAGAATCCAAAGCCAATCGAAGATCCGACGCTTGTCAGAACAAGAACATGCTCTTTCCCGGAAGCATCTTCCAGTGAAACAGAGACGTTTCGTGTGGAGCCGTCCGCAAGAAGGACTGTCCCATGCAAGATATCCGCATCTCGAATACCACCGGATCGAATCAAAATCTTTCCCGAAGCTCGGCTTATACGAAGAGATTCGCGAGGAGTAAAAACCACACCATTCTCTCCGACAGTTACCGGTCCGGAGAGAGGCACTGTCACAGAATCATCAAGTCCGCCGTCGAATCCGAAAAATCTCGCAAAAAGCACAAACACTCCCAAAGAGGCAATTGCAACCAGAGCAAATAACAAAAAGGTCATAGTTTTTTTAGAGGGTTCACGCATAGAATACGTCAGAGATATTCCTATTGTGCCACGAAACGAGTTCCATAGCAAAAACACTCGCCATCGGCGAAGACACTGTCCAACATTCCCTTCCGCTTGACACTGCGTTCTTCTTCACTTATACCTATACCATAGGTGTAGGATAATATGCTCACAGAGAAACGCGTATGAATCGAAAGATAAAAATCTCCGTCGCTCTCAAAAAAGCGAAGACGAGTATCGAGAAAATACTCGCCGCTATCGAAGCGGAAGATGTTGACTGCTTCCCGGTTATTCAACAGAATCTTGCCGTTATCGGTCTGCTCAAGTCAGTCAATGTACTGATGCTCGAAAGTCACATGGAGCGCACTGCTCAGAAACTCCCCGGCAATCAAGCAAAACATATTCGAGCACTCCATAAAGAAGTCATCCGGATTGTTAATACCGCTCAAAATAAATAAGGTATTGGTCGTCCCCGGTAACTCTTTCTTGGATATTTATTGAAGCGCTGTCCCGTCATTCGACTTCATATATTTACTCCTGCCACGAACGTCTATGCGAAACATCCTTACACGAAAACGCCTTCTCATTTCATTTGTTTCTGTTGCGAGCATTCTATCCGGAGCGATAGCATGGCGCGTTCTTGCAAAAACAAACGCTCAGCCTGCATCAACAGAAGAAGCAACGCCCGTTCATACGGTATCGGTTTCTCCCTCGTCAATTCAACCAACTGAAGTATTTTCCGGATTCGTTCGCGGTATCCTCCAAGCGAATATCAGCCCGAAAACATCCGGATATATTATCTCACTTCTAAAGGAACCGGGAGAGTATGTCTACTCCGGAGACCTCCTGGCAATGCTCGATGGGAATGAACTCATAGCCGGAAACCAGAGCGCCGCACGCTCACTTGCAGCCGCCTTGACTTTGCTCGAGAGGACAGAAAAATATACCAAACAACAGGTGGATGCGGCGGAGACTGCTCTCTCAAAAGTAAAAGACGATCGAAACCGCGGCACCGCGACAGATAAAGATGTTCGCGTTGCCGAAGACGCCATCAGAACGACCAAGAAATCACGAGACACCCAAAATGCTCAGGCGGCAGCATCAGTCGCCGCCATTCAGGGTTCGGAGTCTCTCACAAAGACAGCGTTGGAGAATCGGTTCATCCGAGCGCCATTCTCTGGAATTATTACGGGGAAACCGATGTCTATCGGAACGTTTGTCAATCCGGGCACCACGCTGTACACATTGCTTTCACCCAATGACCTCGAGATCCCCATCTCCGTTCCGCTTCGCCTCGTTCATTCTCTTCAGAAAGGAACGAGCGTTTCGATAGTGCCGGAACACTCCGGTCAACACCTAAGTGGCGAGGTTTTCTCTATCGCGCCCGCGGTCAATCCCGCAACCGGTGAGGCAGTCGCCATCATACGATTCCACATCGACGAGCACGCTGCTCTCTCAGACATACTCCCCGGAGAGTATGCTTCCGTTGAATTTCCGACAAGTCCAAAAAAAGAAGTCTTGCTTGTTCCAAACTCAGCCGTACTTCGGCAATATGGTGAGACATTCGTCTTTACGGTGACCGATTCACAGGCGCATAAGCAGCCGATTACTCTTGGTTCGCACTACGGCGATTTGCAAGAAATTCTCTCCGGACTCTCCGCCGGAGATACAGTCGTTGTAGAAGGCATGCATACACTGCAAGAAGGAACGAAGGTGCACGATATTCATCATGAATAACCGCCTATGAATCAGGTAACGGAAACAACTGATACATCTCTCGGATTTGCCGGGAAAGCCACCCGGCTTTTTCTCTCCAATCAAAAAATATCCATCCTCACCATTGGCATACTCATTGCATGGGGAGCGCTTTCGTTTGTGCTCATGCCCAAGCAATATAATCCGGAAATTGTCGCGCCGGCGTTTTCCATAACAACCGAATTTCCCGGAGCTTCCGCCGAGGAAGTTCACACGCTGCTCACGAAGCGCGTAGAGGACGCTGTCTCCGGAATACCGAACGTTGACAATCTCTCTTCGCAGTCGATTGCTGGAGGAAAAAGTATCATCATTGTGAAATTTCTTGTCGGGTTTTCCGAAGAAAGCGCAACGATTTCCCTGAATCAAAAACTTCAAGACATTCGACTAACCCTTCCTTCAGATGTCTCAACGCCGCTCGTTCAATCGATACGTCCCGATGATGTTCCCATTATCGACATCGCTCTCACTTCACCAACGCTCTTTGAGACTTCTCTGCGCACACTTGCCGTCGATATTGCCGACACACTCAAGCTCGTTTCAGGAATATCCGACGCGGAAGTTCGAGGCGGTCGGACAAATCAGCTCATGGTCAAACTGGATGCCGATGCGTTAACCGCTCGGAACATGACTGCTTCCGATATTGTTCAGACAATACGCCGGTCAAGCGGCAGTCTTTCTGTCAGTGAACTCCGAGGCCACTCTCAGAATCCTTTTATCGGCATTGTCGGAAGTATCCAAAACGCAGACGACCTCTCGCACATTGTACTCCGAGAAGAAGACGGTTCAATACTTCGACTCGGAGATATTGCGGACGTTTCTTTCGGACCCGACGATATACGAGACGATATACGCATTTCAGAGAAAGAGAAATATTCCACGGGAGTCGTTCACATTTCCCTTTCGAAGCTCAAGGGAGCAAATGCCACAACCGTATCCACCAAAGTAATTGAGAAACTCGAGAGTCTCCGCACGACACGCATACCAGACACCGTTGAAACATCAATTCTTCGCAATGAAGGCGAGACGGCGCACGAGGAAATATCGAAACTCTCTTTCGACCTCGTCAAATCAATTGCCATCGTCGGAATGCTCCTCGCCCTCTTTCTTGGATTGCGAAATGCCTTTGTCGCATCGGTATCAATACCGCTCGTTCTCCTTACAGTATTTGGAGTCGGACTCCTCGCTGGACAAACTATCAACCGTATCACACTCTTCGCGCTCATACTTTCCCTCGGGCTTCTCGTCGATGACGCTATTGTGGTTGTGGAAAATATAGCTCGATTGATGCGGCTCTTTCCGAAAGAAAATCGAATCAAGATCATCGTACGAGCCGTCGACGAAGTGGGCGGCGCACTCGCGCTTTCAACGCTCACCATGGCACTGGCTTTCCTTCCCATGGCATTCGTAAGCGGTATGATGGGTCCCTACATGGGGCCGATTCCCTTTTTTGTTCCCGCTGCACTTTTTGCGTCGCTTCTCATTTCGGTCACGCTCAATCCATTTCTCGCATTTCTCTCCATGCCACGTCGGCATATGACTCCGACCGAACACGGGAATTTCTTCATACGCATCTTTGAGACCCTTGAAAAAATATACGCTCGTACACTTTCCGCCCTTCTCTCAAATACTCGGAAGCGAAAGCTTGCACTCGCCGCAACACTGGCAGCAACTGTTCTGGCGGTCATACTCCCCTTCACGCCGCTCGTTCCTTTCCGCATGCTTCCCAAAGCCGACAAAGATCACTTTTCCATATATCTCGACCTTCCGGACGGCACCGCACTTAATACGACTGACCAAGCGACACAAGCGCTTACAAAAATACTTCTTGAAGACCCGGATATTCTGCGCGTAGAAAGTTTTGTCGGCGCAGCGCCAATCGTCGACTTCAATGGCCTTTTCAAAGGAAGCTCAGAAAGAGTGCTCGAGAGCCAAGCGACACTCGTTGCTCACCTTACAGAGCCGAATAACCGAAACAGCACTTCGGAATCTATCGCATTTCGAATACGGGATACCCTTTTCCCTTTCCGCGCAGCATTTCCCGATGCCGTTACGCGCATCATCGAAGACCCGCCCGGACCTCCGGTACTTTCAACATTTCTCCTCAAAGTAAAAGGTGAGGAGAGCGAGACGCGAGAGCGCATCGCTCGCGATCTCGCCACTGTTGCCGAACACATAGACGGCGTCGTTGATATCGATACTTCGATTCCGGAACGAGGTGTGAATCCAACATACACAATAGACACCGAAAAAGCATCATCGCTTGGCGTCTCACTCCTCGATATCGAATCATCAATTCAATCAGCACTCTCCGGATCGCGCGTAGGACTCTTTCATACTTCGGAAAATGAAATACCCTACAAAGAACCGCAATATATTATCATTCGTTTCGCACAAGAGGATCGAGCACAAGAGCGCGACCTTTCTCGCATCAAAGTAGTCGGGAAGACCGGTGAACTCATACCACTTACCACGCTTCTTGAACCAACCGATCAATCAATCGAGCGAGTCATCTCTTCGGATAATCGAATGGAAACAACATTTGTATCCGCCGAAATGGGCAACCGAAGCATCGTCTACGCCGTCCTTGATATCTTCCCGTCTCTCCTGAAATATCACCTCCCGGACAATACCGGCGAAGAAATTTCCTGGTCACCGCTCAGTGTTACCTACCAAGACCGATCAACCGGCAAACAATATCAAGTGGAAATTGACGGCGAATGGAAACTCACCGTCGAAGTATTTCGCGATCTCGGCATTGTGATGGGCGTTGTCATGTTTCTCATCTTCTTCGTTCTCGCGGCGAGAACGAAATCACTCCTCGTACCGGGACTCATTATGGTAAGCATTCCGCTTGGACTCATCGGTATACTTCCCGGATTCGCAATGCTGCAAGCAATCAAAGGCACGTATTTCAATGCCACATCTATGATCGGCGTTATAGCACTCTCCGGACTCTCCGTAAAAAATGCTATCATTTACCTGGAATACCTCGAACCGCTCAAAGAGTCCGGCCGGCCGATACATGAAGCACTCGTGGAAGCCGGGCGTATTCGGTTGCTTCCGATTGTCCTCACATCGCTTGCTGCCATATTCGGTTCACTCACTATCGTCAGCGACCCTGTTTGGGAAGGTCTCGCATGGGCAATCATCTTCGGACTTTCCGCATCAACACTCCTCACACTTCTCATTTTCCCCGTACTATATTTCGTTTTCGAACGAAAACACTGGGAAGGTAAAAATTCATAAGAGCGCTGGTGTCCGCCGTTAACCCATTTCAATATATTCATATGTCACCATTATCATTCTATCGCGCCGAAACAAAGACATGGTCCGTAGAGCGAGTCGTTTTCCTGATTGCCGGCATATTTGCTGTTACCTTCACCCTCCTCGGAATCTTCATTCATCCGGGATTTCACTGGGCAACACTCTTTGTTGGCGGCATGCTCACGTTCTTTGCAATAACCGGATACTGCCCCATGGCAATGCTCATACATACTATTCTCAAGAAATCGTAACCCTGCATCAAAAGAAAGTCGGAAGGAATCTTTGTGATGGCAAAGATTCCTTTTTCATTCCATACTACATTCTATTGTTTACCTCTTTTCCGCTTGGTATACTCTTCATATGCCTCTCCTTAGAATGGTTTCGTTTGACACCGGTGATCAGGAAATGCTCGCGGCGTATGCTAAAATCAGCCCCGATAGTATTGCCGCTCTTGGCAACATCACCTCATCACTCGTTGGCAAGCGAATACTGCATGTCAGCTCATCGGCACGAGGCGGCGGCGTTGCCGAGCTCCTCAGAAGCAGTTGTATGTTCGAACGCATGCTCGGGATTGAAAGCTCCTGGGTTGTTATTGAAGATGCATCCGATTTTTTCGTCGTCACCAAGAAAATCCACAACGGTCTTCAGGGCGCAGCGCATACTCTCACTCCTGACGAACAAGAAACCTATTTTCACATAGCATCTCTTCTCCAAGAACATTTCGGCACAATAGTACGGAATCTGAAGCCAGACCTTATCATTCTTCACGATCCGCAACCACTCCCGCTCATATCCCAAGCGAGGCAATTTGCACCAGTCATTGTTCGACTGCATATCGATCTGTCAACACCCTACAAGCCAATGGTTGAGATGCTCATGCCAATGATCCGGCAATCATCTCGAATCATACTCTCAAGCAGCAACTACCGCGCCGCGATAATTCCCTACCCCGAGAATCAAACAAACATCATTCGTCCCGCTATCGATCCACTCGTTGAGAAGAATATTCCTCTTGAACACAACGCAGCGAAGAACATTCTCACTCGGCATGGCATTGATACGTCGCGACCATTCATCGCGCAAATATCCCGCTTCGACGTATGGAAAGATCCAATAGGAGCTATAGACACCTATCGCATTGCAAAACAATCTCTCCCAACGCTCCAACTCATACTTGCAGGATTCGTCGAAGCATCCGATGACCCCGAAGCATTCGAGTGGGTCAAAAAGACAACCTCTGCCGCAATGGGAGATCCTGATATCCATATCTTTTCAGACCTCTCACAACTCACCGTCGGAACCAGTAATGCGCTCTTCATAAACGCCATAAATACCTGCACTGCTTGCACGCTTCAAATGAGTCGACGTGAAGGGTTCGGACTCACGATGACCGAGGCTATGTGGAAAGAGCGCGTCGTCGTAGCTCGTCCCTCTCGCGGAGCAGAACTTCAAATCACGCACGGCGAAAACGGCTATCTCGCCGATACACCGGATGCTCTTGCTCAACATATACTCGAAATATTCTCCAACAAAGATATTGCGCAAGCACTTGGTCGTGCTGCACGAGAATCCGTACGCAAGAACTTCCTCTTGCCTCGCTACGTCCAACTCAACTGCCAATGCTATCTGGATACGCTATTGGGTCAGCCTCTTACGAAAATTGAAGCACACAACAAGTAAAGTAGTCTTGAGAGGGAATTCACATCGGTCAATTCCACGCTAAAAATTCAGCTTTGACGCATAAAATAAAACACCCCCAAGTCTTGTTAAAGACCCGGGGGGTGGGAATTTCCTATCGTACCACTCCAAGATTGCCGATGGTCTCTACCTTACCATCGTAAACACGGAACACCGTCCAACGACCGTCCGCTTGCCGCTTATCAAGCGCGGTCACATAAGTACCACCACCCAGACCGCGACCACGCGCTTTGCGAATATCGTCCATACTGGCATATACCAACACCTCGAGGTTCTCTCCGTCGCCAACATTGCAAACAGTCATCTTCCGCATGGCACCTTCCATGGCAGACGGTCGCCGCACATTATCAGGACGCCATTCCGGAGCAACGGGAGTTACAAAAGTTCGAACGAGTTTTCCTTGGCGGTCAGTCACCACTTTACATGTCTCGATCGGTCTTTCGCACAATCCGGACGCGTCATTAAATTGCTCAACCATCACCGCATGAGTTCCGGGTTTGAGATATTTCCATTCACTGCCAACGACCGGGATTCCCGAACAAACATCGCCACACCCGGATCGGACCACTATGCTGGATCTACTCCTAATGCGACGTGCTAACTCCATCCAAGATCGTTGACGGTCATCATGAGACATTTGTCGACGGGAAGGTTCTGGCTTATAGTCGCTCCTCATACTGGCGGCTTTAGCATCAGTTAGACAATATTCCCGCCCAAGACGTTGAGCGGCCAATCGTTTCAACTTGGCACTCCGGTGCAAATCGGCAGGAGCATCTTTGCCAAGCGACGAAAAAGCGACAACTTCCATCACCTTGCCTTCCCTACCTCGCTCAACCAATGCAATCACAACCTCATCTCCCGCTTGCACTAACAGAGCCAATCCCTGAGACGATTTCGGAAATAGCCAGAGAATTTCCTGCCCATACTGGTCGAGCACTTTCGCAACCACAAAATCACTTCGAGAAGACGCTTCTTTCTTTCGGATAGTGTGAATAACAAATCTCAGCCCTTCCTGCTCAAGCACACTAACTCGACCATAAACACTCGCTGTTTCGAACGTGCGAATCACAGGAAGTTTCGGGGAAGTGGAATTCGTACTCATTTTTAGCTCTCCGACTTTAAAGGGTTCTCCAATGGCATGCGTCACAGGAGAGAGTATTGCATCGCGACAACAGAACTATTCATTGTCAATGAGCAAAGTATTGCTGATTTTAAATATACCTATTTATCAGTAAATGTCAAGTTAACCTTTCTTAGAAAGAGCCTTACATCGGGTCAATAAAATCACGAACACCTACACGAACGGATTCGGCATGTCGAAGACAAGTTTTTCGAGACCGGGTATTTCGTCGGGATGTTGGTTGTATTTCATCCGATAGAGTTTTCCTACCGTGCAAAACAGCGCCGCACTATAGTCGAATCCCAACTTTTCGGAAACGCGCCGAACGGATTCTTCATCTTTCCCCTCCACTTCGACAAACGGTTCAAGAAACGGCCACTCATCGAGCGTGATGTCTACTCCCTCCATCCTCCACAGCTCTCGTTTTGTCTCCTGATAGCACCGTTTCGTACATCCGATCAGTTCAAGAAGTTCAACCGCTTCATCGAAATTGCTCACCGAGAGGCAAATCTCTCGCTGATTCTCAATGCGCTCGCCATCAATTGACTTCAAACTGAGTGTCACCCGATCGCCTTCGTCGCGAACGCGAAGCCAGGACTCTTCCATAGAGTTCTTCCCCGGTAGACAAAACGGAAACCGCCGCTGCATAAATTCCGAACGAACCAACTCTGCTCCGACTTGCTTGAGTCGTTTTTGCATATCTTCCTTATCCACCTCCGGAAATGTCGCTTCGTATTCTATATCCATAGTTATTTATAGGAAAGTATCGGCAATATTCGTAGAATACTCAAAATGTTTCACCCAAGCAAAGATTGACAGCAATGCACATATATCTCTACTCAAAAACACCTTCACGGGTCCATTTCTGCCACACAACTTGCTGCTTCTTAATCAGTTTCCATATACTCCGAAGCAGTGCCTGATATTCTACAAAATCAATGAAGTAAAATAAGCACCATGCAACCGGTGCAAGCAAAAGGAGATTCAAATTCTCTCGTCTTTTTGTATCCGTCAGAACCTGAAGAAACACAACGAGCGATATTACGACCGCACCCGCAATCAAGGGAAAGAAATCATGAGTCGCAAACATGTAGCTGTAAAATATGAGAATTAATGCAGGTTCAAAGAAGAGTACCGATTCCGAGAAAGCTGCGAATGGCAAAATGAACCACGTCAAAAGCGGACTGTGTTTCCTTCGGAGACTAAAGAAAAGTTGTCGATATTTGGAAAATGTAAGGAGGCGTCCGTATTTCCATCGCAATCGCTGTCGAGCAAGACCCTGAAAATCGGCCGGTCCCTCCGTATATACAACCGCATCAGGCGCATATTCAATCTTCATACCGGCATCCTGAATTCGGGTCGACATCTCTATATCCTCCGTAATAATCTCTTCATCGAACACTCCTAATTTTGCAAACACCGTTCTTCTGTACGCCGCCGCCGCACCACCAACGATATATACCGAATTCATAAGAGAATCTGCCTTTTTGAAATAGAACCCGTACAAATATTCCAACTGCTGCACAAGACCGATAACTTTCGATCTGTTGCCTATTTTTACATTTCCAGCAACAGACATAACTGCCTCATCTCGGAAAGGCTTCACCATATTCTCGATTGCCCAGCTGTCCACTGCGCTGTCTGAATCAATAGTAATGATAATATCACCACTCGCACGCTTGAGACCGCAATTGAATGCACTGGCTTTTCCACCATTCTCTTTGTGTTTGTATATAATAGGCAATTGCCCTTCCTTTGGAAGGCTTCTATATTTTTGAAGAAATTCCGTCATCTTCCGATGTGTACCATCCGTCGATCCGTCATTGATAACAACAATCTCCATGTTTCGATACGTGCTTTTAAGGACCGAGAGAACCGTGTGCAATATTCCCACTTCTTCATTCCATGCCGGTATGAGCACTGAAACTTTTGGAGCATACTTCTGATACAGCCGCAGCGTTTTCCCTTTCCTCCACCTGCACAACTCAAACCACGGAGCCACAAACAACTGCACCAAATACTTGAAAAGCACAGGCAGAAACAAAAGCAACGCCACCAAGCGAAACCAAGAGAAATCATGAGTCGCGACTTTCTGCTGAGTAAGAAATAAAAAGACAAACGATATGGTGATGCCGTATAACAATATATGCAATGTAACTTTCCACAAAAAATAACGATTCATAGAGACAAAAAAGCAAAAGACAGCACCGCAAAGTCTACCATTTGATTTGGAATCAGTCAACCACATTTGACAGTGAAGACCCGTCCTATCGCATCCATTGTGAAGCTACACAAAAAAACAAAACAGGAGCCCTTGTTTATAGACTCCCGTTCTTCTAAAGAATCGCACCAAAAACGCTATTGAGCACAGACTACTCTTCTTGAACAGATCCTTCAGAAACTCCCTCCGCACCTGAGCCACTGTCTTCCGTAGCATTGACAGTCTCGCTTGTTCCGGAGTCCATCATAGCTCCTTCCGTTGAATCCCCACTGTTTTCTGCTTCGGAATCAAGCGCATTTTGCACGTCCTGTGTCAACACATCCTCCGCCTCCGGATCTATGGACTCCTTTGGATATCCATTTATAAGTCTAAACATCCAACCGAGCAAACTGAATCCTCCTTCATTCTCAGTTATAACCGTCTTGATTCGTTCACGCTCCTGCGTAAGCGTCAACAATTGCGCTCCTATAGTTGTCTGTTCCTCAGCATCCACACCTGCCATAGCTCGAGTCAGTTTTCGAATCTGGTTTTCGTTCCGCACGAGACTGCTCCGAAGCTGCCCGAGATTTTTATAATCCGTGCCAATAAGAAACTGTTTGAACCCATTCCTGCTTTCCACTTCCGCAATCGCGTCTGCCGCTTCATTTGAAGTCTCCGAACTCTCTTCAACTACACCTTCTATCTGCTGAGCCACAGCCGTTTTTTTCATCTCCTTTTCTTTCTTTACCACCTTATCAAGATTTTCTGCGACTACTTCGACTTTCTCTTTATGAAGAGCGGCATTGCTTTTTCCTGACATCACTGACTCGCCTGAACCCTCCTCACTCTTCCGATCAGCCTTTTCAAAATTCTTTGCCTCTTGTTTTACATTGACCTTACTCTTCTCGGTCATATGATATGATCCTCCTGACTTTTCGGAAACCTTCTCATTTTTGGCAAAAGAAGAACTCGTCGACACCACCAAAGCGCCCGTTCCAATGAGAGCTACCGTCACAATAAAAATCGAAGATGCTTTTCCCGAAAATTTATGCATAGTTTGTTTTGCAAATTACGAGTGCATTATACCACGATACAACACTACGGAATTTCTCATGAACCCTTTTCCATCCACCTCTCTCAAAAGCGAAGAAAATTCTAGATGATAACACATTTAGAACATGCTCGCGAGTTCGAACTCAATTGTTAGATAACAAAAACAGAGACTCATGCAAGCCTCTATTTTATTGCTCCGAACACTGGAAGAAGTTCGAACCTCTCTCACAAAGCAATCAATAACACAACAGTGTGCGCTGTGAATAAAAGATTGAGAATTTTTATCGCTTCCTCTCTCTCCCCTGAACATATCGATCCAACGCTTCTTTGGAGACCAGCCAGTCCCGTCCTTCCTTATGCGCCTCCAACCTTCCGCTTCTCGCTAACAGATTGAGGTACTTGGCTGAGTAGGACGATTGCTGACTCAATTCTGCCAATGTAAAGAATACTTCTTTCTTTTTCGTGGTAGGCGTGAGAATTTTGAGGTACATATCTAGAGATCGCTCCACCGCCTGGGCGATAAATCGCACCAATGGCTCATATCGTCCTTTATCGGCTAATGCCAGCACGCGATAATACTTTTTCCGATCGTTCTTGAGGACAATAACAAGCGGAAATCCGGCCTGCAGAAGAAAAATATTCATTGCCAAACGTGCCGTCCGACCATTGCCATCGAAGAACGGGTGGATATGCACCAGTTTGTGATGAAAAATAGCGGCCAGTTCAATGACAGATATCTTTGTTTTCTCCTTCCCCACCCATTCGATAAGTTCACCCATCAGCCGCGGCACGTCCAGGGCTTCTGGCGGTCGGTGTTCAGTTCCGGTAATCATGACAGCGCTATTGCGATACTGTCCCGCCCATTCCTTGTCCGTGTCCTGCACGATCAAGGCGTGGAGGGAGCGGATCAACTGCTGAGAAACCGTCTGCTTTTTGTCTTTGTCAACCAAGTCAAAAAGATACATCAGAGCTTCCGTGTGATTCTTGGCTTCCAAGTGATCTTTTAAAGGCTTCCCTTTAATGGTTAACCCCTCACTAATGACGAGGTAAGTTTCTTTCAAAGTCAGACTGTTTCCCTCGATGGCATTGGAGTTGTACGTCATTTCCAGCTCAAACTGTTCCTTCAATTTTTTGACCGCTTGCACTGGCAGTGGTCGTAAAGCCTCAAGCTTCCGCTTTTTCTCTTCCAGCCGCTCTTGAATATCCTGATTGAGATACATAGAGCAAATATCGTTAATATGGTCTATATCTATAAATACACTATACCATATTAAAGAAATGGGTCAATACCCGGTGTTCAAACCTATTCTATAGCACAAAAGAGCCTACTTATGGCTCTTTTGTAAGTTGGCTCCACATGTTGACAACGTTAGAACCTACATATTGAGAGAATCAAGCTGTAAGGTTCGAGCTTGAACATTTGGTGAACTCCCCGCCACTACCGGCATTTATTTCATTAAACACTCTGGACAGAGCAAGAAATCAAATGACTACCCTTGCATTGTAAGGAGTCTAAAATCCTACACTTTCCGACAAAACCTTACACTTTTTTGTTTGTTTTGTGTCGAATATGTTAGATTTTATATGGAATCTCAAAAACCAAAAAACGAACAAAAGAGAACCAAGGCAAAGAAAAAGTTATTCTTAGCAGTTTTTTCAATGACTCTCGGACAAGTTACGAAGGCTTGCAAACACACTCGTATCCACAGAGACACTTATTATGATTGGCGCAAGAAAGATCCTCACTTTGCCTCTGCGATCAAAACGACCGGACAAGAAAGCATGGGGTATTTTATTGCGCAAGCCAAAAACGAAATAATCGGATTTTAATTTTCCTTCAAGGATTAAATAATAGGTATTGCTAATTTCGAATAGGTATTAGATACTGGAGTCGTAACCCATAACTCCA
>CAYQPQ010000022.1:0-17335 GCA_964420045.1 uncultured Bdellovibrionales bacterium | reverse complement strand
TTTTGCTCTTTCAGTATCGTGAAACGGTGGTTTCTATTTTAAGTTAGCAATACCCTTTTTGTCATTCCGAGCGAAGTCGAGGAATCTTAGCTGTGGAGTTTTGCGCTTCTCTAGGTTTTCACGAGTCTTGCCTGGAGATTCCTCCGCTTCACTCCTTCGTCGTTCCGGTCGGAATGACAGAAGTGAGGGGGACAGAGTTGGGCAAGAGAGTTGTTGTCTCTAGCCAGAATCGCCAGGTGTCGCGCTTCTCAATAGGCACAAAAAATCCCCCTTCCGGGGGATTTTTAGTATTCGAGTGTTTGATGTAAGATCTATTTCTTCTGAGCTAAGAGATCTCGTATCTCCGTGAGGAGAAGCTCTTCTTTTGAAGGTTTTGGCAGTGTCTCAGCTTTCTTTTCCGCCGGGCGGAAGCGATTGAGTTGTTTGATGAAAATAAATACGGCAAAAGCCGTGAGCGCAAAGCCGATGATATTGGTGAGGAACAGTCCGTAGTTGAGCGTTGGAGCGCCAGCTCTTTGGGCGGCTTCAAGGGTGGGGTAGTGCGTGCTCGAGAGATTCCAGTAGAGCTCGGAGAAATTGACCTTGTTGAGAACGAGCCCGAGGGGCGGCATAAGGATATCCGACACGAGGGATGTGACGATCTTGCCGAAAGCAGTTCCAATAATGACACCGACGGCGAGGTCGATGACATTACCCTTAATGGCGAACGATTTGAATTCCGCAATGAACGACGACATAGGAAGGATCATCTGGTATTCTTGCGCGCAACGAGGCGGCTACTTCTTGACTTTGGTGAGCGTGCGCAGCGCGCGGGTGCTCAGCTTGACGCGGACGCCTCCAATTTTCTTCGATTGGAGGTTGATCTTGAATGTGCGCCGGGTGGCGATATTCGAATGGCTTCGGGTGTTTCCGGAGGCGGTACCGCGACCGGAGAGGGCGCATACTCTGCTCATAATTGATTCGTTAGGAAAAGTATGATAGAAAAGGTATCATAGCGTTGGCGTTTCGTCAACTGAGTTGCATCGTGTTCGCGTCTTTCATTTTGGAATGATTCTCTATGTCGCCACAGGAACTCGTACTCGTCGGATTTTATCTGGTCATATTGCTCTATACGGTCATCATGCACGAGGTGGCGCATGGGGTGATTGCGCTTTGGCTGGGTGACAAGACGGCGCAGTATTCCGGGCGACTGACGCTCAATCCCGTATCGCATATCGATCTTATGGGATCGGTCGTGGTGCCGCTTATGATGTTCTTCACAACCGGACTGGCGTTTGGATGGGCAAAGCCGGTGCCATACAATCCGTATAACCTCAAGAATCAAAAATGGGGACCGGTCGCGGTCGCCTTCGCCGGGCCGGGGTCGAATTTTCTGCTCGCATTCGTAGCGGCGATTATCGCGCATATTCTGCCGGTTGGACTGGCGGAACGACAGGATATTTTCTCTCGATTTTTCGGCATTATCGGGCGCGCGGGAGAATGGTCTGATCGATGGGGTGGTTTCGCCGATGCGGTCGCCGGGTCGCTCCCGGGTATTTTCCTCGGATTTCTTCTCATGGTCATTTTCTGGAATGTGCTTCTTGGTGTGTTCAACATGGTGCCTATTCCGCCGCTTGATGGCTCAAAGCTTCTTTACCCGCTTCTCTCGCTTCGTCCGGAGACGGTGATGTTTCTTGAGCAATACGGCTTTGTTCTCCTGCTTCTCGTCATCTTCTCGCCGCTCGGTATTCTGATCCAATGGCCGCTCGGCATTTTCCTTGATTTCTTCTTGCGTATTGCAGCCTAATCGCGTGCGCGCTTGACGCATTGCACTTCCCCGGAAGAATCCTTCGGCGCATGAAACTTCAACGAACCTCAATCATTATCATCTCGACTCTCACCTTGCTCCTTGTCGGAGCGGGGGTGTTTTGGGATAGTTGGAAGACTGTTAGTAAACAAAGTGTCTCGAATGACGGCTGGAAGATAGTTCGTGGCGATGATCTTCAGTGGCAGAAGAATCAGAGGGGCTGGATGAACATTTCTTTTCTGATCCCGGAGTTAGCGCAAGTTGACGAGGTGTTTATGGCTGACAGTGATAATGTTCACAGTCTCAGCGTTAATCTCTCGAATATTTTTCCGCTATCTCGCGTGAGTATTTCTCCTATCGCTCATGTTTTTTCAGAGAGCGGAGACGCCTCTGTTATTGAAGAAACTCTGAAAAATGTTGAACTTGGCGGGTTTTCAAGAGAATTTACTCATACACATGAAGAAAAGAAGTTTGTTCATGTGAGAGGCATCCAATTTGACCCAATTGCTATAGATGGTGTGTCAGATGTTTCTGGGGATATGTATGTTCCGGCATATATTCTTGTGAAGACAAAAGCTGATGTAGGTAAAGGTGAATACTCAGTATATCGATTTTCTCTACAGTATAGCAATGCTATTAGTAGCGTTCAGATGAAAGAGTTGGATCGGGTGTTTATTAAGATACTGGACTCTGTTGAGGCTTTGTAGTTTTCCATGGAAAAGCACTAAGTGTCTATTCAATTTCCGAACACGAATGCATTTCTCGTTAAACGTTTGCTGATGTTGACAATGGGTATGAGAATGCCAAGGGCATTTCAGGTATTTGCCCGACAAACAAGGATGTGACGCCAGACAGCTGGAACTTTGCCGCTTGCAACTGCACCTCATACGTTGCTTATCGACTCAATCTCAATGGACTGGCTCGCTTTGGTTCTTGACACATTCGAATCCCTTCGGTAGTATCTGAAAACATATGAAACTTCAACGAACCCCAATCATTATCATCTCAACTCTCACCTTGCTCCTTGTCGGAGCGGGGGTGTTTTGGTATGAGAAGGCTCGATGGACAAAGTCGCAAGAAACTCAGAATGAGTCTGCTGATGTGACAATTCCGACGAACCCGCCATCTGTCAGCGACTCCCAAGCTGAACAAGAACAAGTCTGGTATCAAATTCCCGAATTGGGAATCGAGATTCAACTGCCGAAAGATATTGCCGATGATTTGGTGTATATGTATGAAGAACGACCTATTACGAAGTATAATGGCGGGAGACATGTTCCAGTGAAGGGAGTTACAAAAAAACTTGCTTTGTTTTCAACGAGAACACTCGTCAAATTCGATAGCAAGAATTGTTCTTTGGAAATTGCTCCGGCTGGTATTATAAGTCGAGAAGAAGGAGAGCAGATTAAGGAGAATCCGCAGGTGAATTCTTGGGTAGGTCCGGCATTGGCATTCGATTCGTTTTACGTGTATTATGAGGGTTCTCAAGCAGCCTGCACGAATGACCAGGGAATGCTGGATTACAATAGTAGGGTGATGGTTTCCCTTGGTACTCCGTTCCGAGAAGAACTAGGGAGAATTCGAGAGATACGGTAGAAGGGGCGGAAAAATGTATTTTCAAAGAGATTTCTAAAACATTGGAAGTCTCCAGAGAATGCCTCGTCAAAACGAAACAGGAGAAGGTCATGAATCGTTCGTTAACAATTCTCCCGGTTGTTCTGGGAATGTCTGGAGTTATGTGTCCGATAGTAGTCGTCTCGGCTGAGTTGGACTTAGGATATGAAAATGCCAAGAAAGTCGGGGGTTTATGTCCGAGCGTATGGACAGTGGAAAGAAAGATGGATGGCTCATGGGGTTTTGCCGCTTGCAACTGCACCTCATACGTTGCTTATCGACTCAACTTAAATGGGCTGCAGTTCACCAATCAATACGGCGGAGTTCCGCAATGGAGCGATGCCATGTATTGGGACGATTCCGATCGTGCCGGTACTGCCGGTATCCGCGTTGATCAATATCCGGCCGTTGGCAGTGTGGCGCAGTGGAATGCGAATGAGATAGGGGGCGGACATGGCCATGTAGCCTTTGTCTACAAAATCGATGTGCATGGCGACGGGTCGTTGTCTGCGGTTGAAATCGCCGAATACAATGGCAAAGGAGACGGGTTGTATCAAACGCGTACTCTCACCCCTGGAACCGATGAATATCCCGGTCGCTTCCTTCACTTCGAAGACAAGGTAAACAGTGATCAGTCGCGGGCTACCTGTGTCACCGAAGGCGCTCGGAATCTTCCGGGTGACGGATGGGGTCCGTTTTGCTGGGTGCATGGACAGTACAGTGCGCTTTGCGAACACGCAACGAACTGGTACTACTTTGACCAGAGATATGGGACATTCTACACGCTTTCATCTTCTTCGTGTCCGACGTCGCCGACCGGCGGCGAAGGCGGAGGCTATGGAACCGTGCTGGATACGAATGCGCTCCAATCCGGGGTTGGAGGAGTGGAAGCGTTCAATCCTTCCTATGTGACCGGTGGCAAACACTCTGGCGACCTTCCCAACCTCATTGTTCACGAATTGTATCTCGTGAAAGAGGCTGACAGCAGTAGTCCGCATCTCTCCCAAATCCATATCGGAGAACGAAGCTACTGCAATATCCAGGTGAAAAACACCGGAGAAGCCGGGGCGTGGGATGAGTGGGCGAATCGCTGCTATCTCTCCAAGGGAAACTATCGGGATCATGATCCCGACAACCTCGGACACGAGAGTATGGATGACCTGGCTGCGGGGCAATCCCGCCGAGTCTATCAAATCATTCCCCCTTTCGAATATCCGGGGACATTCAATATCACCGCGTGTGCGGATACGGACGGAAGCGGTTCGGACAAGACGGTCACGGAGTCCGATGAGGGTGACAATTGCTATGACGAGGTTCGGTTCACCGTGGTGAGCGATCCCGATGTGGCGGTGACGGGCTTGAGCCTGAATGCGACCATATTGGAAGCGACCGTCGCCAATATCGGGGAGAATTTCGGTCCGGAGGTTGTCCGTATTTCCTACGCTGTTGATGGCGCTTTTGTTGGATTTGATCAAGTGAAGAGGGAAAACCTCAAAGGAGGCATGTCCAAAGTTGAAAGTGTCGATATATCCCAAGTCGTTGCCGAAACCGGCATACATACGGCTCGGGCGTGTATCGACTATGACAGTCAGATTGTAGAGACGAATGAGACGAACAATTGCAAAGAGCTGACGTTTGTTGTTCAAGATACGTCCGCTCCGGCAACCGGTCCCGATCCTGATGCGGTACCGGCGAAGATACCTTCGACCAAGAAGGCGAGCCCGGCGGCTTTGCAGTTGCTATTCGATTAGCGAGAAGAGGAGTAAGAAGAGGTGAAAAAGTACGTTGCTGCATTCATGGTAATATTTCTGCTTGCCGCTAGCGTGGCTCAGTCGGCGGAAATCATGTTCAACCCGAGCGTCCTCTGGTACGACGTGACGAGCGAGGGCGTCTTGGAGCTTTGGGGTGTTCCGGAGGCGAACGGACAAGCCTTGCAGGCGAACCCCGATTATGACTGGCCATCAGTCAATACCGTGTCTCTCTGGACAGGCATGCTTCTCAAGGCTCAGGAAATGGGATTGAGCGTGCCGGTCGGGTATGATCCGGGAAATCTGGATATCTGGTATATCGGAAAGCCGAGGTAACGGCCCGAAACGAATGAAAAGAATCAAAGGAATGTTTTTGCGGTATTTGACCCTGTCGAAATGGCGGGGTCTTTTTCTTTTGAAGTTTGGCGGCTCTTGCAGGACTATTGTTGGATGCTGGAGAGTCGCGCGATTGGCTGTCGGGAGTTGTTGCTCAGTCGCTTGACAAGAGCGGAAACTTCCCGTAGTATCGGGAAGCAAGCGAGTTGTCGCTTTTTTGTTCGTATTGCCCTCGATATCTGTTTATTTGTCTTTAAGTTTTACTCCTGTGCCGACACTGAATCAGCTGGTCCGCCGTCCGCGGGTCTCGTCTTCCAAGAAGTCCAAGTCGCCCGCGTTCGGGTTCGTGATGAATACGCTCAAGAATCACCCGACCAATTCAACGGGTCCCTATAAGCGCGGCGTGTGTCTCAAAGTCTCGACAACGACACCGAAGAAGCCGAACTCCGCACTTCGGAAGATTGCGCGTGTCCGCTTGACCAACGGTATGGAAGTGACGGCATATATTCCCGGTATCGGACACAATTTGCAGGAGCACTCCATCGTAATGATTCGCGGCGGTCGCGTGAAGGATCTTCCGGGAGTGCGCTACCATATTGTGCGCGGCGTGCTTGATGCGTCGGGTGTTGCCGATCGCAAGCGCAGTCGCTCGAAGTATGGCGCGAAACGTCCGAAAGCAAACTAACAACGAACAACTCATGATAAACAACTGACGGTTCACAACAGATGCATTAATTTTCGTGTTCGTTGTACGTTGTTTGTTATAGGTTGTCAGTACAATTTCTATGCCCAGAAGGAAACGACAATTTGATAAGACTTGGAAAATCGATGCTCGCTATGGGAATCCATTGGTCGGGCACTTTATTGGTATGATCATGTGGGATGGCAAGAAGACTGTGGCAGAGAAAATCATCTACGACTCATTTGAAATTATCCGCGAACGGACCAAGAAGGGCGGACTCAATGTTTTTGAGCAAGCAATCAAGAATGTGTCTCCACTCCTCGAGCTCAAGAGTCGCCGCGTGGGTGGCGCTAATTATCAGGTGCCAATTCCGGTTTCCGGTGACCGTCGTCAGATGCTTGCGATGCGCTGGCTTCGCGATGTGTGCCGCAAGAAGAAAGGGAAGCCGATGGCGGAGCGCTTTGCTGATGAATTCCTTGATGCCGCCAACAAGACAGGTCTTGCTATGAAGAAGCGCGAAGACGTTCACCGCATGGCGGAAGCCAACAAAGCCTTTGCGCACTTTGCTTGATATCAAAAAAACTCCTCAACGCTTCTTTGCGAATCTTTAACATCTTCTTGTATGCCTCGTACGACACCGCTCAAGGACTATCGAAATATCGGAATTATTGCGCATATCGATGCGGGAAAGACGACCACGACCGAGCGCGTGCTGTTCTACACCGGTATTACGCACAAGATCGGCGAGGTACACGAGGGTGAGGCGACGATGGACTGGATGGAGCAGGAGCGCGAACGCGGCATTACGATTACGAGTGCTGCGACGACGTGCTTTTGGAAAAACCATCAGATCAATATCATTGATACGCCGGGACACGTCGACTTTACGGTTGAAGTGGAGCGATCGCTTCGCGTGCTCGATGGCGGTGTAGTGGTGTTCGATGGCAAGGAAGGTGTCGAGCCGCAGTCGGAAACCGTGTGGCGGCAGGCGGACAAATATAGCGTGCCGCGCATCTGTTTTATCAACAAGATTGACAAAGAGGGGGCTGATTTCGAAGTCGCACTCTCTTCTATTTGGAATCGGCTGACGCCGAATGCGGTTGCTGTTCAGTATCCGATCGGCGTGCGGTCTGATTTTTCCGGTATTGTAGATTTGATGGAGATGAAGGCCTATACCTTCGAGGGTTCCATGGGTGAGAAAATCGTGCCGATCGAGATTCCGAGCGACCTGACTGAGACAGTCAAGAAATGGCGCGAAACCATGGTGGAGAAAATCTCCGAGACGGATGATGTGCTTATTGAGAAATTCTTGGGCGGCGAAGAAATTTCCGTTGCCGAACTCAAGGCGGCGCTTCGCAAGGCGGTTATTTCGACCAAGTTGATACCGGTGCTTGTAGGCACGGCGCTTCGCAATAAGGGCGTGCAATTGGTGCTCGATGCGGTGGTTGACTATCTCCCGTCGCCGCTCGATATCCCTCCGGCGCAAGGGATAGATCCGAAGACCGGTGCGGAAATGACCGTGAAGGTGGATGACGAGGCTCCCTTTTCGGCACTTGCTTTCAAAGTGGCGACGGATCCGTTTGTGGGGCAGCTCACCTTTTTCCGGGTGTATTCCGGCGTAGTGAAAGCGGGATCGTATGTGCTCAATTCGACTAAGGGCGAGAAAGAGCGTATCGGGCGTATTTTGCAGATTCATGCGAATCATCGAGAGGAAATAGAAGAACTCTCTGCTGGCGGTATCGGTGCTTTGGTTGGTATGAAGGCGACGACAACCGGGGATACGCTGTGTGATCCCGAAAGACCGGTTATTCTTGAATCGATTACGTTTCCGGAACCGGTTATTGATATCGCCGTTGAGCCGAAGACGAAAGCCGATCAAGAAAAAATGGCGCTCGCACTCAAAAAACTTGCCGAAGAGGACCCAACATTTCGTGTGCATACCGATGAAGAAAGCGGGCAGACGATTCTTTCCGGTATGGGCGAATTGCATCTCGACATTATCGTTGATCGCATGCGCCGCGAGTTCAAAGTGGATGTCAATGTCGGTCGTCCGCAGGTTGCCTATCGTGAGACGATTAAGGTGACAGCAGAAGCGGAAGGGAAGTATATCAAACAGTCGGGCGGTCGCGGTCAGTACGGGCATTGTTGGATTCGCCTCGAACCGCAGGAGGCGGGGAAGGGATACGAGTTTGCAAGTGAAGTGAAGGGCGGGGTCGTGCCGCAGGAATATATCAAGCCGATCGATAAGGGCGTGCAGGAAGCAATGCTGAACGGCGTGCTTGCCGGATATCCGGTTGTCGACATTAAAGCGATCGTATATGACGGTTCTTCGCATGATGTCGACTCATCGGAAGCGGCGTTTAAGATTGCCGGATCGCTTGCCTTCAAGGAAGCGATGCGTCGTGCGAAACCGATTATTCTCGAGCCGATTATGAAAGTGGTAGTTATCACGCCGGAAGCGTTCATGGGTGATGCGGTTGGTGATATCAATGCAAAGCGCGGAATTATCAAAGAGATGAACGATCGCGGCGAAGGAAATGCTCGAGTAAAGGAGATTATCGCTGAAGTGCCGCTCGCATCAATGTTCGGCTATGCGACATCACTGCGCTCCATGTCGCAGGGTCGCGCGAGTTCCTCGATGGAATTCAGCCACTATGCCGAAGTCCCGTCCAATGTTTCTCAAGAAATCATGGGCGGCGAAAAAAAGAAATAGATGACGGATTCTTTCGAATCTCGAAATCAAAACCCCGTTTGGAGAACGGGGTTTTTGTGTTCTTGAATCTTCCTTCTTTCTTGAGACATGGTATACTAAAAAACGATGAATCAACTCTTTTTCCGCAGACAATGGCGGAAGACAATTTTTCCGATAGTTTCTCTTCTGTCGCTTTCTGTGAATGCGGCGTTGCCGTTTGTGGCGGCAGCACAGGATGACGTTGAAAACACGCAGGATGATATACGCCGAGTCGAGAAGAAGCTCGAAGCGGCAACGAAGAAGAAGAAAACACTGGAGCAGAATCTCAATCAGGTGAATGCATCGCTCAGCGTCGCCATAGCGGCGGTGCGGAAAACGCAGGCGGCTATTCTTGATACGAAAGACTCAATTACTCGCGCGGCATTGGAGATCGAACTTACGAATCAACAGATTACCCTGAAGCAAGCAGTGCTTGCTGACTTGGTGCGCGAAGCATACTTGCGCGGATCCGAATCGACGGCGGACATTGTATTAAGTGAAGAGACACTTTCGGAGACGCTCGATACATCAACGCAGTTTGCGACAATCGGGTCGCGTATCGGGGGTATCCTGGACGATATGGAGCGACTGAAGGAGGATCGGGAAGCGGAGAAATCGGCGTTGGAAGCCAAGAAGAAAGAATCTGAAGAGGCGCTCGCCAAGAAGAACGCCGAGAAAGCGGCGCTCGCTCAAAATCAGTCGGCGATTGCGCAGGATGTCGCCGAACAAACGGCGACTATAGGAGAGTTGCAAAAGAAACTTGCCGAGTTGGAAAGCGACTTGAATACGCTGACCGGCAAATCCTATGATGCGAAAGATATTAAGGACGCGGTGGAATTTGCAAGCGACAAGACGGGTGTTCCGAAAGGTGTACTCTATGGATTTCTCAAAATGGAAACGAATTTGGGTGTGAATACCGGGCAATGTACGTATAAAGAAGTGGAGAAGGTTGCCGTGGCGCGGTACAAAAAGTACGGCTCGAAATACAAGGCGTCTATCGCACTTCTCTACAAGCGGCAAGATATTTTCTACGATCTTGTGGATGCCCTGGGGTATAGTAAGAACAAGAAAGTGTCGTGCTCGCCGAGCGGGTATATCGGACAAGGTGGTGCGATGGGCGTCTCGCAATTTATGTCGGATGTATGGCAGGGATACTCATCGGAAGTGGCGTCGAAGACGGGGCACAAGACACCGGATCCGTGGAATCTGACCGATGGGGTGATGGCGATGGCGATCAAACTGCGCAAGGCGGGGGCAACATCTGACAAGGAGTCGGTTATCAAAAAGGCGTCTATCAATTATCTGGGAACCTTCTACAGCAATTACTATAACGGCATTGTTTACTGGTCGAAAAACTACCAGAAGCTTTTTGATTAGATGAGGAGAATCTCGAAAGGTATTGATGGCGCTCGCGATGTTTTCTTGTGGCACAGACATGAAAATAAAAAATCAACAACTTAAAGAGTTCATTCTTGATTCCGATTTGGTAGACAAAGAATCGCTTGAAGGAGCATTTCAAGCGGCGGAGCAGGCGAAGTCACCCCTTGGGACGGTGCTTTTGGAAAAAAAATTGCTTTCCGAAACGGATCTTCAGAAACTGTATGCCTATATTTTAGGTATTCCTTTCGTGGACCTCTCGAAAGAAGCGATCCCGACGGACATTCTGCACATTATTCCGGAGCCGATTGCCAAAAAATCCCACGTGGTCGCTTTCGAAAAGGCGGGAACGAATCTCAAAGTGGCAATGCTCAACCCGGATGACTTGCAGACCATAGACTTTATCAAGAAGAAGACGGGTCTCAAGATTGTGCCCTGCCTCACAACTGACGAGAGCATCAACCAGGTGCTTCGCCAGTATGGAAAGAGTCTTAAGGCGGAGTTCGGAGATATTCTCAATACGGAGAGTCCCGTGGAAGGGGAGTATAGCGCCGAGGCGGATCCGGAACAAAATCTCGAGAAGGTAGCGCAAGGCATTCCGGTGATTCGTGTCGTCGATACGCTTATCAAGCATGCAATTTTGCAGTCAGCGAGCGATATTCATATCGAACCCGAGGAGAAAGAGGTACATGTCCGCTATCGTATAGACGGTATTTTGCACGATGCGATGACACTGCCGCGAGACATTGCCGCGGGCATCGTCGCGCGTATCAAGGTGCTGTCCAATTTGAAGCTCGACGAGCATCGCTTGCCACAAGACGGTCGTTTCAAGTTGGAGAGCGAGGAACAGCGCATCTCATTTCGCGTGAGTATTCTCCCTGTCTTTGACGGTGAGAAGATCGTGATGCGTCTCCTGGATGAGTCTTCGAAAGGACTTACGCTGGAAAAAATGGGGTTCGCCGGCGTGCCGCTCGAGATTGTGCATCGTGAAATCAAAAAGCCGAACGGCATGGTGCTGGTGACTGGGCCGACCGGGAGTGGAAAGACGACGACGCTCTACACGGTCATGGATATTTTGAATACGAACGAAGTGAATATCAGTACGGTTGAAGACCCGGTAGAATACCGCATGCCGCGCGTGAATCAGACACAAGTGAATACGAAAATCGGCATGACGTTCGCTGCGGCGCTTCGGGCGCTTTTGCGTCAGGATCCTGACATCGTTATGGTTGGAGAAATCCGCGATGAAGAAACGCTTGAGATTGCGTTGCATGCCGCTATGACAGGGCATCTTGTTCTATCAACGCTTCACACGAACAGTGCCGCTGCCGCGATTCCGCGCATGATTGATATGGGAGCGGAACCGTTTCTGATCGCTTCGACGACGAATGTTGTTATTGCGCAGCGTCTCGTGCGACGACTCTGCGCCGAATGCCGAGAGGAATATCATATGAAAAAGGCTGAGGTGACGACGCTCGGCAAGACATTCAATCTTGAAGAAATTATGATGTCACTGAAGAAGGAATCTCAGATGAAAGAAAAGCTTGCGAATGTTTCCGATTGGGAAAGTATCCCGTTCTTTCGTGCCAAGGGATGCGATCAGTGCGGCGGCGAGGGATATCGTGGGCGAGTTGGTATTTACGAGGTATTTGAAATGACCAGTGATATTCGTCGTTTGGTGATGGAATCGGCGACATCTGAAATGCTTGAGAAGGCGGCGCGGGACGCAGGTATGCTTACCATGGTAGAGGATGGCTTTCTGAAAGCCATCCTTGGTGCTACGTCTGTGGAGGAAATTCTCCGCGTAACAAAAGAATAGTGTTTTTGATTTTGGTTTCGATATGGTAGAATCGGATGTACGTGGAAGATATGGTGCTTAATTCCTGTATTTGGAGGTGAAAGAAAGAGTACGGCGGATCGCGCATTTCTTTTGTATGAGAACTCTATAAATGTCATTGAGATGATTTTATGAACGAAGACACATCTATTCGGTTCGGGGCTCGGAATGGCGAAGCGATTCGTCCGACGCCTGAGTTTCCAACTCGACCGTCAACGCCTGTTCGGACCGGTATGCACAGCTTCCTCGGTCGGGGAGCGTCAGCATTGGCTGGAGACGGGAGCGAGAGCATAAAGGGAGCGTCTCCTCGTGCTTCTTGGATGGCAAAGTTTTTGGATGGACTTGCGACAACGAGCCTCTTCATGATCTTTTTTGGATTCCCACTCTTCTTTCTTTCATTGACACTTCAAGGAATTGTTTTTGAGAAGCAAATCTATTTCTACTTTTGGCTGCTTCTCGGGTTGGTAGGGTGGGTGTCGAAGGCGATTGTGACCGGCGAACTTCGTATTCGCCATACGCCGCTTGATATCCCGCTTCTTCTCTTGTGGGCGACGGTTGGAATATCCTGTTTCTTCTCGGTAGATAAATGGCATAGTCTGTGGGGGTTCTTTGGTGATCCGTCACGAGGATTTCTCAGTATCACGGCGCTTACGCTCGCATACTTCTTTATCGCGAGTCACGTGAATATGCGGCGTTTTCAAATTTTATTGGGTGCTATTCTTGTGTCCGGAGTGCTGGTTGCGATCTGGACAGCGCTCGCCTTCTTTGGTCTACAGTTTTTGCCGGGAGCTTTGCTGAAATACGCACCCCTGAGTCTTTTTGGTACGATGCGTTCGCTTACACTTTTCTTTGGCATGATCTTGCCTATTTTCTTGATCGGCGTTATCGCGCTCTTCCAGGTGTTTAAAGAAAAAACTTGGGCGTTTTGGGTTGGCATCGTGGCGTTGTCGGTCGGCATTCTCCTGGACGTGTATATTCTCATGGCGGTCTATGCGTTTAGTCCCTGGCTTCCCGTTTTGATTGGTGTGAGCTTTTTCCTGATTTATGTGCTGGCGCAAGTGGTTCGCCTGGGAGACAGGTTCAATTGGATGCCAATGGCGCTCTTCGTGCTTGTGCTGGTTTTTCTCATGATTGACAATCAAGGAAATGCGTTCATCTCGAAGAAAACAACAATCCTTCCCGAAGTGGCGCTTGATCAGTCGTCATCGTGGATGATAGCCAAAGATGCGCTGAAAGAGCGGCTGATAGTCGGTTCGGGTCCGGCGACCTATGGTTATGATTTCTCTTTGTATAAGCCGGACAGTTTGAATAAGGGACTTCAGAGCAGTTTCCGATTCTACCAAAGCGGGAATCTTTTCCTGGAAATGCTCACTACGGTCGGCGTGGTGGGAGGGTTCTTTTTTCTCATTTTCTTTCTCGTGTTTCTCGGTGTTGGGTTTGTTGGACTTTCCCACGAGAAAGAACGGAACAAAATATTTTCTCTGGGCATTTGGGCGTCAGCGCTGGTTTTTGTGGTGGCGATATTTCGGATGCCGATTGAAGGACCGATATTCATCTATGGTATGTTGCTCCTATTTCTTGCCATTCCTGTTCTCTTGGAGGAAAGCGGTCAAGGGGAGGACGCTATTCGTCTTTCGCTGAAGGCGTCGCCGAAATTCGCCCTCGCACTCGCCTTTATCTTTATGGTGGTCTCTGCCGGTGTTGCATTTCTTTTTGCATTTGTCGGGAAGGCGTTCTTGGCTGATGTGCGCGCCGGGCAGGCGAGTCGCTTGGCGTCAGTTGAGGTGAATTCCGATGCGCTCGCTTCGATGGCGCGCTCGCTTTCTCTCATGCCGTATGAAGGACGCTACTATGCGGCACTCGGGCAGATGTATATGTCGCTCGTCAATACGGAAGCGGCAAAACCCGAAGAAGAGCGGAACCTTGATATGATAAAGTCGACGGTCGAGCGAAGTGTGATTCCGCTCGTCGATGAAGCGACAAAACGCATGCCAAATGATGTTCTGGTCTATGAGGTGTCGGGGCAGGTCTATGAAAATGTGAGCCTTCTTGCGGGGTCGGATCCGGATGTCTTGGCACGCACAAGCGAAGTGTATCACCGCGCGCTTGATCTCGAGCCGAAGAATCCGAATTTCTATGTGAAGCTTGGTTTGATAGATCGCGTCCTTGCCAATCGTGACGACAAAAAGTCTGCTCGAACGGATCTTCTGAACGAAGCGAAGAGTTACTTTGACACGGCGCTGGAGAAAAAACCGGACTTTACGGCCGGTTACTTGAATCGCGGACTTACGGAAGAAGCGCTTGGTGACATTGATGGCGCGGTGAAAGATCTTGAGACGGCGCTCTCGATTGGCCCGAACTCCGATGTTTCCTTCCACTTGGCGAGAATCCTCCAGGGCCGAGGTACGGAAAAGGACCTTGATCGGGCGGAAAGGGTATCTCTTGACGCCTTGAAGCGTGACGAGAACAATGTCAATATTCTGTTGAATCTCGGGTTTGTCTATGAAAGAGAAAAGAAGACCGATAAAGCTCTCGATACCTATGGGAAGCTCATCGATATCTTCAAAGATGATCAGTATGCCGAAACTCGAAAGCAAATTAACACACTTATCGATAATGTAAAGAGCGGAAAGGGAAACCTGACAAAGCCCGCATCGGATATCCCGGCGCAATCAACCTCATCTGCGCCGACAGAGATACCACCGGCTGCCGAGGGTGTAACCAATACGCCTGCCGTGATTCCGGCACCCGAAGTGCCGTCGAGTCCAGCATCCCCCGAGACACCGAAAACCCCCGCGCCATAAGTCGATCTTGGTTTTTCTCGATAGAAACGCTCCCGATATCGGGAGCGTTTCTATAGTCTCGCGACCCGGTGCTTGACAATCTGTTTTCATTTGCTATGATGAACGCTACGTACGGAGAAACAGCTTTCTCCAGCGTTTTTTTCTCGAAACATCCTTTGTGCCGAAACGCCGAGTCCTCGCATGGGGAGACTTCCGTTTCCGCAGAAATTCACCTTGACAATTCGGACTTGCCACTTTTCTTCGATAACGCGGAATGCGGGGAAAATGGCAGGCACAAGAGAGTAGGTGAAGCGATACGCCGGTCGGGTAAAAACTGCCTGATCGGCAACCGAATGTCCGAAAGGCTCTTCTCTCGCAAGAGAGAGGGTTTCTCGGACAACAATGAAAAGCGGTTACACATGCGCATGGTGGATGCCTAGACTTGAGCAAGCGATGAAGGACGTAGGAGGCTGCGATAAGCCTCGGGGAGTCGCCAAGCAGACTTTGATCCGGGGATCTCCGAATGGGACAACCCATCCCGCACCAATTTTGGGTGCGATCCTGTGTTTTTGGAGATATGAAAGGCGAAGCCGCTTCGCTTTCGTGTCTCAATGACAGTAGGATTGTCCTTGAAATTGGTGCGGGATATCACACATCCGAATACATAGGATGGTGAAGCGTACCCTGGGAACTGAAACATCTTAGTACCAGGAGGAAGAGACATCAATAGAGATTCCGTCAGTAGTGGCGAGCGAACGCGGAACAGCCTAAACCCAACGCCTTCGGGCACTGGGGGTTGCGAGGTATATGGACTCGGTTGAACGGGGTCGCACATGTTTTTTCTAGCGGAATGGTACTGGAAAGACCAACCACAGAGAGTGAAAGTCTCGTACGCGAAAGAAACAAACAGGCGATGCATATATTCTCAAGTAGGGCGGGGCCGGAGAAACCCCGTCTGAATCCGGGAGCACTAACTTCCAAGGCTAAATATTGCTCAAGATCGATAGTGAACGAGTACCGTGAGGGAAAGGTGAAAAGCATCCCGGTGAGGGAGATGAAATAGTTTCTGAAACCATGTCGCTAACGAAGAGTCGGAGCCCCGCACCAATTTTTGGAATAGTTCTGTGTTTTTGTAGATGTGAAAGGCGAAGCCGTTTCGCTTTCATTTCTCAATGATGGCAGGATTGTACTTGAAATTGGTGCGGGGTGACGGCGTGCTTTTTGCAGAACGAGCCAACGAGTTTGCTCTACGTGGTCGCCTAAGGAAGAGAACTTCCGGAGGCGTAGTGAAAGCGAGCCTGATAAGGGCGTTTATGATCGCGTGGACAAGACCCGAAGCCGGACGAGCTACATATGAGCAGGGTGAAGCGAAGGTAAAACTTCGTGGAGGCCCGAACCCACGAGCCGTGCAACACTCGGGGATGACTTGTGTGTAGAGGAGAAATTCCAATCGAGTTCGGCGATAGCTGGTTCTCTCCGAAATAGCTTGAGGGCTAGCGTCGCGGAAGTAGGGTCGGGAGGTAGAGCTACTGGATGAGAATTCGCGGGCAACCGTAGGATTTTCAACCAAACTCCGAATGCCCGATACCCGTACCGCGGCAGTCAGAAATCCGGGGCTAAGCTCGGCGCTCAAAAGGGAAACAGCCCAGATCGTCATCTAAGGTCCCCAAATCTCTGTTCAGTGGAAAAGGAAGTGAAGTTTCTTGGACACCTAGGAGGTTGGCTTAGAAGCAGCCATCCTTTAAAGAGTGCGTAATAGCTCACTAGTCTAGAGACTTCGCGCCGAAAATGTAACGGGGCTAAACAGAGTACCGAAGATACGGGATTCTTTCTTGCTTGCAAGTAAAGAATCGGTAGGAGAGCGTTCCTTGTGCGCTGAAGCGTGCATCGCGAGATGGCGTGGAGCGCAGGGAAGTGAGAATGTTGGCATGAGTAACCGCAATGCATGTGAAATCCATGCACACCGAAAGTCCAAGGTTTCCCGGGCAACGGCGATCGTCCCGGGGTTAGTCGGTCCTAAGGCGAGGCCGAAAGGCGTAGTCGATGGCAAATCGGTTAATATTCCGATACTATAGAACACATTCGATGGAGTGACGCATTCTAGTATTCTTCGCGCATTATTGGATTTGTGTAGAGATATTGAGGGCGTCGGGCAGGCAAATCCGCCCGGCATTCTCCCAAGGTATTTCTGGACGTCCGGATTTATTCGGATGAACGAAGAGGAGCAGGGTGCCAGGAAAAACTTCTCAGGTTCGTGTGTTCATAACCGTACTAAAACCGACACAGGTGGACTGGGCGAGTAGCCCAAGGTGAACGGGAGAACCTTCGTTAAGGAACTCGGCAAAAAAGCTAGGCGTAAGTTTGCAATATGCCTTGCCGGTCGCAAGGTGGGCCGTAGCGAAAGTTTCCCAAGCGACTGTTTACCAAAAACACAGGTCTCT
>CAYQPQ010000021.1:0-17998 GCA_964420045.1 uncultured Bdellovibrionales bacterium | reverse complement strand
GGGAATCGAACCCCCATCAAGGCCTTAGAAGAGCCCTGCTCTATCCGTTGAGCTATCGGGGCGTGTTGTCAGTGCGCACAGGGTGATTCGTCCGGTTATCCAACCGGACGTCCCGTCGGATGATGTGACGAACCCTTTGATTTTCCGGTCTCAGTGCGCGCAGAGGGATTCGAACCCCCGACCGTTTGGTTAAGAGCCAACTGCTCTACCAGCTGAGCTATGCGCGCCCGTGTTCTGTGTCTGAAAACAACACCTTCTCCTCGGGGGAGAAGTACTGGAATCCTAGCAAAGTGCACGTGCTTCGTCAACGCGGGAGGGTTCCGGTTGCCACGTACGAGCTCCATTGTTTCTCTGACCAGTTCTTGGGTTTTTCGGTATAGGTTTCTGTGCCGGGATGTGGGTACTTGTTTGGGGAATCGTAGGAACTTTTGAAGGAGTCGTCGATCATTGTTGATCCGTCTGCGGCAAGGACGGTCTGGGTGAAGATAGTTTTCATGGCGCCGTCCGGTGAGCGTTCGAGGATGTGCGGACCGTCTATGGAAATGCGCCGTCCGTCGGGCGTGCCATAGAATCGGAAGACGAGCTCACTTCCTTCGATGGCGACCTGAAGGAGGATGTGTCCGGGGGTATTGTTTGTGAATCGAAAATCAGGTTTGGGAACATATATGGTGGCATCCATGCCATAGGGTTTGTAGTAACTGACGGGGTAGGCGTGGTTGTGCCGCTCGGTTATTTTCTGCCCGGTATTGAGTGCGGCACGGAAGAGCGTTGTTGAAACCTGGCAGATGCCGCCGCCGAATTCTGGCGTGGTTTGCCCTCGCTTGATAACGAGTTCGGGAAGATAGCCGTGTTCGCCGTCGACTTCACCGAGCCGCTTCACGAAGGAGAAATCTTCTCCGGGTGCGATGATGGCTCCTTGGAACTGCTCCATGGCGCGCTTGATGTTGAAGATGCGGTTTTTTGGAGAACCAGCGAAGCTAGTCCTGCCTTCTCCGAGGAATTGTGTGATGCCGAGGCGATCGGCATCTGTCGAAGTTATGTGCGGCGAAAGAGTATTCGTTGGGAGGGTTACGGATATTTCTTCGCCATGAGACGCTGCCAGTGCTTCTTTGAGAATTTGTATACTGGCGGGAACATCGATTTCATGGCCGTCTCGGCTTGGGGCAAAAGCGGAGACCGTGTTGTTTTCTCCGGCGGTGAAGACGGCGTCGATCGGGTTCTCGCGAGTCTCTGCGCGGAGTTGTTCAAGAAATTGTTGGGTAGCTGTATCGTCGAAGGAGAAGGTTGTTTCGGAACGGATGGAGAAGCGCGCTTGCGCCGTGAGGGAGAAGTCACAAAATGCAACGGCCCATGGGCAATGTGCTGGTGAGAGTGCTTCAGTCTGGCTTCCTGTCTGAAATCGGAGTGAACCGGCTGGGTGAATCCACGCGGCGATCGTGTCTTGTGAAACTATTCTTTCGTTGTTTTCCCAGGAGATTGAGAGTGTGTGGGGAAGTAATGAGAAGGGAATGGACGATGCTGCCTCTGCATTTTCCGGGTACAGGAAAACGCCTGTTCCGAAACAGAAGAAGGAAACAGAGAACAAGAGCAATGCTTTTATTGTCATAGCGGGGAATTCTTTTCGGGCGGAGAAACCCGGCTTGCAAAGAAAGACAAGCCGGGCTTTGGGTATTTGCTTTCGAAGAAGGAACTAGAACCCGCGCACTTGAATGCGCTTGATTCTGGTTGTGTCAGCCTTTGGAAGGCGAATTGAAAGTATACCATTCTTGAGTGAAGCCTCTGCTTTGTCGGAAATAATATCAACCGGGAGCAGTATGGAACGGGAAAATGGACCCCAATAGCATTCTTGGTAGTAGTAGTTTCCATCAGGGACCGTTTCTTCGTTTTTCCGTTCACCTTTGATGGTGACCATGTCGTTGTTGATGGCGACATCGAGGTCTTCGGGCTTGACGCCGGCGATGGTTGACTTGATGACGATGGCATCATCCGTCTGGTAGACATCGATAGTGAGCTGCCCTTCGGCATCGTCTTGTGCGATAGTGTCGTTTTGGTTTCCCGGGGCGTTGCCGGTCCATTCGGATTCTTCGGGAAGTGCCATATGTGTCATGTGCGGAGTTTCGGGCGCACCGTATGTCTCGATAAATTCTTCTGAGGATTCCTCAAAAACAGGAACCTGCGATACCGGTTCATCGACTGATCGGGCGCCGGTGAGTCGTTCGAAAAAGGATTGTTTTGTTTTTGTCATAGATTTGTTTTGCCAGCGGAATTACCAATTAGACGCGATACGTACAGTATACCGAAACCGAGAAAATTCGCAAGAAAAAGGCGCGGGAGTTTTTTTATGAAAATCGATTAAATAGTATGGGGGCGAGGAATGCGTTGTAAAACACATGTGCGACGAATGCCAAGAAAAACCAGGAGAAAAATATGTAAAGCGGCTTGCGTTTGACCCGAGAAAACCACGCGGCACCGAGCATTCCTCCGGTTGCAATATGGAGCAATGAGCTGCTGAACGCGCCAAGTATGAGTGGATTGCCGTTTGATGTGTCCGAAGAGAAAAGAATCTTGATGCATACCTCAAAGAGTGCGAAACCGAAACCAATGAGAAATCCTTTGAATATCGCGTTGCGAAAGAATGGTACGGTTTCACTGCTAATGCCGCGAAGGGCGAGGAATTTCAATCCTTCTTCGAGAAGAGCGATACAAATGATCGAAGAAATCGAAAATGCGAATGCGGTTGAAAGGGGGGGTGAAGGGAATCCCGGGGTAAAGAGAATGGCGCCAAGAAGAATTTCGATAAGGAGCACTGCCATGCCGGCGAGCCATCCGCGAATAATTGCGTAGATCATAAGAGCGCCGTCAGTGCCGATGTGAGTTCAGTTTGCTTGTGTTGCTGTTTCGCAAGGAGTGCCCGGGTGTTTTTCACGAGTTCCGGCGGAGCCTTCTCGATGAATGTTGTATTTTCGAGACGATCGGCAGTGCTCTTTATGTGTTGTTCGAGTTGCGCAATTTCTTTTTCGAGACGGTCTTTCTCTTTGTTGAGATCAACATGTTGTTCAAAAGTCATTGAGAGGCGCGTCTCCCCTACTATTATCTGTAGGATATTTGAGTGCGGATTTGGCGTCTCTTGGTCAAAGGAAATAGAATGAGCGAGAGTGCAATGTCGTATAATTTCGCGGTTTTGCTCGAGGGATGATCTGTTTGCACTGGTGATAACGATGTTGAGAGGCTGTTTTGGAAGAATGCGGTGTTCGGATCGGGCATTTCGGATCGCGGTGATTATTTCTCTGATGTGAGAAAACGTAGCCGCTTTTTCTCTGTGTTGTGCGGGGATGCTTTGCGTTGCGGGCCATTTGGTACCGAGAAGCAGAGTATCTTTATCGAGATTCGACCACAGTGTTTCGGTGACAAACGGCATAAAGGGGTGCCAGAGCGTGAGCAGCGTTTCGAAAACGTATCGAAGTATCGCGTCGTTCTTTTCCACTTTGTGAATCTCTACGTACCAGTCGGCAAACTCATTCCAGGTAAAGTCGCGTAACGTCTCTCCGGCGAGTGAGAACTGATAGTTTTCAATAAGGCGGGTTACTTCTTGGATAGTGTCATTGAGTCGACAGAGAATCCACGCATCCGCGTCTGATCCTCCCTCCATCTTCAATTTTCCATCTTCCGTATTTGTACTGGCTGCCTGTTTCTTGCTGTCCGTGGTGTGTTGCAATACATAGCGCCCGATATTCCAGAGCTTGTTGGTAAAATTCCGGAAACTGGCGATTTTTTCTTCACCGATGCGAATATCGTTTCCCGGCGTTCCGCCGATTACGAGTGAAAGTCGCACGGCATCGGTTCCGTACCGCGTGGTCATTTCGAGCGGATCAATAACATTGCCGATAGATTTGCTCATCTTGCGACCTTGTTCGTCGCGCACGAGTCCGTGAAGATAGACGGTCTTGAACGGCGCCTCGCCGAGGAGATACTCAGACATGAGTATCATGCGTGCCACCCAGAAGAAAAGAATATCGTAGCCGGTTTCGAGAACGGATGTCGGATGATAGATTTTCTCTCGATCCCACTGCTTATCATCCGAACCCCAGCCGAGCGTCGAAAATGTCCAGAGCCCGGACGAGAACCATGTGTCGAGCGTGTCGGGATCCTGTTCCCACCCGTCGCCTTTCGGAGCGTCGATTCCGCAGTATATCTCCTCACTTCGATACCACACCGGTATTCGGTGGCCGAACCATATTTGGCGGGAGATACACCAGTCGCGGAGATGGTCGATCCAATGGAAATAGGTTTTCTTGAAGCGCTCGGGGATGATATCCACGTCGCCGGAGCGGACGGCGTTTTGCATGAGGGATTTGAGGGTTACGTTCTTTCCATTGCGCTTGAATTCTTTGTTGACATCAATAAACCATTGCTCTTTGATCTGCGGTTCGATTATGCCGCCGCCGCGGCTGTTTATGGCGACATTGTGGATGTAGTTCTCGTCGGTTTTTGTGACGAGTCCTTTCGCTTTGAGCTTTTCGATGATCTTAGTTCGTGCCTCGGCGATGTCCATGCCGGCAAATTCACCGGCGATATCGAGGAGCTTGCCGTCATAGCCGATGATTTGTTCCTTGTCGAGATGGTGACGTTCGGCAATATCGAAGTCGGTGGCGTCGTGCCAGGGCGTGATGGTCATGGCGCCGGTGCCGAAATTCATATCGATTGCCTCGTCTTTGATGACGGTGGCGGTTATCGTTCCGTTGATCCACTCTATGTTTTCTATTGTTTGCCCGTGTCGGTAGGCGGCGTAGCGTTTATCGTCCGGATGTACCACGACGTATTTGTCGCCGAATTTGGTTTCGGGGCGCGCGGTGCCGATGACAAACGGTCCGTATTGCAAATAGTAGAACGGCGCTTGCTCTTCCTTTCGCTCAACCTCATCGTCAGAGACTGTGGTCTGAAATTTCGGATCCCAATTGACGATGCGCGGTCCGCGGTAAATAATCCCATCTTCGAACATTCGCCGGAAAGCTTCGTTGACTGCACGATTCCTTGCATTGTCGAGTGTGTAGGCTTCGCGAGACCAATCGAGCGAGGCCCCCATTTTTTTGCACTGATTGACAATGGTGTCATGCGAATCCCGGGCAAATTTCTTGACACGGTCAAGAAAGATTTCGCGTCCGAGGTCGTGGCGAGTTTTGTGTTCCTCATTCCAAAGAAGTCGCTCCACTTTTTCTTGTGTTGCTATAGCGGCATGGTCGGTGCCGGGGAGCCAGAGAGTTCGGTCGCCTTTCATGCGATGGTAACGCGTCATGATATCCTCGATCGCAAGCATAGCAGCGTGGCCCAGGTGAAGTGTGCCGGTCACATTTGGTGGTGGGAGTACGAGAGAGAATGGCGGCGCGTCCGGTGCGGTCATTTTCTTTTCGATGCGGGTATCCGGGTTGAATAACCCGCTCTTTTCCCAAGTGTGGTAGGTGGCGTCTTCGTATTCTTTCGGTTCGTATGTTTTGGTGATTTCCGGCTTCATATGGGGAAATGGTAGCACTGGATGTGGAAAACTTCAATTCCCGAGCGGCATAGCGGGATTGGCGACGAGTGTCCGCCATGAGGTGAGGGCAAGGCGTTTCCTGTCGCTCTCGAGGTGTTCCCAACGGAAGAGGGCGGCGGCGCCAATCATTGCGGCATTGTCGAGCGAATACTCGAAAGGCGGCATGAGGAACTGCGTTTCGGGAAACTCTTGCGCTACCATTTCACTCATGCGGCGGCGGAGTTCGGTATTTGCTGAGACGCCACCTGCGATGATGGCGGTCTTGGGGCGGTGTTCCGTGAGTGCACGACGAGTTTTTTCGAGGAGGACATCGAGCGCCGCTTCTTGGAATTCGTAACAGACGGTATGTATGAAAGTTTCTTCTTGTTTTTGCGACGCATGTTTCTTCAAAAAGTAGAGCACCGCGGTTTTGAGTCCGGAGAATGAGAATCGATAGTCGCCGCTTTCCTTCATCGGGCGCGGGAAAGAAAAGGTTGCTGAGCTGTGCAATGAGAAGGCGATGCTCTTTCGGAAGGCATCTGCTCTTTTGGCGATTTCTGGTCCGCCGGGATAGGGAAGACTGAGCATTTTTGCTACTTTGTCGAAGGCTTCGCCGACCGCATCGTCTTCCGTCTCGCCGAGAATTTCATAGGTGAAATGATCGCGCATCAAAACGAGTTCGGTGTGTCCGCCCGAGACAACGAGTGCGAGAAGGGGGAAGTTGATCGTATGGCTTTTAGCTTTTAGCTTATAGCTTATAGCCTTTAACTGATGGCTTCGGGTTTGTATGGTGGCTTGCTTGTTATTTCCTGTTCCTTGCTCTTCTATGAAGTTTGCGTAGATATGTCCTTCGATGTGGTGAATGCCGAGGAGTGGCTTTTGCCAGAGATAGGAGAGTGTCTTTGCGGCCGTGACACCGATTTGAAGCGCTGGGGCAAGTCCGGGTCCTTCGGTTACGGCGATGGCTTCTAGTTGTCCGATGGTGACATGTGCTTCTCGAAGCGCTGCTTCGATGACGGGCACAATATTCTTCGTATGTTCGCGTGCAGCAAGGTTGGGTACGACGCCGCCCCATGGCGCATGGATGGCGATTTGCGAGGAGACAATACTGGAGAGTACGCGAACGCCGCCACTGTCTTTTTCGACAATGGCGGCGGCTGTTTCATCGCACGATGTTTCGATCGTGAGGATCATAGAAAGTAGTACCTATTCAACAGTTGGAACCTGATTATAGAAGAATTGAAGAGGTGGGGAAGCTCAGCTTAAAATGCAATCTTGAATCCTAGGTCATTTCCTTGCCTCCAATCGTCTGATGATATATTTCCATTATTATCTTGTAAATCTTTGCCTATTGAATAAATAATGCCCTTTTCCTTTGAATATCTTATAGCGTTGCCATCGAAAGGATCTTGTGGGAGTTCTGGTAGATAACTTGGGACAAGATCTGTCAAAGAGTCTGGGAGATTGCTAGTGGTCTGCTTGTAAGCTCTTAACGCTACGAGTAGCTGAGTTCCTTTTACTGAGAAATTTTCCTGAAATCTTTTTTCATACAGACTAGAAAAAGAAACATCTATGACGTTGGAAATAATTTTTCCAACAGCGTTATTTTGAAACACGATAGTCCAATTTACGGGCATTTTTTCTGTACTAGTTATAAGGCTATAATTTTTCTTATCTGCATTGCTTATCATATTTCTGTACACTTGGGCAAAAAGAAGTTTTGTTTTGTTGGGTTGGTAGTAGAAAATGTTTCCAACTACCACATTTTGCGGAATGTCCCGTAATAGTTCATTGCTATCCTCTTTGGGTTTTTCTCTACGAAATACAGGGTCTATACTTGTTTCTTTCGTATTAATAAGCATTATGTATTCAGATCTCAAAGCTTTTTGCAGAGAAAGTCTGCTTTCCTTGTATTTATCTAACTGCGATTCATAGCTTAATAATTCTGATGGCTGAAGGTTGGAATTTTGAACAAGGTCACGAAAATTACTCAATCCGATCTCTTTAACAGCTAAGCCTATAAGATAGTTAATAAGTGGCCCTTGTGAATCCTGAATCATCTGAGCCATTTTGATCGTTTTCATTGATTGATCTAGCGCTTCTTTGCCTTTTCCTTGACTTTGCAAAGCCATAGCCTTTACTGAGTTCACTCTTGCCAAATTACGCAAGAACGAAACACTTGTAACTATCTGACTTGCACTGAAATTTTTTGGATCTTGCAATTCTGGCTGTTGAAAAACTGGTAGCGAAACACCCTTATCAAGCAAAGCTAGTGCCTCCTCATTTTTTTGTATAATTTCTTGAGCAACGGAATCATCCAAGCCCTTGACTAGCTTATCTTCTGGCAAGAATATCTTATCCTTAGCTTCTAAGAGTACATAAAAGGCGTTGTCTTGTTTTGGAATGCTTAAGGTTTGCAGCTGAAGATCTGCATCATTTGGATTTGGAATATCATATGCACTTAGGTTAAGTATTTGAAGCAATGCAAAGGCAGAAAAAACAGGAATGGCGATTACCATCACAAAATAATAGCCGAATCTTTGTATTTTTTTAGGTTCCTCAAGAAAGGAGTCTTTTTTTATTTCGGCTAAATTTTTGTATAGTTGGAGTTCAAAAATTAGAACAATTGGATAAATTAGCAATAAAACTCCTGAAGCTATCAGATTATATTTATCTCCAAATATAACGCCAAGAATTATAAATGGTATGCAAAGAATCACTGCAACTATTGGTATAAAAATGAATGTCCGCCACACTATTTTCCAAAAATTTCCTTGAATAAGCTGTTTACTTCTTCGCAATGTAGTTAAGCCCCTCGTGCTCTCAAATGCAAAAACAAAAATAATCAAACTTAGCCAAACCGTAAACAGAATGCTCGGTATGATGAAAAGCATAAAACTGCCCATAAGAACCAATGAACCAGATAAAATCATCAGTATGTAGGCAATACTATTGCTTGTTGCTTTTGAATAAGATTCTTTTGCTCCAGTTCCATCTTTAATTGAATATACAACTGTGAGTGTTGAAATTGCCCCGACATAGAGAGAGGCAAGCCATACTAACACTTTTAAGATTGAAAATAATAATGATTGCGATAGTGTCTCAGAAGTTACTGAGAGCAATTGCGTTCCCTTCAACGCCAAATTAAAGAAAACTGGCAAGAGCATTATAATCAGCAGTGTCTTGAAATTGGAACGAAATAATGCCAAAGACTCTTTTAATAGTTGCCAAGCACTCTTTAGGCTAACTGCCCCTGATTGCTCCACTGATGTAAAGATAATCTGTGAATCATTTTGGTTTTCGTTATTTAAGCTTTCCATTTTGATTTTGGTTAAATGTCATGAAGCTTTTTGTAAACAATGCTAGGAAATCTTACGCCAAGGTTCCAAAAAATGGTTTTACCTGATGGAATTACCTATATGCGTGTATGCGTGGAAAAGGTTTTGCAACCACCCGTTGGCTTATATATACGATAAATCAGTGCTGTGGTGCTGATAAAGACATTGTAGTAGCCCCAAGGGGAGTCGAACCCCTCTTTTCAGGATGAAAACCTGATGTCCTAACCGATAGACGATGGGGCCAGATTATTCGCTGATTCTCTCAAAAAGTTCTCGTTTCTTGAAACTATTCTTTTTGAGTTCTAGCTCTCTTTTTCTGGCAAGTTTCTTTGTTGTGTAGGCTTCGTAATATTCGAGTGCAAGTCTATACCTGTCAGCATCGCTACGCGAAGCGTTGCGGGCGGGGATGATGGGACCGGAAGACAAAAACAAAAGCCGATTGGCTTTCTGGGATTGTAGCACAAAAAGGCGGTGACGCAAGGGTTAATCGGGAGTGGTGAGCGAGTTTGTTTGGCAGATCTTTGCGTAGTATTGGGCGCTCGGGCGGATGTGGCGGGCAAGGGTTTTTCGGTCGACTTCCACCAGACCGAAGCAGGGCCAGAAGCCCTTGTCCCATTCGAAGTTGTCGAGAAGCGACCAGTGGAGGTAGCCTTTGACATTGGCGCCATCTTCTATTGCGCGGTGAACGGATGCGAGTGAACGCGCCAAGAATTCTTGTCGGAGTGAATCGCTTCGATCGGCGAGACCGTTCTCCGTTATATATATCGGCTTGCCATACGGTTTCAATTCTATGAGTGCTTGATAAATAGACTCGGGATAGAATTCCCAGCCGATATCGGTGCGGCGTTCGTTTGGGTTTTTGTTGAAGCCGTTATTGATAACATTTCGGCTGTAGTGATTGAGTCCGATGAAGTCCTGTGTAGTGTCGATGCGATTGAGGAACCAGTTATTCCAGAAATAGTGCGAGACTCGTCGAAGGGAACGGTTAATAAACGTGTTTCGTTTAAGCTCAAAGGAGACTTGATGCTTGGCGATGCCGATCTGTGCGTTTGGATTGTGTTGTTTGATTGCGGCGAATGTTTTTCTGTGCGCTTCAATCAGTGCCAGGTTGGCTCGGATATATTTCAGAAGTCCTCTTTCTTGTGGTGGCCACTGAGCTTTAATATAGGCGTGTCCGGTTACAACGTCGGGTTCATTGAGGGTGATCCAAAATGTCACATCGCTTCCGAGTGCGCACGCGACCCTTTCGGCGTAGCGGGCGAAGTATTCCGGGAATTTTGGAGCGAGCATGCCTCCACGCTTTGCGAGCCAAGGGGGGAGTGTCCAGTGCCAGAGGGTGACGAATGGCTCGATATTTCTCGTTCGGAGCGATCGAACGACAGCAAGGTAGTGTTCGAGTTCGTGTTCGTCGAAAACGCCTTCTTTCGGCTCGATGCGCGACCACTCGATGGAAAATCGATAGGCGGTGTGACCGAGCTCCTTGGCGGTATCAAAGTCTTCTTCGTAGCGGTGATAGTGATCGCACGCAATGCCGGAAATATAGTTCTCGGGACGCGCGGCTTCCATGCCAAACTTCTCCGTCCAGCCGGGGAGGTGTCCAAATTCGGAGGCGGCCTTTGCGGCGAGGCGCTCGGCATTTTCTTTCTCCCACTGTGACCAGTCATTGGTCGTGTTACCTTCCACCTGATGCGACGCCGTTGCCGCGCCCCACAAGAAGCCGTCAGGGAATTTCCGAATCATATTGACAAAACAAAAGAAAAAGTGTATACAAACATGACGCTTGCCGGAATGATTCCAGTATAGCGGGGAAGTACCTTAAACTCAAAGAAAGAAGGAGAGTTCATGTGACTGCGAAAGTTGAAGGGTCGTTTGGAGATGAAACTTTTTTTCTTGGTATAACCGTGGAATGTTCGGATATTTTGAGAACGAATGAATTTTTCTCACTGCAAGTGATATGTTTTCACGTTTAGGGCTGGTTTGTTTTGGAACTTGCAGGGGTATATTGACAAAACTTTTGAAAAAAGTATACATAAATGTGATCCCTGCCGAAATTTACGGTAGGGAGAGAGTGTAGTTCTCGAACAACTTGAAGGAGAAATGAGATGTCTGAAGAATGTGTTGTAAACATCCCATCTTCCGTGTTAAATGATCGGAAGTGGGAGGAGTATATTCTCCAGCAGGACATTAGCAAAGTTGCGAATACTGGCGTTTGGAATGTCCTAGTGGTAACGCCGATTCAACTCGTTGCCTTTCATTCTGAAATGCTCCCTCTGATTCGCTTCTGTATGTCTTGGAGTAACTGTGTATTGAGATGCCAGTGTTCTGATGTGATATGTGGCATACTTCGGGACCTAATCATAAGTAAGATTCGGGAAGAAGGTGTTCCGGAAACGGCTGCTCAGTTCTTTGTTGAGTGGGTTCTTGGAACAATCATCATAACTTCCTGAGTGTTGCTTTCGTAGCAAGACAACGTTCTCAATGTCCGATGCCGCAATTCAATTGATTTTGAATGCGGCTTTTTCTTGTCTTTTTCCTTCAAATAGGGTATTATTTGGCTATATTTATGGATGAAATCGGTTTTTCATTTCCCGATCCGAAGACGAAGGATCCGGAGAAGCGGCGAGTTCAGCGGGCGCTCGAGATGGTGCCCGGGCTTTTGTCGTGGGGGACGCTCCTTGGGATGTTTGCCATCTCGTTTTTTTTGCCGCTCTGGGCGGCAGTGATTATCATTCTCTTTGATCTCTACTGGCTCTATCGCATTGTGTTCATTTCGTTTTACTCGACGCGGGCGCACTTTCGACTGGTGCGGTCCAAACGGATAGATTGGTGGGAGCGGTGTCAGAAAAGTCTTGACCCTTCGGCGTTTGTTTGCGAATTGGAATCGCGCCTTTCAAATCTTCGAGATGCGCGTTCGCACCTTTCGATTTTCTCGCTTCGTCATCGGCGCGCGATGAGTGCGGAGATTCGACGGACGAAAGAGACGATCGCCGAAGCGAGGCAGCTCGTCGCCTCCGGACACGATATCATGGATTGGCGAAGCGTGATTCACGTGGTGCTTCTTCCGACGGCAGGAGAGGACGCGGATATTATCGAGCCGTCGATTCGTGCGCTCGCCGAAGCGAACTTCCCCAAAGAGCAGATGATTGTGCTTTTGGCGACCGAGGAACGCGAAGAGGAATCGCATCGCCTCGCGAAAGTTGAGTATCTCAAGAAGAAATTCGACGGCGTATTCCGCGATTTCTTGGTGACGACGCATGTGGTGGCGGAGGGAGAAATGAAATGCAAGGCGTCGAATGCGAAATTTGCGGCGAAAGAGTTGCAGAAGTATCTTGATGCGCGGAGTATTGACTATACGCGCGTGGTCTTTTCGAATTTCGACTGCGACAGCATTGCGCATCCTGAATATTTCGCGGCGCTTACGTATGCCTATGTGACGAATCCGAAGCGACTTCAGCGCGCGTATCAGCCGATGCCGGTGTATCACAATACGATTTGGGATACGAATGCATTTGTGCGATTGGCGGTGACGGGGTCGTCGTTTTGGCACTTGTTTCAGAGCACGCGCCGGCAGATGGTGACATTCTCGTCACACAGCGAGCCGTTTGACACGCTGGTCAAGGTGGATTTTTGGCTGGTCAATATGATTAGCGAGGACTCCAATATCTATTGGAAGTGTCTTGCGTATTTTCATGGCGACTACGAAGTGTGTCCGATTCACTTGCCGGTTTCGCTCGACGCGGTTCTCTCGGATACGTATTGGAAAACCGTGGTGAATTTGTACAAACAGAATCGTCGATGGGCGTATGGTATTGAAAACTTTCCTGTGACGATGCGTGCGCTCTGGCCCGACCGACATATTTCTTTCTTCAAGAAGTTTCGCATCTCATTCGAGATGCTTGAGGGACATTATTCGTGGGCGACGACCTCGTTTATTTTGGCGTTTCTGGGGTGGCTGCCGCTTGTTTTGGGCGGGGTCGCATTCCGCGAGAGTGTCTTGGCGCACAACTTGCCGCTCATTACGCAGCGCCTTATGACGCTCGCGATGCTTGGCATGGTGGTATCGGTGCCGCTTTCCATATTTTCACTTCCTCCGCGACCGGCGAAGTATCACTGGTCGAAGCATTTCTTCATGCTGTTTCAGTGGATACTGTCGCCGTTTGTGGCGTTTCTCTCCGCGTTTCCGGCGCTTGATTCGCAGACGCGACTCCTCTTCGGCAAGTACTTCGGCGAGTTCTGGGTGACGGAAAAAGTGCGGAAAAAATAGCGGGTTTTTCTCTCTCTGTCATTCCGACTGGATCCGCCAACTGGCGGAGAAGGCGCGAAGTGGAGGAATCTCCAACTACGGTTTGCGAAATCTTAGAGCTTGTTAAAAATCGCTTTTCCGAAAGAAATTCTTTTTTTGCTTGTCTTGCACTTCGTACGAAAGCCGCAAAAAAGAATTTTTCCCGGAAAAGCTCGGTGGACTCTCTTCGGCTTGAATCTTTTTTATTTTCAATAGGCTCTTAAAAGACACGGTAGCTTTTTTGTGGTTTGAGATTTTTCCCCGCCAGCTGGCGTGGCTCGGAATGACGGTGGGAATGGTGAAAATTTGTTGGGATATGTGCGTACTATTCTTTCGGTTGTTTCGATAATCTTTCGAGAAATGCTATGGATCTGTTGCTTTGCCCGTTTTTTTGGGCGCATGAGGGTGTGACGAAACTTGTGCGGCGGTATTATCGAGAGATAAAGATCGCTCTCTTGTTGATCGCGCATGCGAGTCTCTTTGGGTTGTTTTTCCCCGAACTGCGCAACAGCTTTGGTGAGTGGTCGAGAAATCTTCTCGTCCTCATTCTCTTCGTGAGTCCGCTTGCAAGAATTTTCCCGATCTCGATTTTTCAACTGTCGCTGGGCATGCGCCGGGAGCTTGGTATTCTCTTTGCGTATCTGGCGACGGTGCACGGTATCGGGTATCTGACGGATCCGCTGTGGTTCCCGCTTTCGTTTGCGACGTACCTTGCTTCGCCACTTCGCATTGAGCCGGTCTTACTCTTCGGAGTGGTGTCATATATTCTGACACTCCCACTTTTGCTGACGTCCAATGCGATTTCTCTTCGCCTGCTCAAGAGAAAATGGGTGACGCTTCATAGGATTGTGTATGCGGTTTTCGTGTTCGGCATGATTCATGCGTTCGCCATTCGCCGCGCTTCCGGTATCTGGGATGCTGTCTTGGTGATCAGTGTGTATGTTGCTCTCAAAGCGCTTGCCCGATATCCGCATGTCGCCCCGATTGTGTGGGTGAGGAGGTTTGTTGGGGAGGCATATGGGCGGCATACTGGTCGATAAAATGGAATTATTTTTGTCACATAAAGAAGTCCCGAGTTGACAGTGCTCAACACTTCTGCTTTCATTCCCTTTGAAGGTTTTGGTTCCTTTGGGGGTTCTCTCTTTAACAACTCGACTGAACGAAGGAGGTGTTGTTAACCATCGAATACGGCGAATATCTCTAGGACTGCATCTGCAGTTTATTCCATGAATTTCCAAAGATTGAAGTGCGAGGAGAGGTTCCATGTTAGTAGGCGAAGGCAAGACTAAAGAACTCTACACCTATGGGGATGATGATCGGCAGATCATTGTTCGTAGCAAGAGTGATCTTACCAAGAACGACAATTCTGATGAGACTCGGATTCTTGATGGGAAGGCGGTGGCAGCCACAACAACCACTTGTCGGGTTTTTGAGCTCTTGAAAGCGGGCGGTATTCCTGTTGCCTATGATCGCCAGCTTTCGGATACGGAGTTCCTGGCGGATTGGTGCAATATGATTCCGCTTGAGGTTGTGATGCGACGCTATGCAGTTGGGAGTTATCTGAAACGCTACCCGAGCTTTCAAAAAGAGGCAGGTGTCACGCCATATCGTTTCCATCGGTTGGTGTTCGAGATTTTTCTCAAGACGACTGGCGGGAAATTGCTTGGACTAGATGGCTTGGTGCTAGCTCAGATGCCGAAGGATGCTCTAACCGGGAGATATGTTGAGGATCCCTTCATTGAGAATCCAGAGGATTCTATTTGGAAGTTGTGTCATCCGAAGATTCCTGGGTGGGAGTCAACCGCTTCTTTGGGAGTGGAAATCACCCGGGCTGCCGTTTTGCCGCAAGGGGTGTCTATCGAAAGGATCGAGGAGATTGCTCGGAAGACATTCTTGATTCTTGAGAATGCTTGGGCACAGCAACAGGGTTGCCGACTCATTGATTTCAAAATTGAGCTTGGCGTGACTCGGGATGGCAAGCTGTGTGTGGCCGATGTTATCGACAATGACAGCTGGCGCCTTCGGACTCATGATTGGCGAGAAATTTCCAAAGAGCTCTTCCGTCAGAATGCCGGCATGGATGAGATTAAAGGGGCGTATGAGTTCGTTGCCAAGCTGGTTGAGCGGTTCTATGTTCCGAGACAGGCGATTGTTTTGTGGCGAGGATCAGACAAAGATGATGCTTTCGACTTTCCTGGTATTCCTGGTGTGACGGTTCTCGATGTCGTGGCCTCTGGCCATAAGTCTCCCATGCGGAGTCTCTGTGTTCTTGAGAGGGTTCTCGCTGAATATCCCGAGGGAGGGGTTATACTTGCGATGGTTGGCATGAGTAACAGCTTGGGACCGATGCTTGCTGCTCGGACGAGTTGGCCGGTCATTGCGGTTCCGCTTACGGTTAAAAGTCAGCCTCATGATGTCTGGAGTAGCCTGGCTTTGCCAAGTAATGTCCCGCTTACCACAGTGCTTTCGCCTGGCAATGCTTTTCTGTCTGCTTTGAACATTCTGGCGCAGAAAAACCCGATTGCCTCTATGGTGCGACAATGCAGTATTGAGTCGTTCGACGAGTAATATTTCCTATCAGTGGATAGGGGGCGGTGTCTGCAATAGTTGTGTGGACACCGTTTTTTCTTTTCTTTACTGATGGTAAATTTTTTTGTCGCAATGTTTTCTTTCGTGATCTGCTTGCATCCGGATGCGGGGAAAGAGTAGGATGAGGAAGACAGGCGGGGAATTTTTTCGGGGGGTCTATGCTGTTTCATGCGTCTTTGTTGCTGTTTGCGATTTTCTTTTTCGGATCATTGGAATTGGTGGCGATGTTTCCGGAATGGTTTTTGATACTCGCACTCCTTTTTCTCGGAGGAGCGTTTCGTCTCTCGTGGCGGTTTGGCGGGTCGGCGAGTTCGGCGATTGTGCCGACGCTCTTTTCGTTTTCGACGGTGTTTCTCTTGTTTTTTGTGAGCTCTCCTCGCGAGAAACATATCTTTATTCTTCTGAGTTCGCTTGTTTTCTATGTGGCGGCGCTTGGGATCTATCGGTTGCGGCAGTATGACGGCGATCTCACGGCGCAGAGTATGCTTTCTCTCGTGGCGATGACGACGCTGTTTTTTCTTTTCAGCGTTTTTTCGGGGTTATTCCTAAACTTCCAGCGATTTACGGAATACATGCTCATGCTTTCATGCGGACTTTCGGCGTTTTTGGTGGGACTCTCCATTCTCCCGCGTTCGTTCCGTGCCGAGCGGGAGAAGGCGATGCTGTACTCACTTCTTCTTGGATTTTTTGCTGCACAACTTGCTTGGATCGGGACGTTTTGGCCGTTTGGGTACTTGACAACTGGCGTGCTTATGCTTATGTTTACCTCTCCGATATGGGAGAGTATTCAGGCGGAGACGACGGGCGGAATATCGAAAATGCGGCTGGCGGTTCATGTGCTACTCATTCTTTTCTTGACAGCGATAGTGCTCTCGAGCGCTCAGTGGTTGCAGGTGGTATAAGTGGTATAATTGTGGCGTGTCCGAAAGGACTTCTCTTTGAATCTTGTCGTATGAACGTATTTGCAAAGAAGTGCGCGTGGTATGGGTTTCTTGTTTCGTGCATGGCCGTGGTTGGCGGGTTTGCTGGCATTGTTGCCGATCGCGTGCTTCTTCCGAAAATCGCCGCGGACAGCCTTCTTTCTCGGTGGGGGATATTTCAGAAAGCGGCGGAGAATACCGTGATTATCAATAAGACGGAGCAGGTGATGATCCGAGAGGATGATTCAGTGGAAACTATCGCGCTTTCGGCGTCTCCGTCGGTGGTGAATATTCTCTCGGTTCGACGAGGGGGTGATACGGAGATTGCCAAAGTTGGAGAGGAAGCGCCGAAAAATCTCGGGACACTCCAAGGGAGCGGCGTTTTGGTGACGAACGACGGTCTCATTGCGACATTCCACACAGCGCTTCTCGAGAACGCTTCGTATACGGTGTTCCTTTACAATGGGACGAGCTATCCGGCAACGCTTGTCGCAACTGATTCTCTGACTGGACTTTCGTATCTGTCGATCGCCGCCTCTAATTTGCCCTCTATTTCATTTGCGGATCCGGACGGCATCCGAGCGGGAAAGAAGCTTATTTTGATCGCCAACACGTCCGAGGAATATCGCAATCGTTATTCGACTGGACTGGTGGGCAATACGGACAAGACATTCAATATTGCCGGAGGAGCAGTCGCTTCGTCGGAGCGATGGGAGGGCGTGTATGCGGTTGATGCGGCGACGATTGCTCCCTATCTCGGCGGTCCGGCGATTGATTATCAGGGCGATCTCGTGGGTATCGTGGGCAATGCGCCGAGCAATGGCGAGTTCGAGACGTTTCTGCTTCCGGGGAGCGCCGTAAAGGCGTCGCTTGAGCGGCAGGTGCGCGGAACGCTTTCCAGTCGGCCGCATCTTGGCGTTTCGTACATCTCCATTACGAAGGCGTATGCGATAGCAAATTCAATCAGTCGGGATCGCGGCGCACTGCTCACGACACCTTCCGGGCGCCAAGGGCTCGCCATTCTCTCCGGGTCGCCCGCCGAAAAAGCAGGGCTTCGCGTTGGCGACATTGTCATCGCGGTGAATGGACAGGAGATTAATCTCGACAATCCGCTTTCGGTCGCCATAGGGAGGCTCAGTCAAGGGGATGTCGCAACACTTCGCATTCTTCGCGCTGGAATGGAACAAGATGTGAGCGTTTCGTTGTAGGTTGCGGGTGTATTCCATTGCAAGAGGGTAGGGCATGCTTTTAGCACTCTTCCTTGACAAGTGCCAATCGCTTTCTTAAAATGAAGAGAGTGATAATCCGTTAATCTGAATATACCTATGAAAAAGGTGAATGTCGCGCCGCTTGGTGAGAA
>CAYQPQ010000020.1:0-18288 GCA_964420045.1 uncultured Bdellovibrionales bacterium | reverse complement strand
TTTTGGTGTGTGGAGGCGGATTTTGAGAAATTGACAGGAATTCTCAAGGTGGAGTCGGGGTATGCGGGCGGGACTACGGAGTTTCCGACGTATGAGGATTATGCCGAAGGCGGACATAGAGAGGTGGTCGAAGTGACGTATGATCCGGCGAAGACTTCGTATCGGAGTTTGGTGGAGCATATTATTTTCTACAGCGACCCGACGGATGCCGGCGGTTCGTTTGGTGATCGCGGATCGCAATATGCGCCGGCTATTTATTTTGATACCGAAGAAGAGAAGCGTGTCGCTGAGGATGTGGTGCGCACGGTGGAGGCAAAGAATATCTATGACAAACCGCTTGCTATTCGTATTCTTCCGCGAGTGAAATTTTGGCGAGCGGAAGAATTCCACCAGGGATATGCTGCGAAAAATCCGGCTCGGTATCGCGCGTATCGAGAGGGATCCGGACGCGAGGCGTTTGTTGTGGCGCATCGCGGCGGATTGTCGACAGTGGAAGCACGGGAATCAGATTCCTTTCAAAAGCCGTCGGAGGAAAATCTCCGGGCGAAACTCTCGCCGCTTCAATATGAAGTGACACAGAAAGCGGGGACGGAGAGGCCGTTTGAGAATGAATACTGTAACAACAAAGCCGAAGGACTCTATGTGGATGTCGTGTCCGGCGAGCCGCTCTTTCTTTCGACAGACAAATACGATTCGGGTACCGGGTGGCCGTCATTTGTGAAGCCGGTTGATTCGAATGCGATTTCGCTTCATGATGATGCGACGCTTTCTGCAGTGCGGACAGAGGTGCGGTCGAAGAAAGGCGATTCGCATTTGGGACATGTCTTTGATGACGGTCCGGCCGATCGGGGTGGCAAGCGCTACTGTATGAATTCTGCGGCGCTTCGATTTATTCCGAAAGAAGATCTCAAGAAAGACGGGTATGGCGCATATCTGAAATTCTTCGACGAAACTGTGGTATAATTTCGGCATATCTCTTTGGAGAATTATGCCGAAATATCTTTACACCGCAAAAAATCTCAAAACGGGAGAATCGAAAGGCGGCGAAATGAGCGCAAAAGATGAGAAGGGTGTGGCGACAGCGCTTGCTGCCGAAGATTTCGTGCCGACTTCGATCAAGGTTATCGAAGAGGAGTCATCGAGCGTGCATGTGAAATTTTTTGATCGCTTCGCCTCGGTATCGCTCAAGGAGAAGATGGTTTTTACGCGGAATCTTGCGGTCATGGTGTCGTCGGGGCTTACGATGTCGCGCGCGCTTCAGAATCTCAGTACGCAAACGAAAAACAAGAAGTTCCAGAGTATCCTCGAATCAATTCATGCCGATATTCAAACGGGAAAGACGCTTTCCGAAGGCATGGGGCGGTTTCCGGCCGTGTTCAATGAGCTCTTCGTAAACATGGTGTATGTGGGCGAGGTGTCGGGGAATCTTGAGATGGTGCTCGAGATTTTGGCGACGCAGCTGGAAAAGGAACACGATATTACGAGCAAGGTGAAAGGCGCATTGATTTATCCGGCAGTGATCTTGGTGGCGATGGTTGGCATCGCTGTTCTTATGTTGACGTATATTTTGCCGAGTATCGTCGGCACGTTCAAAGATATGGACGTGGAGCTGCCGGCGATGACAGTCTTTATTATTGGCATCAGTGATTTTTTGCGCGGGCATTATATTGCGAGTATTGCGCTTGTTGTCGGCGCACTTGTTGTTGGAAAAATTTTCTTGGGAACGGCAATCGGGAAGCGAGCCTTTAGTATCTCTCTGCTCTATATGCCTATTGTGGGAAATATCGTCGTCAAGGTGAACTGCGCGCGATTTGCGCGGATTTACAGCTCGCTGTTGCGAAGCGGTGTTTCGGTGGTTGATGGACTGGGTATTGTTTCTCGCGTGCTCTCGAATGACGCGTACAAAAAATCAATTCTGGAGGCGATCGGTGAAATACAGCGTGGGACGGAATTAAGCGTTGTGATTTTGCGGTATCCAAGAATCTTTCCGATTTTGGTGCCGCAGATGATTGCGGTGGGCGAGGAAACCGGAAAGACGGAGATGGTACTGGAGAAACTCGCCACGTTTTATGAAGACGAAGTGACGCAGATCACCAAGAACATGTCGTCTATTATCGAGCCGATACTGATGCTCCTCATTGGCGGTGGCGTTGGGTTTTTTGCGGTTGCTATGCTTCAGCCGATGTATAGCGTGCTTGAGAATATTAAGTAGCGGATGTTTCTTCTTCTTAATGTACTTTTTTTGAATCTTAGGACTTACGCGTTGGGTACATTTCGGCGTCAATCCGCCAGCTGGCGGATCTGGTACTTGACGCAGTATATCGCATGCTGCTTACGCCGTTTCTCGTGTTTTCCCTGAATTGTACTCAAACGCGTAAGCCCTAAATCTGCCGGTACATGCAACCTCTCGTGTGATTTTTACATGCAGTCTCTCACTTTCAACAAGAAAACTCGGAAGGGCATGACCATCATCGAGGGATTGGTCATGTTGGCGATCTTCTCGATTATCACCCTTGCTTTCTACGAGGTGTATTCGAATGGCGCTCGACTTGCGCTGGATTCGAAGCGGCGACTGGCGGCGGTTGCGGTTGCCAATGAGCAGTTCGAGAAGTTGCGAAATATTGCGTATACCGATGTCGGATTTGTAGACGAGGCATCGACCGCACTTCGGGGGACGCTTCCGGCGAGTGAACGATCGAAGACGGTAACCTCCGCCGGATCTTCGTTTGTCGTGAAGACTATTGTGCAGAATATTGATGATTCCTTCGACGGGACGGCTGGAGGATCGCCGAATGATGTTGTACCCAATGATTCGAAGAAGGTGACTGTGGAAGTGTCATGGGGGACGGAAAGTTCGCAGTCTATCAGTCTGACAACGCGATTTGTTCCGGATGGTATAGAGACAACCGCTGGCGGCGGTAATCTTGTCGTGAATGTTTCCGATTCGAGTGGAACGAGCGTGTCTTCGGCGACTGTGACGGTGACAGATCTCGATAGCAGCGATCAGACGCAGTGTATTACTGAGAGCGGAAGCTGTTTGTTTGTGGGTCTCGATGAGAAATTAACACCGCGATACAAGATCTCGCTTTCAAAATCCGGATATGAACCGGTTGAAACGCGCGACGCTACCGCCACGCTTGATCCGATTGACAAACATGTTTCCATTTTGTCGGGTCAGTTGCAGACGGTATCGTTCACGATGGACAAATCGTACTCGATCACTTTTTCTCCAAAAGAAGTGCTTTCCGGCGATACGCTCGATACGGTGAGTTATTCGATTGCCGGCGGGCGACTGTTGGGGACAAACCCGTCGGATGGTAATAGTCCGGTGTATTCGCTTTCCCCGACATCGGTTACGGGAGAGGTTTCGCTTTCGAATGCGCCGCCGGGCGCGTACTTCGTTGATGCTGCATCGATTACACCCTCGACCTATTTCTATTGGAAGTTTGATCCGGCAGCTGTTCTGGATGCATTTTCCGTGTCGGTTGGCACGGATGGAACGCCGGATACATTCACATTGGCAGCGATAGATACGACTCGTCCGGGCGCATTCTTTTCGGTAACGGATGGAACGTCTCCGGTTCCGGACGCTTCGGTTCGGTTGTCTGACCCGGTGGATCCGAGCGGGTATGACCATACATCGACAACGGATCAATTTGGCAAAGTGTATTTTCCGCATGACGAGGGAAGCACGCTTCTTTCTCAAGACTATTCTTATGAGGTTACGGCAACAGGGTATCAGGATGAGGGTGGGACGGTGACGGTATCCGGCGGACTGGTTGAGGAGGCGGTGACGCTTTCGCCGTTGTAATGCGGAGAAGGAGAGTGATAATTGAGTAGGAATTTCGGTATGGTACGCTCGTTTTCTCGGGGCATGTCTTTGGTGGAGCTTATTGTGGCGATGGGTATTTTGTCCATCGTTATGTTGGGCATGTCGACCTTTCTTGCGAGTATTTGGCGAACGCAGTCGTTTACCATGCGAACCGGACAGGCGTCGTTCGCGGCGTCACGAGGCGTTGAAGGTATGGTGGATTTGATTCGCAACGCGCAGACGGGTGCCGATGGATCGTTTCCTGTTGCGCGGGCAACGGCAACGGAGTTCTCATTTTTCGCCGATGAGAATCATGATGGGAAAATTGAACGGGTGCATTTGTTTTATGACACATCGACCACGCCGAAGACGATCAAATACGGCGTGACCGATCCGACCACGGCGACGCCGCCGACCTATCCGGCGAGCGACGATTCCGTATCGGTTATCGCCTCCTCCGTGGTAAATGATGCTTCCGAACCGGTTTTCTCGTACTATGACCACTCCAATGTTGCACTTTCATCGACTCCGACTCTGTCAAGTGTTCGTATGGTGCATGTTTCCATATTGATTGATCCGAATCCTTCCGCGAGTTCGAATCCTGTTGAAATCTCGTCGTTTGCGTCTCTTCGAAATCTTTGGGGGAAATAACTCTCTAATTATAGCTATGCGATTCTCTTCTCTGCGCGGATCCGGACTCGTGTTTGTGCTGGTTGTGGCAACAATAGCGACGATCATATTCTCTGGTGTCATCTCATATGTGGTGTCGCATTTGCAGTACGGGCTTTTTGTTGCGTCTCGAGAACAATCACTCCAGGTGGCGGAAGCGGGAGCGCATTTCTATCGGTGGTATATCGCGCATGAGCTTGATGGGAAGAACACTGAACAGATCAATGAATTTTGGCAATCGACCAGCCCGGCGCCACTGGGTGTCGACAGTGACTATGAGGATGATTTTCAGGGATTGGGACGGTACCGCATTACCGTGACGCCGCCTGCGGCAAATTCGACGCTCTTCACGCTCGAATCAACCGGATGGACCTATAAATATCCGAGTCATACGCGCACGATACGCGTTCGGTTCCGTCGCCCGAGTTGGAGCGAGTATATGATTCTTGGAAATGATCCTTTTCGATTAAGCAGTACGACGGAGATTTTCGGTCCAATGCACGGTAACGGCGGCATCCGATTCGATGGCGTGGCGCACAATGTTGTGACGGCCGGCGTGACGTGCTATGACGATCCCGATACAGGGACAGTAAATAGCTGTGAACGTCCAGGAGTGTGGTCGGGGGACTGGTCTGGATCGGATCCATACAACAGCACGCTCGGCAACCCAGTTTTTCTTGGCGGGAAAACGTTTCCGGTTACGACAATTGATTTTAACAGTGTGACGGCTGATTTCTCGTACATGAAAGATGTTGCGCAAAATAGTGGTCCAGATGCTCATTATTATGGCCCGAGCGGACAATATGGATATTTGGTTGAGTTTAAGCCGACCGGATATGAGATTACCAAGGTGAAAACGATCAACAGTAGCCGCAACACGATTACCAAGCTTGATAATTCTTCGAAAGTTTCCGCCAGCTATCCTTCGAAGGGATTGATCTTTGTTGAAGATACGGTATGGTTTGACGGAAAAGGTGTGTCCGGAAGTGTTGCCGGTGAGCAGTTTGATGCGGAGCGAATGACGTTAGTTGCTGCTGATCTCGCGTACGGGACTGATCCGAATCTGTATATCATCAGTGGAACAAAATATAAAAATGGAGGGAGTGGAACGGAGGCGATCGGGTTTATTGCTGAGGGATCGATAGATTTTCCGTATAACTCGGATGATAACCTTACTATCAATGGAGCTTTGCTTGCTCAGAAAGGAGCCGTATCGCGGGCGAATTATGGAAACGCGAAAGATAAAATCATTATTTTCGGTGCTATCGCATCGAAAGGTCGAATTAGCTTTGGATATACGAACGGAACCGGGTATCAGGACCGCGAGCTGCATTTTGATGAGAATCTTTCTGTTTCACCGCCGCCATATTTTCCAACTGGCAAACAGTATCTCATAGATTTGTGGGAGGAGCTGTGATAAAATGAGAGAAACTCTTCGGAGGCTCTGTCAAAAACAAATTCAAACGAAATGTCTCTGTGGAATAGAAATATTTTTCGACTGACGCCGCGCCCATTCGGATTGGATTTGAGCGATCTGTCCCTTAAGGCGGTGTTTCTTGACGAAGAGGGAGAACGCGACAAAATCGTGAGCTACGGTGCGGTGAACCTCCCGTTCGAATCGGTGTCGGATGGGAAAATCCTCAAGGAAGAAGCGGTTGTTGCCGGGGTGAAGACGTTGCTCAAGACCTCGGGTCCGGGGAAGATCCACTCTCGCCGAGTTTTCTGCTCGCTCCCCGAGACGAAAGCGTTCTTGCGAATTGTGAGTTTGCCAAAGATGGATGCTGCCGAGGTGGAAGAAGCGATTAAGTGGGAAATCGAGGCGAATATTCCACTCACGCTCGACCAAGTGTACTATGATTACCAGCTTCTCGACAGGAATATCACACGCGAGCCGGGAAAAATGAGTGTTCTGGTTGTGGCAGTGGCTCGGTCAGTTGTCGATCAGTTTGTTGGAGCACTTGAGTCCGCCGGGCTTGAGGTGGTTGGATTTGAGACGGAATCCATTGCGCAGGCACGCATTCTTCTTCCCGAGGAAGAGAGTGATGTGACGACGCTTATTATTGATATTGGTGATCGGCGGACGAGTTTTTTGATCGCGCTTGGAAATATCCCTGTTTTTACTTCGAGTATCCCGTTGTCCTCGCAGATGATCACGGATTCTATTTCCAAGGGAATGAAAGTACCGTTCGAGGAGGCGGAGCGTATCAAAATTGCCGAAGGTATCGGCTCACAGACGAAGGGCGACCCGCTCTTTCATATGGTGGAGCCAGTGCTCTCGAGTCTCACGGCGGAAATGGAACGGTCGGTGGATTTCTATCTCAATACGCTGAAGTATTCATCGGCGGTTGATAAGGTTGTTTTGTGTGGTGGCGGTTCCAATATGCGTGGTATTTTGCCGTATCTCGCACGGAAAATGGGAAAGCCGGTTGAATTCGGAAATCCTTGGGTAAATCTTCACATCGGAAAATCCATTCCGGTTATCAATAAGAAACAGTCGGTACAATATTCCACGGCACTTGGGTTGGCGCTTCGGGGTATACGAAACTATGAAAATCCTGCTTAATCTCCTTCCAACCGAAAAGAAAGTCGAGATGCGAAGGCAGATGCGCTTTCGCATGATTGTCGCGCATGGCTCGGTTTTTATCTTTCTTGGATTCTTCTACTGCTGCGCTTTGCTGGGTATTTCCGTGCTGCTCTCATCTCAGTTGTCGTCGACGCAAGGATTACTGTCGAATGATGGTGCTTCCGCCGTCTCGGGACAGAAAGAAATCGAATCTTACGAGAAATCTTTTCAAGACACCAATAGACAAGTATCCGAGATTTCCCGGCTTCTTACAGGGCATGTTTCTTGGACGAAGTTTTTCCGTGCGATTGACGCAGCGACGCCTCCCGGCGTTCTCTATACAAAAGTACTGGTCGGGAATACTCTTTCGTTCTCGGCAAGCGGTACGGCGCCGAATCGCGAGGCGTTGCTGGCTCTTGAACATGCTCTGAATACCTCCGGCTGTCTATCGGATGCGACGGTACCTCTTTCGGACAAGTTGGTAAAAGAGAACATCGACTTTCAGGTGAGTGCGACGGTGAAAAAATCGTGTCTGGTGTCTGTGGGAAGTCAATAATCTGTCGTGCTTTCGATACTTTTTGCGCCCCTATGTCAAGTTTCTGGAAACAATCTCGGGAAATCATTGTCGTCATTGGTATGGCAGGACTTCTTGCCTTGCTCGTGTATTTCGGCATTATCCGAATCATGAAGAATAACCGGGACAAGATGGAATTGATTCAGCAGGCCATAGTCGACAGAAAGATGCTCGAAGAACAGTCGCAGGGTATTGCGAGTATGCGCGATACGTGGGAGCGCATTCAGTTGGCGGGAGGGAAGCTCGATGTCTTTTTGCCGAAAGACCAAATTGTTTCGCTCGTTGAGTCGCTCGAAGCTATTGGGAAGGAATTGCATGTCACGGTCGTATCCGAAGCGTCGCCGACTCCGCTTCTTACTGTTTCTCCGACGAAAAAGAAGGGAGTGAAAGGCAGTTCGTCGGAAGAGAGTGATACGACGGGAACTGATGCACTGGAGGAGAAGGCTGCGCAAGATGCGCTCGTGTCGCTTTTGCCCGAGGATCGATCGATATTTGTTACCTTCAAGGTGACGGGAACCTATGATCATGTACTGGCATTTTTGCAGAAGCTTGATACGATGCCGACGCTGCTTGATGTGTTGTCTCTGGAAATTTCTCCTGCGCCAACCGAAGACGAATCGAAGTCGATATCGATTGCATCGCCTCGCGTTGTCTCGAATCCTTTTTCTGTGAATACTGTTCCGGCGGTTTCGACCGAACCTTCGGGGAATGCGGATTCTGTTCCGCAAGGTCCTCCGGAAGTGCTCGCATCTTTCTCGACGGTCATATATACCAATCCCTAACTTTTTTCGATTCGCTATGCTTGCCTTTTCTTTCTCAAAAAAATTCTCCCTTTCAAAGTGGCTTGGAATAGCGGGATTGTGGTGGAGGGAATGGAATTCTACGGTATTTCTCCTGCTCTTTCTTGTTGTTGCGGGCTTCGGGACGCTCGCATGGTATCGGAGTCTCTATGCGTTTCATTGGAGTGTGGAAGAAGAGCAATCCTATCGGCTTTCCAAGAACAAGCAGGTAAAATTTCAGCAGGATCGATTTGCAGCCGTGCTTGGTATGATTGATGCTCGGGCAGCAGAACATGAGAAATCCCCGGAGAGTTTCCGCGATGTATTTTTTGGACCGCAATAGGCTGGTGCAGTATCGATGATGGGGAAGGTGTTTCGGAGAAGGAAAGTCGCGGTGAGGAGGCGCGATTTTCCTGTGGGCTGTTGACAGAGAGAATTTTCTGGGGTATAATGGATTTGTAATCAATGAGAAAACGGGTGAACAACGCCCGTTTTCTCTTTTTTTGAGCAATTTTTCCCGAGTATCCCTATGAAGCGTCTTTTTATTCAGCTTATCACCTCAATTGTGCGGAGCGCTTTCCTTGTCGCGGTTCTTCTTGTGCCTGTGTGTCATTCTCTGGCGTCGGAGACCTTCTCTCCGCAAGAGGTTGCCGAGCGCGTCAACCAGGATCGCGTGGCGGCCGGTCTGCCGGCGCTTCGACTTGATCAAACGCTGTCTGTGGCAGCGGAAGCGAAAGCACAAGACATGGCGACCAAAGAATATTTCGCACATACCGCTCCGGACGGCACGACGCCGTGGTATTTCTTCGAGAAGGCGGGATACTCTTATCGTTATGCCGGGGAGAATCTCGCGATTCATTTTACGGATGTGGAAGATGAAGAATCTGCCTGGATGGCGAGCGAGAAGCATCGGGAGAATATTTTGTCTCCGAAATATGTCGAAACAGGCATTGCCGTTGCTGAGATTCCATGGAAAGGCAAAACAACTCTTCTGACAGTGGAACTCTTCGGGACACGCTTTGGTGAAATGGTCGCTGATACCTCTCCGTGGAAATCGTTGGACGGTGTTTCACCGACTGTTTCCGGAGTATCTGCTTCTCGTGAACGAAGTGTCTCTGCCGGTCAGCGTGTGACGAAGCTTTCTTTGGCAGGGCATAATGTGATGCCGGTTTCTCTTTCTCAAGCGGAAGATGCTTCCGAGATGGCTTCCTTTCCATCCTTGTTCGGGATCTCCATGCGCACGCTTGTTATTGCCACGCTGATTTGTATCGGGTGTCTTGAGGTGATGGCGGCAAGTATAGTGTTTCGACTACTTCTTCGTCGTGATCGTTTGAACGTTTCACACAATGCCACGCCTATGTAAACACCAATATCAATATACAATTCGTCACCATCCTTCGCTTTGTCCGCATCGGACGAGCTCTCCATATCAAAAGAAGGGCGGAGATCTCCGACCCTTTCCCATTTTGGGAGGCATACTCTGAACACATAATCCCGACATACGCGTCGGGATTATGCATTGGTGGACAAATGATTTTCTTTTCCCTACAATAGAGGCACTTTGGCAGATCTGTCGGTTTTCTCTCACATCCCTGTTTGTATGGGCTGTTAGCTCAGTTGGTAGAGCACCGCATTTGCAATGCGGGGGTCAGGAGTTCGAATCTCCTACAGTCCACATTTCCGAATCCGAGAGCTTTCCCGCTTCGCGGCTTTTCGTGGGCTTTCGTCAAGTAATCCCAAGGGGATTTCCAAAAAGTTGAGAGCGACAAGTTCTCGGTTTCTTGGTTCGAGTCAACTAGCGCCTTTTTGCTCAAAATGCAATATTGGCACTAAAAAATTTACAAAATAGTTATGATTGAAAAAGACATTCTCAATCTCATACGTCAAGATGAATGGATGATGAATATCTTGCGTATGGCCGAGAAGTTAAATTTTCCCGATTGGGTTGTTGGTGCGGGCTTTGTGCGAAATAAAGTTTGGGATTATCTGCACGGATTTGAAAGAGACGGAGTAGATACGAACGATATTGATTTGGTCTACTATGACCTCGATGGAAATGACCAAAAAACTGACGAGGAATTATCAGAAAGGTTGAAAAGAGAAACTGATATAAATTGGGAAGTTGTTAATGAAGCGTACGCACACAAATGGAACAACTTGCCACCTTACAAATCTACAGCAAATGCTCTTTCTCAATGGCCAGAAACTGCGACGGGTATTGGGGTTAGGCTAGAAAACGGTCAATTAAAATTAGTTGCTCCTTATGGTGTTGATGACTTGGTAAACTTAATTGTAAGACCGAGTCCAAAATTTCTGGGTGGTATAGAAAAAGTGAGAGAGAGGGCAAAGAAAAAGGAATGGCTTACAAAATGGCCTAAATTGAAGGTAGTAAGTTGATTTCTTCCCGCTTCACGAGCTGGCTGGTCATTAGGAATGTGCGCGTAATGCGTTTGACTTTTTTCAGAACGCACTACGGAGATCAATCTCTTCCTAGCTGTTTTTTCGTTGCAAACATGCAATTTTTGATTCGTAGTATACTTTGCGGAGAGGGTTTCCTCTGTTAATTTTGTAAATATGTCGGATTTATGTCTATGGGAATTTCAAATGTAGTTGGATCTCTGACGCCGATGCGGAAGATGGTATTGGTTGGTGCCGGCGTGTTGGTTCTTGGGGGAGTGGCTGGGTATGCCATTGGCAAGGTTGCCGGTCGAGCGGATTTCGATGGGAGTCGCAGTGGTATGTTTCGCGATGGCAATGGGAGTGGCTATGGCACTGGCAACCGTTGGAATGATGACGGGCGCAATCGCAATGGTGAGCTTAATGGCGCAGGAGGGCAGAATCAAAATCGCGGATCGCAGGGAGGAATGCAACAAAATAGCGGGCAGAATCAAGGGCAAGGACCGGGTGCTGGCATGATGAATGGTCAGGGAAGTCGCGCACTTGGGAAGAATGAGTGTGTGGCAGATGAATGTCTGGCGGTGGATGGGCTCGAATATCCGGCAGGGACGCTTTCGGATGCGGCGAAGCAAGCGATATTCTCGGCGCTTGATGATGAATACAAGGCGCATGCGACCTATGAGGCGGTTATTGCGAAACTCGGTTCTGTGCGGCCATTCTCGATGATTATCCGTGCCGAGGAGCAACATATCTCCTCGCTCAAAGCGTTGCTTGATAAATACGGTATCGCTGTGCCGGCAGATCCGTGGACCGGAAAGGTGGCTGCGCCGGAGACGCTGACCGCAGCGTGCCAGACCGGTGTTGATGCGGAGATTGCCAATGCGGCTCTCTACCGAGAGAAGCTGCTTCCGGCAGTGACCGAATACCCTGATATTACGAGTGTCTTCACGAACCTTATGAATGCATCACAAGAAAAGCATCTTCCCGCATTTGATAGATGCAACTAAGTGTGCAATCAGTTGTCTGTCTCTCAATAGTAGAGTGCATTCGAACGCCGCCAATCCCGGAATGGCGGCGTTTTGTATTTCGAAGTATGCTTGATGCGGGTTGATGCATTGTCGTTTTGTATTTTGTTTCTTGTATGGTGACGTTTCCGTATACGCTTGTTCGATCAAAACGCAAAAGCGTGTCGATTTCCGTAAGATCGGATGCAACTATTGTTGTACGCGCGCCGCTTCGAGTGTCGGTGAGTTCTATCGATTCATTTATTGAAAGTCATACCGAGTGGATTCGCCGAAACGTTGAACGAATGCGATCCCGTCTTTCTTTGAGTGAAAACCGGTATGATGACGGGGAGTTGTTTTGGTATCTTGGGGAGCGGTATCCGCTTCGCATATCGGAAGCAGGGAACTTGTCGGTCAGTTTTTCGGACAATGCATTCGTACTTCTCCGTCGGTTTCGGAGTCGAGCGAAAGAGCGGTTTTGCGCGTGGTACAAACGAGAAGCAAAGAAGATTCTTGCGGAGCGAGTGGCATACTTCGCTGAGCGGCACGGACTTTCTTATCATTCCATTCGAATAAACGCCGCGCGGACGCGCTGGGGATCATGCAGTGGAAAAGGGCATCTCAACTTCACATTTCGTTTGGTGATGGCGCCTTTGTTTGTTATTGATTCCGTTGTGGTGCACGAACTCGCACATCTTGTCCATCCAAATCATTCGAAATACTTTTGGCATACGGTTGCTGAAATGTTGCCCGATTTTGAGACCGGTCGGCAGTGGCTCAAAAGGAATGGACATCTTTTGGAATGCTGAGGCACTCTTCCTTGTCTTGTTCGGAATCTTGCGTTTCCTTGGTCTTTTTGATAGGATTCTACGGAGAGTCGGATGATATTCGGCGCGTTGTTGGTTTTTGGGCGTGTAGCTCAGGTGGTTACCTGCCTGCCGGCAGGCAGGGAGCGCCCCCGATGGCATAATCGGGGAGGTTTCGGGTTCGAATCTCGTGCGGTGGAAAAGCTGAAAACAATTCGGGCGTGTAGCTCAGGTGGTTAGAGCGCGACACTGATAATGTCGAGGTCCCAAGTTCGAGTCTTGGCACGCCCACTGATGGAAGAGAGTGCTCTGGTGGTGTGACTGGGATGTCTCACTGTTCGCCCCATCATCCGCTGGGGCGTCCGGTCGGATGACTGGACGAGTCTTGGCACGCCCACTGATTGACGTTTGAAAGAGATTCTTGTATTATCAGAGATACTGTCGCAGTATTCATATTACCGCGGGGTGGAGCAGTTCCGCCGCATAGGCGGACAAGCTGGCAGTTTACCCGCCGTAGGCGGGCTCGCATAGATCGTGTTTGCAATGAATATGTATGTGGTGTATGCTCTGCGTTTGAGTGATGGGAAGGCATACATTGGAATGACGAATGATTTGAAGAGAAGGGTACGCGAGCACCGAAGGGGAAAGAGTATGTATACAAGAAGTAAGAGCATTGTCGCTGTGTCGAAGTTGGAGACCTGTTCTGATAGTCGTGAGGCGCGACAACGCGAAAAGTATTGGAAATCGGGTTGTGGAAAGGAACAGCTAAAATACCGCGGGGTGGAGCAGTCTGGCAGCTCGCCTGGCTCATAACCAGGAGGTCGCAGGTTCAAATCCTGCCCCCGCAACAGTGAATAAGACTACGGATGTCGCAGGTTCCCTGCCTGCCGGCAGGTAGGAAATCCTGCCCCCGCAACATTGAGGAAAATCAGAAGGAGCTTGTGAAATATCCCCGTCTTCCGATGGGGGTATTTCGTCTGTAAGAGTGAGTAATAGTGTATGTCGGAACGAAAGTCAGGCAATTTACTTGTGCGAGTTTTTTCATCCTATGCGCCTTCGTTTAAGGGGTATTGGTTTTTGACGTTTCTCGTGTTCGCCGCGTATGGATTGGCGACGCTTGTTTCGCATGCAGTGTTTCCGCTGGTGTATCGGAGCATTATCGATACTGTGTCCACTGCGAATATTCGGAGCGACGTCGCTGAGCGTCTCTTTCAAAATTTTTATTGGCTTGTTGCCTGTATTGCTGTCTATCAGATTCTCTACCGAGTAGGGGATTATGCAATAGTCTTTGTGCAAAGTCGGATTATGAAGCATGTGTCCGATCGGACATTCTTCGCTTTGGAACGACACAGCTACCGTTTCTTTTCGGGGAATTTTGTTGGGAGTTTAATAGCGAAGGCGAAGCGATATGTAAAGTCGTTTGAAGATCTATTTGATCAGATGATTTTTTCGATATGGATGACGCTGGTGAATCTGACTGGAATTTTGGTAACGTTACTCGTCATTTCTCCGATGTTGGGAGTGGGATTCTTTGGATGGACAGCGTTCTATCTTTTGGCAGCTTGGTGGCTTTCGAAAAAGAAGGCGCCGTATGATTTGGCGGTTGCTGAGCAAGACTCTGTGGTTGTTGGAAGGCTTTCGGATGTTGTTTCGAATATGCTCGCTGTCAAGATGTTCTCATCTGGTATTCGCGAACAGTATCGGTTTGAGGAATCGACCGACGTGGAGGAAAAGTTGCGCCGTCGAGCGTGGAATTTTCAAAATCTCACCTTTGTGGTTCAGATGAGTCTTCTGAGTATTTTGGAAATTGGCGGCATGTATGGGGCAATTCGGCTCTGGCTTGAGGGCTCGATTTCGACTGGAACGGTTGTATTGGTGCAAATCTACATCACTTCTATCTCTCAGACACTTTTTGCTGTTGGGCGAGTATTTTCGAAAATGACCGGGAGTCTTGCCTATGCCGACGAAATGATAGAGGTATTCGATGCGGCACCAGACATCTTCGACTCGGAGCATCCGGAAGAGGATCGTATGCGCCGAGGAAGCATTGCATTTGATCGAGTGTCGTTTGGATATGCCGACGGAGAGACGGTGTTTGAAGATTTCTCGCTTGCGATTCGAGACGGTGAGAAGGTGGGCGTCGTTGGGCCGTCCGGTGCAGGGAAGTCGACAGTGACGAAGCTTCTGTTGCGATTTGTTGATCCGCAATCAGGAAAGATTTTGATAGATGGACAGGATATCAAGCGTATTCGGCAAGATGATCTTCGCTCGCATATTTCCTATGTGCCGCAGGAGCCAATGCTCTTTCATCGTTCGATTCGTGAGAATATCGCGTATGGCAAGCCGGATGCCTCGGATGAGGCGGTGATTGCCGCAGCGAAGAAAGCTGAGGCGCATGATTTTATCTCGCGGCTTCCGAATGGGTATGACACACTTGTCGGGGAGCGTGGCGTGAAACTTTCGGGCGGAGAACGTCAGCGAGTTGCTATTGCGCGCGCTATTTTGAAAGATGCGGAGATTCTTGTCTTGGACGAAGCGACGAGCTCGCTTGATTCCGAGAGTGAACACGCGATACAGGAGGCGCTCGATGACCTTATGTCCGGAAAGACGGCTGTTGTTATCGCGCATCGATTGAGTACGATTCGCAAGCTTGACCGTATTATTGTGCTCAACCGTGGAGGGAAAATCGAGGAAGAAGGGAGTCATGACACCCTCCTTGCCAAGAGCGGGCTCTATGCGCATCTCTGGAACCGGCAGACAGGCGGATTTTTGAAGGAAGAGGACTTTGATGAAGGCTCTGCCGCTTGAAAGAATCCAGTCTTTCTGATAGGCTGTCGATACGGCGGACTTCCGCCTCGTTTTCTTCCCGCTGCTCCATTCTCTGGACAGATGGGAAAGTTTCTTGATAGTATTCGCCAGGGTAGCTCAGTTGGTTAGAGCACGGGACTCATAAGCCCGGGGTCGAGAGTTCGAATCTCTCCCCTGGTACTCGCAGGAACAGTTGGGGGCGTAGCTCAGTTGGTTAGAGCGTCTGCCTGTCACGCAGAAGGTCGCCGGTTCGAGCCCGGTCGTCCCCGCAATGAAACAACTTCACATATCGTGAAGTTGTTTTTGTTTTGGCTTGAAAGAGGGGAAAAAGGGGAGTAGGATTGATGTATATTTGGCAATATGAAACATCGACTCGAAAAGAACTCTCTTCTCAGATTTCTTTTTGCTGTGAAGATTGAGGAACCGTCATAGATATGGAAGAAGTTATACAAAAGAGAATTCGTGCTGCTGTTTTATGTGGAGGGACTTCCAGTGAGCGGGAGGTATCGCTTCAAACGGGGCGACAGGTGGCTCGCGCTCTTTCGAATGAGCGATACCTTGTATCGATTGTTTCCATAAGTGTCGAAGGGCAGTGGTTACTCGAATCGGACGCACCCTCTTTGAAAGAAAAACGCGAAATAGATGTGCTGTCACTTTCAAAGATCGCGGACGTTGTTTTTATTGCGCTCCACGGAAAATTTGGCGAAGACGGAACCGTTCAGGCAATCTTGGAAAAAGCGAATATTCCCTATACCGGCTCAGGGGTGGCAGCGAGTGCGCTCGGTATGGACAAGGCGAAATGTTCGGAAGCGGTTCGGGGTGCATCTGTGCCGGTTCCGGACTTCTTTCTTGTGCGTAAGGGAGAAATTGCTCAATCGGTTTCCGAAAAAGTTTGTGATTCTTTTGGTTTTCCTTGTGTGGTGAAGCCGAATGCGTCCGGATCGAGCGTTGGTGTTTCCATAGTGCACGATGCGCATGATGTTTCTTTGGCACTTGAGAGGGCGTGGTGTGAGGATGAAGCAGTGATGGTTCAACGATATATTCCGGGACGAGAATTTTCCTGCGGCGTCATGGGCAATACGGGACAGACGAATATCGAAGCGCTTCCGATTATAGAAATAATTCCGAAAAGCTCAGAATTCTTCGACTACGGCGCTAAGTATACGCCGAATGCTTCAGAAGAAGTGTGTCCCGCTGTTCTTTCGGAGGAAATAGCCGACCGTATCCGAAAGTTTTCTATTTTGGTGCATACGACGCTTGGGTGTGACGGTTTGACGCGTTCGGATTTTCGTCTTGACTTTGAGGGGCGTCTCTTTTTTCTTGAGATTAATACCGTACCAGGGCAGACCGAAACCAGTCTTTGTCCAAAGGAAGCTCTGGTTGCTGGTATGACCTTTTTCGAGTTCGTGGAGAAACAAATTGCACTTGCTTTGGAAAGAATCAGGTAAATGAAGGAGAATTGGGAGAATAAAATTTCGTCCGGGGCAATAAATGACACGATACTTGTTTCTTTCTGCCAGCATGAAAGTCGGCTGGTAGTAATCTGAATATGGAATCCATATCTCTTAAACTTGCCACATTTTATCTCGGGAAAGAAGTCGAGGTAGTCATTGATCGCGCGCTTGGAAGCAGGCATCCGAAGTATGGTTTTGTATACAGAGTGAACTACGGGTATATTCCCAGCACCAAGTCGCCGGACGGAGAGGAATTGGATGCGTATGTCCTCGGTGTTGAAAAGCCAATCGAATCCTTTTCTGGAAAGTGCACTGCGATTATTCACCGTCTGAACGATGATGACGACAAGCTGGTGGTTGTTTCGAAAACATCTGAGAATATGAGTGATGAAGATATTCGAAAGGCAATAAATTTTCAGGAACAATTTTTTCAGTCGGAGATTATTCGATGAAATGACTGATATTATGAATCTCTCGGAACTCAAGCGTGATATTCGGAAATGCGGTACGCAGGAGCGGGCATTGGCAAATGCGCGGTTTTTCAAGACGGGGAAGGGCGAATACGGTGAAGGGGATCGATTTCTTGGGCTGACAATGGGGGAGCAGCGGAAATTAGCGAAAGAATATCGGGATATTGAATACTCGGATATTGAAGCGCTTTTGAAAAGTTTGTGGCATGAGGAGCGAATGATCGGGCTGCTTATCCTGGTGCTTCGATATGAGAAAGCAAGTGATATGTCGGGGAAGCGAGAAGTTTTTGATTTCTATGTGGTGCATCGGGCGGCGGTGAATAACTGGGATTTGGTGGACGTGACGACGCCGAATATTGTCGGGGATTTCTTGTCTCACTGTAAAGATCGAAAGATTCTTTCCGTGTGGGCTCGTTCGAAGAATCTCTGGGAACGGCGGATGGCGATTCTTGCAACAGCTCGTTTTATACGAAACGGGGACTTCCGCGATACGCTCTCAATGGCAACAATCTTCATTTATGATGCGCATGACTTGATTCACAAGGCGGCAGGATGGATGCTTCGCGAAGTGGGGAAGCGGGATGATGCAACACTCGTTCGATTTCTTGAGCAGTATGCAAATCAGATGCCGCGGACCATGCTCCGGTATGCGATTGAGAAATTTCCTCCCAAGAAACGACAGTATTTTTTGAAGAAAGTGTCACATTGATTTCGGAAGTGAGAAACAAAAAAACAGCCCTATGAAGGCTGTTTTTTTGTTGGAGAGAAAGAAATCTTCGCTGGGGTGACTAGAGGGAATCGAACCCTCGTTGGTGGTACCACAAACCACCGTCCTACCATTGAACGATAGTCACCCCGCCGAAGACTTCCGGCTGTTTTGTTTTTCTGTGCCCCGAGAGGGAATCGAACCCCCATCAAGGCCTTAGAAGAGCCCTGCTCTATCCGTTGAGCTA
>CAYQPQ010000019.1:0-18842 GCA_964420045.1 uncultured Bdellovibrionales bacterium | reverse complement strand
TCCGATGTTGCCGCGCTCTACAATATTGCCGATATCGTCACCTTCCCCGTCGCCGATATGCACGGCAAGTTCGACGTGCCGCTCGTCATCCTCGAAGCCTATGCCTGCGAGAAGCCCGTTATTCTTTCCGATCTTCCACTATTCGGAGAGTTCTCAAACACGCAAATTTCTGCTACCATTCCCCGTGACAATGGCGAGGCTCTCTGGAGTGCCATCGAGTCACTCCGCATCGATTTCGAGCAAAGAAAAACCCTCGGCCGAAGCGCGAGGGCGTTTGTGGGGAGGTCATTTGACCTCAAAGGGACAGCGGGAAGATATTCTGAGCTTTATCAGAAAAACCCCTGAAAGAGTTCTTTCTGGAGCTCTATTGGGAGCTGATCCAGCACTCGACGACCACACATTTGGATCGCTCTTTGATAGTCTTGGACAAAAGCTTCAAATACAATCTCGTTACAAGGTACAAATCCTCGGTATTTATCTCGCCTGTAGCAAACACACCTCACAACCTTGTAACTCTCGCCAAAGAGATTACCCGGTAGAGACAAGCAATAAGTCACCCAAAATTTCCCCGAAGGAAGATATTTGGATAGCGTCACACCGGGTGGAATAGAAAAAATTTTTTGAAAAGGTTTTTTCCCATAACGCCTCCCAAAAAGTACATGGATCTTACCCGTAGAAGTTATAGTGATATCCTCTCGAGGAAGGTCACTCCTATCTCCTTCCGCGTAAGAGAACCTTACAACTGCTGTTTGTTCAGACATTTGACCATCTCCTTTTCAAAAAAACACACGCTGATCGTTGTCGGCACCGGAAGTATCATTGCATAAATTAGCATATATGTCAAGTGAATCCACTCAAGAAATCTCCCTACACAAACGTGAAATGAAGACGGACAAAATGAAAATTCCGGTGGTGTTTCATGTGTCGGAAAAGCTCATGCCGAATGAGTCGACATTGGAACAGCTCGAGAGTGTCGCGGGAAATGACGGGCTTTTTCACCACATCGCGGCGATGGCGGATGTGCACTCGAAGCCGGGCAGGAAGAATGCAACCGGCACGACGATCGCCTCAGAACGGGCTATTTTCCCGCAACTCAATGACTCCGATCCGGCATGTGGCATGCGGCTTGTTCGCACGAGTCTCAATGAATCCAATTTTTCTCCGGAAGACATCAAGAATGTTTTCGAAGCGCTCGTGCCGCGCATCCCAACAAAAGCGTATCTCGGCACCTATCTTCCCTTCCCGCTCATCGCGGATATTTGTCGCGCCGGCATCCGACCGCTTATTGATCACTTTGGCATTGAAACAAAGCATGAAGCGATCAACTCACTCGACCGCGGGAATTTCTTCGATCGCAAACTCTCTCGGAAGGAAATATATGACATTATCCCGCCGTTTTTTCTCTTCCTAGCGCAATTCCGTTCCGGCATCTTGGGCGCCGCCGGCAATCATTTCCTCGATCTCATGAAAGTGACCGGCATCGAGGATGAAGCAATCGCAAGAAAGTTCAATATCAAAAACGGCGATTATCTCTTTATGGTGCACTGCGGATCGGGCATCTTGGGACAGTACACGATGTACATGTACACCGCAAAGAAACGCGAACACAAATCCACTGCCGTCATGATGAACATTGGTCGCGCCCTCTGGAGCACGCCGCATCGGGCTGTGATCAGTACGATCGCTCGGAAAATTCGTGAATCCGACTTCGGCAAGAAAGAGCCGCTCATAGAATTCACCGGTCAGGAGGCAGACCTCTACATGGCCGCACGAAATGCCTGCTCAAATTTTGCCCATGCGAACCGCGCCGTCATCGCCCACACCATATCAAAGACCATCAAAGAAAAAACCGGGCGCGATCCGGAGTTCGATCTGCTCTACGATATGCCGCACATTCTCGTCTCGCGGGAGAACCATTATGGCAAAGACGTGTGGGTGCACCGAAATGGCACGACGCGCGCCTACGGACCCGATCGCATGGCAGATCACCCGACGTTTTCCGAGACGGGCGAACCGGCATTCATCCCTTCCTCTATGTCAACAGAAGCCTACTTGGTTGTGGGAACGAATGAGAATAAATCTAGCTTTTTCTCCTGCAACCATGGCGCCGGAAAGGTTGCCAAGAAAACAGAATCGGTTATTCCCGAAGACCGATCGGCGCTCGACAAGAAACTCGCCAATCGTGGCGTAACACTCTACAACGGTCACTCGAAAAAAGTTATCGAACAGGATTCATCGCACTACAAGGAGATTGGTGAAATTATGGCCGGCGTTCGAGAAAACGGGATCGGAAAGCCCGTCGCCAGAATGATGCCTGTTTCGATCATTATGTATTAAGTTCATCGAGAGGAACCCCTTTGACAATCGATAACAGACCATGAAACTCATTACCTTCACCGGCATAGACGGCTCCGGGAAATCAACACAGCTCGCACTTCTTAAGAAACACCTTGAGTCCAAAGGAGGGAAGGTTGCCGTATTTCACGCTATCGAATTTTCTCTGGCAAATAAGATACACAGATTCCTCAAAGGCGAGCGGTCTTTTGTGCCAGGAAAAGAATCCGCTGTCACACACGTCTCGTTTTTTTCTCTCTTGCTCCGGAAAGTTTTTCTCTTTATCGATATCATCCGCTTCCGATTCTTTCGGAAGAAGCTCGAGCGAAGCGGTATAGAGTTTCTTCTGTCAGACCGGTATTTCTATGATTCCGTCATCAACCTCGAATACCTCAGCCTCGACAAAACTTCGTCGCCACAAAAATATTTTTCCTCGCTTGCTGCACTCATTCCTCGACCCGATATCGCTTTCTATTTCCGCATCACGCTGGAAGAAATCTTAAAGCGCGATCGCGTCCCCGAACAAGGTATCGAATACCTCCAAAAAAAATTCACTCTCATTGAACAAAAAAAATCAGACTGGCATCTGAGAGAAGTTGATGCCAGTCGTGAAAAAGATTCGGTATTCTCAGATATTCTCGATATTCTCAGCATCCCCGGTATCTAAGCTGTCTATCATTTTAGAGACCATAAAGATGGCGAGAGCCACATAAAAGAAAGAGCCAACAAAGATAATCCCGCCGATAATCAGAATCACTTTAAATGCTCCGTTCAAAAAAGTGATAGTCTCTGCCGGGAAAATACTCAAAGACAGAACTAAAAGAAACAGAAAAACAATTCGCACTTTCACCTTCACTCCTCCTATTGAAGCCCTCAAAAAACTGCCACTACCTTACAATGATACTTGCCTTTATGTCAACCTCCCTCTCTCGATCGCTCATCTGGCTCACGCTTGCCGAAGTGCTGTTTAACATTTCCGGTTATGTGATTCACGCGGTCGCTGGGCGTGTCTTGGGACCCGCCGACTACGGGCGCTATGCACTTGTCGTCACCCTCACCACCACCGTCATCATCCTCATCGGAAACGGCATCCCCACCGCCATGTCGCGCTACCTCAGCGAATATTTCGAGAAGTCGCCCCGCATGGTTGGCATCATAAAGCATACCGGCGCACGACTTCAATTCTTCCTCATCGGAGGAATCACCTTCGCGTTCTTCCTCGCCTCGCCGCTCATCGCGCGCCTCTTGGGAGATCCTTCGCTCACACCGCTCTTCGCCCTTTCGTCGCTCATCATCCCTGCCTTTGCCGCTTCGTCATTCTATTTTTACTACTTCACCGGCATCCACCGCTTCCGCACGCAAGCCATCCTCAAAATGACACGTGCCGTCTTACGTATCGCCCTCATTGTTTCTCTCGTTTTCGCCTTCGGCATATACGGCGCGCTCATCGGGTACATACTCGTCCCTCTCTGTACGTTTCTCTTCGGATTTTTGCTCGATCGAAAATCCGCTGTTGCCTTTGATACATCCGCGGCAAACACCGTTGAAGAACCGTTCCCTTGGAAACTTCTCCTCTCATCAGCCTGGCCTATTACGCTCTTCCTCCTCTTCTACGAAATCTTTATCTCCATTGATCTCTACCTCGTGAAAGCACTCCTTCATGACGACGTACAAACCGGACTCTACAACGCCGCACTCACTCTGGGGCGCCTCCCCTACTATCTCTTCTACGCCCTCTCCATCGTCCTTCTCCCGGCACTTGCCAAACTCAAAAGCGACGGCGATCCGGAGAAAGTTGCTCGTCTCATGTCGCAGTCGCTCCGCTACGCCGGCATCATACTCCTCCCGCTCTTTATCCTGCTTTTTGCCTATGCCGAACCAACACTCGCACTCTTCTTTGGCACAAAGTACGCCGAAGCAGTCAACGCTTTCCGTATCTTGGTTGGCGGACTCTCATTTCTCACTATTTTCTATGTCGCCTCTTCCGGACTCATGGGACTCGGGCACACCCGTCTCGCCATGTGGATGGCCATCGCCGGTACATTGCTCAATGCAACACTCAATATCTTCCTCGTTCCGCGCTTCGGCATCGTCGGATCCGCATGGTCAACAACAATAAGCTCCACAATTATTACACTGGCAACACTCGCCCTCATGCAAAGATATATCCGAACGCCCCTCCATATATCACAAAGCATACGCATACTCCTCGCCGGCACACTCCTCTTTTTTGCCACAAGACTTTTCCCCGCTCACTCCATCGCATTCTTCACTCCTGCTACCCTCCTTGGTATCGGATATCTCGCCACATTGTTCTTCCTCGGCGTTCTCACCCGAGAAGACTTCGCCGCACTCACCTCATTCCTCCCAAAGAAAAAAGGCTAGCCACAATGACCAGCCTTACAATGCGTTCAATCACCATCCATTCTTGAGTTTTCTTGAGAGAAGTAGAACAGCTACCCCTTCCCAAGAAGAAACAGATCTATTTTTTTCTTGCAGCTCTCGGTTTGCACGATCCTGTCTGAGAGAATCCTCACGCTCTTCGTGTCCAACAAACATGAAGGCGACCGAAAGGAAGAGTGGAAAGACCGCCACAATAAAGAATGGCCATCTCTTCCCTTGACGAACATGAAAGAAGCCGAGAAAGACAAAACCTGTGGCAGTCATAGCGAAAACGGCGGAAGCAATGATCATCCATGACCATGCTTGATAACTCTTCTGCTCCGAGAGAAAAAGAATTGCCCACAATGCAACAACGAGTAACGCAAGCACTTTATCCATGACAATCCTCCTACCTTCGGTATTCAAGATTTTTGAAATTCAAAGTGCTACTGATATGTATACCACGAAAGCGTGTAACATGTCAATGCTACGCGGCTGCCAGCTTCGTCCGCTCCATTATTTCGTGATTGACGATATCCGCGTCGCGGCCGAAGCGGAGACGCGAGAGTTCCTTGAGGTGCCCGGCCAGTTCCTCGTCGCCGGATGTCGGCGGATAGACCGAGAGATTGAATGGTTTGGTGGATTGGTTGTTGATGAGCAAACGCACAAAGGCACGATAGTTGTCGACATTCACCAGGTCGCGCGCGGAGAAGATCGGTGCGAATTGTTTCTCGAGAAACTCCGCATCTTCGGGACCGACTCGAAACGACACCATCGAACCCACATTGCCGAAGACCGCTTTTGAAATATCCTCCGAGAGCTGGCCGATAAATTGGTGCGCAATGATCAGATTCAGTCCGTACTTCCGCGCTTCGGACAGAATCTGCGCAATAGAGTCTGTCGTTACGTTTTGGAACTCGTCGATATAGAGCGAGAAATCTTTGCGATCCGCTTCGGGAATGTCCGCCCGCGACAGCGCCGCCATGAGAATCTTCCCCACTACGACCATGCCAAGGAGGTGACTGTTTATTTCCCCGAGCTTGCCTTTTGAAAGATTGAGCAGAATGATTTTCTTCTCGTCCATGAGCGTGCGGAAGTCGAGCGTACTCTTCTGCTGCGCAATAATCGGACGCATCATGTCATTCGCCACGAATGGCGTCAGTTTCGACGTGATATATGGCACCATATTTGCAAGCGACGCCTCACCTCCCGCTTTCTCCGCCTCCTTCACCCAGAAATCATACACGACCGGGTTCTTGCATCGATCGAGTTTCATACGGCGAAAATCCGGATCGGCAAGCACTTTGGAAATTTCCATCAGCGTCGAACCCGTCGCCGGATCTTCCATGATAAGAAGCATCGCGTTTCGCATATACTGCTCAAACATCGGTCCGCCCGTCTGTTTCAAATCGTAGAGTTTCCCGAAAATATTGATCATCTCATTGACTACGAATGTCTTCTCCTCGGGGCGGGAAAACTCAAGCATATTGAGTCCGAACGGACGCTCGGTATCCGACGGATCAAAATACACCACATCTTCAGCGCGCTCTCGAGGAACCGCCGCCAAAATATCCTGCACCGCATCGCCGTGCGGGTCGATAAAACACAGCCCTCGCCCTTCACGCACGTCTTGTTTTGCCATTTCCTGCAAGAACACCGACTTTCCAACACCGGTCTGCCCAATACAATAGAGATGCCGTCGACGATCGGATGTTGCCAGACGAATATCCGTTTTCACGCCGCGATAGTCATTGTGCCCCAAGAGAATGCCTTCTTTCGGAATATTCGGCGGTGGTGGCGCCGATCCCGCTTTTTGCCACTTAATATTCGGCGTCTCGGTTGTCGAAATGGGAAAATGAAAGAGACTCGCCACTTCCTCAACACCTAAGAGAAATGCCGTCTCGGGACGAAACGCTCGAAATATGTAGTCAAAAATCACCGGCTTTGCCGATCGATCTCGGAGGCGTCGGGTTCGGAAAAGATTCGCCTCCGGATATTCAAATTGTGCAAACGCGTTTTCCATAGTCGCGAGAATCTGATCGGCTCGCTCCTGCGAAGCCGCCGAGGCGAGCAAACGCACATTGGCATGGAACGCCGCTTTCGACACCTTGCGCTCAATCGATTTCACCAGTTCCTGCTCTTCCGGAGTCAACTGAACCAATGGTTTGTCATTCGGTTTTTCCCCCGGCTTATCGGCATGCGTCATCGCGTGAAAAATCGAGCCAAATGCCGATCCGAGAAAGTGCAAAATGGGCGACTCATGATAGACATCCGTCAGGCGTTTCCCTTGCTGCATCTCATGCGCGATATGACGCCCTTCCGAACGCCACGATGTACCCGCAGGAGAAAGAATGATCTGCATCGCCGCACCTTCGCCTTCCTTGGAAAGTTTACTCAAAGAATTGGAGATTTCATTGAGCGGATCCACATCAAGCGATTCATACGTCCGTATGGGAAGGGCGGGACTCTTCGAAAGCGAAAGCGTCGAAACAGACGAAAAACATTTTGGTGAGAAGATCGTGTAGTCTTTCACCTTCTCCACAAATGCATTCGGAAAAAAACTGTGCACCTGCTTCTCGATACTCTCCCGAAATTTCCTCGGCACCGAAAGAAAAAAGGTCATCTCTTCGTCTCCTTCCGGATTTGCCACTTCAAACACAATCGCCGGCGGTCCATAAAAAAATCGCTTGATGCCGGAGAAAATATCAAACCCATGCTTCATACCGCGAAAAGACTGGAGCGACACCAAAAGCTGCTCCATCGCGCCAATTTCCTCTTTCCATTCATCAGGGCGCGACGATTCCCCTTTCTTCTCGGTCGGCTTCGACACCTGAATCGTCTCTAAGTCCATATTGAGCGACCGATTGATGCGCGACCGAAAAAAGAGAAACATGCGCGCCAAGAGCAAAGCGCCCGAAAGTGCCGCCAATCCCCCAACAACAAAGAGGAGCGGAATAAGAACCAAGTTGAAATCGAATGTCGTCTCCATAGAAGAAGCTGCTCTCTCACCGATTAGTCTTGAGTGTCATCAAGCATGCCTTGTTTGCGCAGTTCGTCCGACAATTCGTCGGCAATACGATCATGCGTAATGTCCAATGTATACGCATCAATATGCTCCGCCACCGACACCGCATGCGTCACCCCCTTGACACGAGCCAATTCGAGAAGTTTCTGCACTCGCGCCGACGCATCTTCCATATGACGAATCGCGTCGGCATCAAACCTGACGTCGGCATCATGCTTCGTTGCGGCAACCGGTGCGGACGGAGCCGCCTGAACCTCGCCCAACTTTTTCTCGTACTGCGACGCACCCTCTCGAGCGTCGGCATGTTTTTCCGCCTTACCATCTACCCACAATTCCGACTGTCTCCCCGGAACATCCAAAATATCTCGAACACTGTCCGACTCTTCGGACTTCAGTTTCTCTGCCACATCCTCCGGCACCCCGATAATACTCTTTTCTTCCGGCATAATTTTGTATTCTGTCATCCTCGTAAAAATAAGGATCCAGTCTCCATAAAGGTTAAGACAGCCACTCAAACAACATCATCAAAAAATGATTTCGCATTTCTACCCATTCGAGTCATTCCCGGTCGGAATTCCTCCGTTTTTCACTGCATCGCGAAACTCCGTGATAATTCCCTTCACAAACGCATCCGGATCGGGCACAAATCGCTTGATAAACGCCTCTATTTTCTCTTGATTTCCTTCTTTCATAAGCGCTTCGAATTCATCCGCGCCGTCATCGCCCATCTTCTCGCCAAGCGCGAGAAAGATCTGCTTCATGACTGTCTCAGTCATTATATCCAAGAGTTCCTGCTGCTTCGCTTCCGGCAGCGATTCCAATCCGAATTCTTTTACAAGATCAGCCTTGAGTTGTTCGATGGAGAGAGACATAGAAGAAGAACGTTAAGAGTAAGAAGAGTCAGATTATTTCGCAGGTTCAATCGGATGCATAAGGATATGCCGCGCCATTTTTGTGAGCCAGATCTCTACGGTCTCACCTTCCGCAACCATTTCTTTAATACGCAGTGATTCGCCTCCAATACGGACAAGACCGGCATAGACAGCCTTGTTTACTCTTTCTCGCACCTGTTCGATATCAACCCGCATCCAGCGCTCTACGTCACCCGATGAGAAAAGAGCTTTTCCAAGTGCATCTCTTACAAACAACACGGAACTCGTTGTCGGCTCGGTGCCCGCCGTCGGAATTCTCGCGCTAAAGATATTTTCTATGAGATCTTTCTGCGTCTCGGAAAGCGGAAGAAATGTCAGCCTCTCCTTCACTACCGTTCCAATATTCTTTAGATATTCCCCGCCGGGAACAGAAATGTCGAGTGATTCAAAATCATGCACCGGAGCAGAGGCCTCTACCGGGAGAGCTTCAAGAGATGGCGCGGATACCGAAGCATCGAGAGAAACATTCCCGCTGAGCGTATCTTCAAGAGAAGGGGCTTGTGGCACTTTCGGAAGCACTCGTTCAAAAATATCCTGCGGAGACTCCAGATTTACTTCAGGCATCTTTGGGAATGGATCGGGAGACGGCATCTGGACAGAAGGCACAGGAACAGCGTCGGCCGGCTTCGGAGACAAAGGGAGAGATTCCTTAATAGTCTGTCCGACAGTCGAAGCATGACCTCCTTCCAGGGTAGAGTCCGCTATCCGCTGAATCGCCTCCCCGCCCGCTTCCCTTGTCACGCCAAACACGGAGAGAGATTTATCCGGACCGATTTCATATTGAATTTCCGCACCCGGTTGAATATGATTGAATATCTCGAATGGTCTTCCCGATTTATCTGCCAAGTCGAGCATTGCCTGATGCACCAACTTCCCCGCATCTTCTTTGGAGACCCCGACTCCCATGAGCTTCTCAATAAGAACCCCCTCAAAGCTTCCGCCTCTCGGAACAGCAGCGATTTTCATATCCGCCAAACTTTTCTCAATATCCCCGGCAATTTCAGCCGATGGCCCGTGATCAATTACCCCCGAACCAATTGAATCAGGCATAGGCCCACTCATATCCGACACTGGCACAGCCACTTCAGTAACACTCGGGACAGGAACACTTTTTACTTGTCCCTCAATTGCCAGTTTCTTTGCCGTCGCAAGCATTTCTTTCGTAGTATCCGCGTGGGGCACTCCCATGGCATCAGTGCCTTTTGCCAGAAGAGCCTCTTGCGCGACTCTTCCGCCACTGCCACTCTCCATCACCCGCTCCGCCGCACTCGCCGCATGCGCCAGCGAAAAAGCCGTGCCGCCAGCAAAGAGTAGTGCTCCAGCAGCTGCACTTGCCCATGCCCGCTTCCGATTCTTCCGCGTCATCTGTTCAAAATCCTTTTGCATTCGGTCGGCATAATCTCTCGTTCGACGATCAAGAAAACCAAGATCATCAGACTGTTCGACATGAGAAAGTGCCGCTTCGTGAAATTTCACCATGTTTTTGTTTGCTCGACCCTCCAGATATTCGTAGAGCCCTCGCCCGGCAGCATACGATCCGAGCAGCCGAATCGCCGTACCACTTGCCGCACCCAATCCAATCAGTCCAACCGACCCCACCGCAACACCGGTCGCGCCCGCACCAAACACCAGCGCAGAAATCGCCGCGCGCTTCTTCCAGTCCAATTGCCGATACGACTCACTCCAATCTTTCGCTCGACCGACCGCTCGAAGAAGCCACGAATCTTTCTTGCCGCTCCATGCCGCGTCTTTCCACGCATTGTAATTCTCCACCCTTCCGCGAAAGTCCAACTCTCGAATCGTCTCCGCCATAACAGCACCCACATCCTTCCCCTGCGATCCCTCCTCCGCAACCTTCCGCTTTGCCAACTCCACTCGAGCATCCTTGTAGAGAGTGAGTTTATAATTCCAATTTGTCTCAAGAACTTCCCGTTCGTCCACCAATGGCTTGGGCATGTTCTTTTCCCGAAGAGAAGCAATGTGCTTCTTTAACCTCTTCCATCGACCATCATTCCTTTTCCGGTATGAAAACAAAAGATTCCGCGCCGCATCGGCATCATTTTTCAATCGATCCACTCTTTCTTGAAGTTCTTCAAGGGATTCCACCACTTTCTCGGGATCCGATTTCTCACTTGCCTCAATAGCTCCTTCTTTTTTCTCAAATCGTTCCAAATCGGGAACATCCCCTTGCAATGAAAAGTCAGCGTCATCTTTATCGAGATCATCTTTCGAATCATCCGACATATCCATCTTCATATCCGGAACATCCCCAAGCGATGCCTGGTAATCAAAGTCTGTTTCACTCTTATCTTCTACTCCATTATTAGAGAAAGGAGATTCTAAAGGATTCCCCCCTGGAACAATCCCGCCTTTTTCGGCTTTAATATTCTCTTCCGCCGCATCATCAATCGCCTGTTTGTAGTCAGGCGAACCAAAATAGCCTTCGCCTTCATGTGGCGGACTTACTTTTTGGTCATCAGGAAGAGCATCTGTGCCTCCAAAAACAGATGCATCATTTGGAACATCGACTGCTGTAGCTTTCTTCGATCTCTTGGAAGCTCTCACTCTTGCAATATACTTTTTCTGTTCAAGCCTTTCACTGTGGTCAGGATACATATCCACACCTATTGCTCGAACTTCCCGATCAATAGCATTATCATCACGTCTATGTGTGTCCACTGGAGTCAAATTCTGCTGCGATATTTCCCCTTTCAAAAAATCTTCCGTCACCGATGATTTACCCAATGTTTTTCCTTTACTTGCTTGCTGGTCCCCAAGTTTTTCATTCACTCGTTTAAAGAATTTCAGAGTTTCGTTTTCCTGCGCTGGCACCATATTGCCTAAATGTTTCAAAAGGCTTTTTTTAATTGAAGACGGAATATTTTCATCAAGATACAGAGCCGACACAACTCCATCGTGCAGAGACTTATCGTCTCGTTTTCCTTTTCCAAGTTCTTGAAGCACTCGTCTTGCTATCTCCTCCCTATTATAGCGACCAGATAGCTTGCCCCGAACGGTTTCCGGCAGAAGATTAAACACTTTCTCCCCAAGAGTGAGCGACGTCTCAGAAGAGTCCAAAGAAACAGCCTCGGCTTTCATATTATAGAAGCGAAAGGAAAAGTAATCCGTAATTCGTGGTATAATTATACCATCATTCAAACGTATCGACGATACTTTACAGAGAAAACGTCAAGACAAAAACAAAATATTTCTACAATATGCGACGACACTTCTTCGGGCATTTTTTTACAGCCGAGAGACTATTGGCAATTTCCATACTTTCAATGCTCCTTGCGACGGCATTCTTTGTGCGTTTCTGGAATATCGAACATCTTCCCGCCGGGCTCTACCCCGATGAAGCGATGAATGGCATTGATGCGCTTCGAGCCAACGAAACCGGCAATTACCAGCTCTTCTACCCCAATAACAGCGGGCGAGAAGGTCTCTATATCAATCTGCAAGCACTCTCGCTATTCCTCTTCGGCGCCAATATCACAGCGCTCAAGCTCTGGTCAGCAATCTTCGGCACTGCGACCGTGCTCGGTGTCTATTTACTTGCCAAAGAGCTCTGGCAGAAGCGCAGCGTCGCTCTCTTCTCCGCCTTTCTTGTCACCTTTTCCTACTGGGCGATCAATTTTTCCCGAATCGGCTTCCGCGCCATCATGGTGCCATTCATTCTCTCATTCTCGTTTTACTTTTTCTTCCGAGGTCTTCGCACGAAGAGTCTCTTCTCATTTCTCGTGAGCGGATTTATTTTCGGTCTCGGCTTCCACACGTATATCGCCTTTCGTGTCGCACCGCTCATTCTCCTTATCATCACGCTCGGATGCATGGCATCGTATCGGGAATTCTTGAAGCGCTACTGGAAACATGCGCTCGTCTTTACAATTGGCATGTTTGTCACTGCCCTGCCGCTCATCTATGAGTTCGCGACGCATCCGGAATATCTCTCATCGCGATCGGCATCCATTTCCATTCTCTCGCCCGCAGTCAATCACGGACACCTCGCACTCACCCTTGCCAAGACACTCAGTCTCTCCCTCATTAAGTATACTTTTGTTGGCGACATGAACTGGCGACACAACTATCCGCCCTATCCGCTTCTCGATTTCGTGAGTGGCACACTCTTTCTCGCTGGGTTCGTTTTCCTCATCATGCGCGTCATATTGCTCGCCAAAAAGCGATGGAAACATGCCGAACGAAATCGCGAGCTCATGATCTCCCTCTTTCTTCTCGGGTGGTTCTTCACCATGCTTATCCCCGAATTTTTGACCGGAGAGGGGCTCCCTCATGCGCTTCGCGCCATCGGCACGCAGCCGGTCGTTTTCCTTATTGCAAGCCTCCCACTGCTCTGGTTCGGCGAATGGCTCCGAAAGCAAGCTCCCGGATCAAAGGTCGGCATGGTCATCCTTGTCGGCACGGTTATCGCTCTCATTCCTCTCTGGAATGTCAGTAAATACTTTCTCTTCTTTGCAAACAACCCCAATGCGAGAGGTGCTTTCAATGAGAATTTCACTGCCATGGCGTCCTATATCAACACTCTACCAGATGACATACACGCCTATGTACTTGCCAATGCGGGCGGCACCCTGATCGACAATGGACTTCCCGTTACCGCGCAGCCGATTCTCTTCCTCACGCATGATTCCGCAAAGGGTTCACCGGAATTTCTCATGCCAGACACAATTCTGCAAATGCCCGCCGTAATCATCCCGCAAAAGTGGGATGATGCCGTCGGCAAAAAAGTTCAAAGCGCCTTTCCGCAAGCAATTATAGAGACCGTTCCTTTTGGGAAAAATTCTTCGGAAAGTTTTCAGATAATTGTGATAAAATAAATTTTCAATAAAAAGGTGTACTCACTTCATCAACTTTGATTATGCAACTCTTCAAACAACACGCAGGCTGGTTTGTCACGGGAATACTCATTGCCTTGTTTGCCGTTTCGCTTCGTCTCGCCTGGGATGACTCGACCACCATGGATGAAAAGGCGCATATCCCCGCCTCCTACAGCTATGTGCGCTATCTCGACATGCGCATCAACCCCGAGCACCCGCCGCTCATCAAAGACCTCTCCGGACTTGCCATGCTCCTCATATCGCCATTGCCGGCTTTCCCTGTTCCGAGCACGCTCTGGACTCGAGGCGACGAAAGCGTCGATCCTGCCAAACATCCCGAGGGACCGGCGCAATCATGGGGATTCGCACAGTGGACATTTGGCGATGAATTTCTCTTCGGCATGGGCAATAATCCCGACCGGATAACTTTCTTTGCGCGCCTCCCGATCATTCTGATCACACTACTGCTTGGGTTTGCCATTTTCCGATGGACACGCGAGCTCGCCGGCACAATTGCCGGACTCTTCGCGCTCCTCCTCTACGCCGCCGACCCCAATGTCCTCGGACACGACCACCTCGTCACAACCGACATCGGTATCGCGGCGTTTGTCTTTTTCTCCGTCTATTTCTTCGTCCGGTTTCTCAAGGATCCCTCCGCAAAGAACACTTTTCTCTCAGGCGTCTTCTTGGGACTCGCTAATCTCGCCAAGTTTTCCGCCGTCACCCTCTTCCCGCTTTTCGGACTCATAGTCATTCTCTACGCTCTCTCAAAGCCTCTTCCCGATACGGTCGATGAACCGCACCGACAAATGTGGCGATGGAAATTCTTTTTCTCTCTCGTTTTCAAATTCGCTGGATCGGTCGCTCTTTGTTTCGTCGTCATCTGGGCGCTCTATGTTCCAAATACCTGGAACATGCCAACAGAAACCGTGCAAGAAATCGCACGTTCGCAATTCCCCAATGACCGTGCCGTCGGTCGATTCGCCGAGTCAACTATCGTCGGCATGAGTGAGATTCCTCTCATGAAACCGCTCGCGCAGTATTTCCTCGGCGTCTTCATGGTGTTTGCACGCGTCTCCGGCGGCAATACGTACTACTTCCTCGGCACGGTCTCCAACCAAGCGACCGCACTCTACTTTCCCGTCGTCTTCCTCATGAAATCCACACTACCATTCCTCGCCATACTCGGCTTCGGATTCCTCTATGGATTCCGTCGCATCATCAAAGTTACCAATGAACACAGGCGAAGCGGACAAACATGGCGCGGCATACTTGCTCATTCCTTCCAGTCGCATATCGCGCAATATACCATGCTCGGATTTGTCGGCCTCTACAGCTACCTCAGCATCACCGGCAATCTCAACATCGGTTTTCGACATCTCTTCCCGATTCTCCCCTTCCTCTATGTCCTCGGAACCAAAGCTGTCTTCGATTACTGGAAGCGCCATCACGGCAATCACGCGACGTGGAGCATCATGCGAGGATTCATTCTCATCTTCGCCTGCTGGATACTTCTCATACCGGTCTTCGCCTATCCGAGCTATCTTTCCTACTTCAATACGGCAATGGGCGGACATGCCGAAGGGTACCAATACGTCACCGATTCCAACTACGACTGGGGGCAAGACGCCAAGCGGTTGGGTTCTTGGGTTGATACCTACAATCTCTGTATAACCGGCAATCAGACCGACTTTGCCGAATGCCGCTCACTTACCAATGGACACAGTTTTCCAACCGCATTGCCCATACAAAAGATCCGCGTCGACTACTTTGGCGGATCAAGCCCGGCATATTTCCTCGGGAACAAATATGAAGCTTGGCACAGTGACAACGCACCGGAATCCGGATGGTATGCCGTCTCCGCCGGATTCTACCAGGAAAGTATTTACAAACCCCAACCAGCAGGATCCGTTAACTACTCATGGATTCCGAAAAGTTCTCTCGTTGGTCGCACTGGCGACTCCATCTTCATATTCTATGTAGACCGCGTTCCGGGGCAAGAAAAGTAGAAGGATCGTCTCTCATTTCTTTTTCCGTTCGTGAGTTTCAGTGTCTTCCGCATCCGATTCCCCTTCTCTCTGGGTGTCGCCTTCGAGTGCATAGAAAATTCGATTCTCGGTTCGAAGATCGATATAATCGAGGTTTTTTCGATCATTTTCAGGGAGTGTTTTGGCAAAGAGAAGTCGGAGTGCGCGCAAAGATTTTTCTATAGAGACGGTCGCACTCATACGAAGTTCCCATCCGTCAACAGTCCTCAGCCACACTTCGTCCGAAAATCGCGAGGGCGTTTCGGCGATATCAACTGTCTCTATACCCAGCTCATCGGAAAGTCGCCCACGAATCGAAGGGAAAACTCGCAAGAAGTCTTCGGAGAACAACGGATCTTGCCATACAACCGGTTTGGCGGATACATCGACAACGGTTAACACTCCCTGCGTATTTCCCATATCTGGCGCCGGCGCCTCGTCGAAAGCGAACCCCCTTTCATCAACGGCAAAACACGGTCCGCCGGAACACAGTACCAATGCCAAAGTTCGTTCTTCACCCTTCACAACGATTGTCCCCGGGAATACAAAGGAGGTCGTCACACTCCGAAGTACCGGAAAAGTTTCAAGTAGCTTCTGTTCTATGCCACGTCTTCTCGCAAAGGCAATGAGCATCGTGTTGTTTGGCAAAATGCCCCAGAACTTCCCGGACAGTTCCCGCTGAATCAATGTCGACACAGCATCGCGCGAAACATGCTCCATTGGCGCAATATCTTCCCGATCAATGCGAAGAAACGGGGAAAAAAACAGCGCAAACACAACCGCACCCAAAAACGACCCCCAGAGAAACATGTACCCGAGCGTCCAGATCGACCAAGCCGAATCCCTTTCTCGAAAGGTTTGTTTCTGGCGCTCTCGAGCAACTCCGCGAAACAATCGGCTCCGTCGCGGACGCAGCAGCGTTGTCGACGATCGCGATATTTTATTTCTTTGAAACAACTTCATACGAACATGCATTCAAAATTCCTTGCACGAAGTAAATACAAATCCATTTTATCGTGCCAGCCCAACTTTTGTCATATTCCGCGCCAAAAGCGGCGAAACGCTTTTCCGAAAGAAAAAGAAGTGTTCCACAATAAGTCGAGCGCTCCCGGAAAACCGACGGAGATCTCGAAGCGTCGCCACAAGCATGTGAGTCTGCTCGAGTATCGCCCGTCGGTCTTCCGTAGAGATATCCGTGATCAACTCCCGATTCAATGCACTCATCCACCAAGCGAACAGGCGCTCCGCGCCCGCAACGTCGCTCACGCAAGCATCTGCCAACATCGCGCGATCATTCATTGGAAGCGAGGAAAAAGATTGCAGTTGCTCCAATCTTCGAATGTGTTCGGAAAATACATCGGGCTGCTCTCGGAAAGACACGCACAGTCCCGGTCGACCGAGCCGGCGAAGCACCTCGGGAACATCGGGGAATGACTCTTCCATGACATTTCCAGGAAGCAAAGAAAACGAAACCCGCTCGCACCGAGAAAGAATCGTCGAAAGAATACCGCCCTCATCATGCGTCACCAAAATAATCGTCGCTCCGGGAAAGGGCTCTTCCAGCGTCTTCAGAAACGCATTCTGCGCGCCTTCCGACATCTTGTGCGCGTCATCCACGATAAGTACCGCTTTCGTCCCGACACGCCCAGAGAGACCGAGTGTACGTGTCGCCTCTCGAATCGTCTTCACGCGTATGGGAAGTTCCTTGACCTTTCCTTTTTCCTCAACCCGCTCCGGACGAATGACCACACAATCAGAGTGCGCGACAGTTCCCAACAATTGCTCACCCAATTCGAGAGCAACCGCCAGTTTGCCGATATTTTCCGGTCCGACAAAAAGATACGTCTGTTCCGCGCACTGTTTTTCGACTGCGCGCCAAAGCCGACTCCGAATTGCCTCATGCCCGATGGTCATAACTCGATAGCGTACGCATTATTCAACAACGTTCCGCACAATATCCGTCACCTGTTCACGAAATCGCTCTTCCGAAAATCGCTCGGCACTTTTCCGTATTGCTTCTCGATCAAATGATGCCTCTCGATCAATGTACCGCCGAACCGCCACGGCGATACTTTCGGCATTCGCATCGGAGAAAAATACCCCCGAGATATCTTCTTGCACGATTTCATTCGCGCCGCCGGAAGCAAGCGCGATCGCCGGCAATCCCGCCCTCTGTGCTTCCGCGAGCGCAAGCCCGAAGTCTTCCTCCCCAGCAAAAACAAATGCTCGTGCCTTCCTCAGTGTCGTATCCAGCTCACCGTCCGATACGTCGCCAAGAAATCGCACATTCGGCGGAGCGAGACACCTGAGTGCTTCCGATTCTCTCCCTGTTCCAACCACAACCAGCGGCAACTCAAGCATAGCAAATGCGCGGACAATCGATTCAACCTGCTTGTATTTCGAGAGACGCGAAACCGTCACAAACGGTCGATCGCGAATATCCAACGCCGCCCGATCGGTCGACACCAGCGCGCGAACGGGCGGATACACGATTTCCGAAGGACGGCGATAATACTTCTCAATGCGCGCCTCTGTATAGCGGGAATTGGCAATGAGCACATCCGGCCGCGCCGCCGCTTCGAAATCCCAGAGTCGCAAATACGAGAGCATTATGCGTTTGCAAAAATGAAACCCTCCGCTCTCTCGAAGATACCGTTCATTTTCGTCCCACACAAAGCGCATCGGCGAGTGAATATATGCCACGTGCTTCGTACGAAGCCGCGTCACAATCCCCTTGGTCCATGCGCCCGACGACGAAATGACCAGATCGAAATCCCGCAAATCAATCGCCTCCGTCGCCGCCCCATAAAGCGGCAAGAGCCACCGATGCCGCCTCCAGAGAAACCGTGGCCACTTCCCCAGAAACGATGTCCGCACATCCCGATCGTCAAACATGCCCCGCATCCCGTCGCGATCGTAGAGCAACGTATAAATCGGCGCCTCCGGAAACATATCCGCCAATGCTCTAAGCACCCGCTCCGCCCCCCCGCGATAGAGAAGGAAATCATGCACCAACGCCACTTTCCCGAGTTTTCCCGTCATATTCTTGGGTACTTGACTTTTTTCCATACACATGCTATTTTATACAGTCAGAAGACCCTGACATCACCTTTACAATCATGAAACCAGGAGAATCCCCATGGCAAAGAACTTTGAAGATCGAGAGTACCCTGTTTACGCTACCCAGGGTGGTGGCTACGCCAGGGAAATCAACGGGGCATTTATTTTCATCATAACTCCAGACTGCCCAGGTCTATACACCCCACATCATGAAACCGAACTAACTCCAAGCAACGAATACCCGAAC
>CAYQPQ010000018.1:0-19182 GCA_964420045.1 uncultured Bdellovibrionales bacterium | reverse complement strand
TTAGGACTTACGCGTTTGCCAAATAATACCGTGTAGCCATTCTCGAAATCATCGCTTTTTGCTCATACCAACTGATACCGCTTTTCAATCTTTCTCGCTCCAGTTTTACGAAAGCGATAAAGGAGGAAAAGATATGAGTTCTTTGAGAAGTTGCCTTTATGGATTCGCACCGTTCGATATTGGCGGTTTGTTTGATTCCTCGGTGGAACTCTTCAATCTTCCAACGATGATCGAAGTGATTCGTGAAATCTCCGTACTCAGTAAGCGAAAGATCACTGGTTGCAATAAAAGTGCGGTCGCCGTCTTTGTCGATCAACGCACACACGAGAACAAGACCGAAACCTCTCAACCAGACTTGTCTCACCTGTTTATCGGCGAGTTCCAAATCTTGGATGGCAAGCGTTGTGTCTTGACTCGGATTTACCAATCGATTGGATTTGAGCATGGTAATGAAGTGCCATTCTTTCTCTCGAATCGCCTTGAGATTGTCGAGACCGGAATACCATGAATCCATGAGAACATACTGTGGGAGAAATTCTCGTCTTTTCGCCGTATCGAGCATATTCTTGAAGTGATCATTCTTGGTAAGCCCATCATCCTCCCTACGGTAAATTCGATAGTCAACCGGCACATACTCCTCCCCGTTTGTCCAGAGGAGATTCACGAGACAAATTCCGTCCACGAGCCCGTGTTCATTTCCAGAGTACTGTTTTTTGACCAACTCGTTCCTTCGAGAATACCGCTTATCGAGTACGGAGTCGTCGCAAATGAGGTATCCGGTTTCTTTCTTCACGAGATATCGAGTATGTTGCCAGAGCTGGAGAGGATTGTATGATTTTGAGAGTCTCCACCGATCAATCGCATCATGGGCAACCGGGATGTTTGGTACGGATTTGGAAAGTTCGACACTGGAACACCGATTCTGATTGGCAATAAGGAACCGGGTGTACAGACTCAAGGAACATTTTTGTTTTTGCATGAACGATGAAAGAAGGATTACGACCGAAGTCCGGTATCATTCTCTCATGTATTCAGGCAAACGCGTAAGTCCTAATTGTACAAATCTGCAACTTCTGTTGCAGATAAGGCGCGATTATAGATACGAATATCATCGAGAAATCCATTAAATGGAGTGCCGTCAAGATCACCTCGTTGAGCGATACGAACTGGGAGACTGTTATCGGCCGGGGTTGTTGTTTCAATCGTACCTTCAAATGATAAACTGAGAGACGTCCCATCTTTGTATATTTTGAGTCTATTCGCATTCCCAGACTGTGTGCCATCGAAAACAACTGTCCAGTACTCCCATGTTCCAAGCGTGTGTGTTCCATCGGCCGTGTAAGCTCCATTGAGGTAGTAGAATCGAAAATACATAGCATTGTCACCTACTGCACCATGCCCGGTTTGAAAGTCAAAATGTCCCGAACAGCAACCGTCATATTTTCCAACAACTGTTTCCCCCCGACTTCCTGTAACATCTTGTTTGAGCCACAAAGACAGAGTAAGGTAAGTGGCCGAGTTTACTTCGGGAATATTTGTTGTTGTGACATAATCACTCGTCCCATTAAAACTGAGTGCCTGCCCCAGCTTCCCTGGGGTGACGGACGTAGTAGTAAGCCCACTCGCATCCCCATGATTCCCCCTTCCGCTCACATCCTTGATTTCCGCGCTTGCATTGCTCCAGTCAATATCATTCCCGTCAAAGGTCCAGTGCCCGACGAGTCCCGTATCAACCGGCTGGATCGGAACCGCCGTGTGGGCAAGCTTGGAAACTTCATCAACGGAAAGCGCTCGATTGTAGACCTTGATATCATCAATCTTCCCGTCAAACGGCACTCCTGCATCACTCTCCGCTCCGATACGAAACGCCAAGGCATTTGCGAGGCTATTGATGCTTGTCGTAGAAGACGTCGTGCTGCCATCAAGCTTTCCATCAAGATAAATGTAGAGACCGTTACTGTCGTCCCAGACTACGGAGAAGTGATGCCATCCCGTCGTGCTGAGATTGGTCGTGCCGACAGCGCTGTAGGTATCCGTACCGTCGGAGATTTCCGCGGAGAGATAGTCCGTACTGCCGTTGTTGTCTATCCAGACGACATAGCCCGCACTGGTCGTCTGATTGTTTTTCTTGGCGACGATGGTGTGGTCGGCGGCGGCGGTGTCTCGGTTGAACCAGCCCGTGATGGTGAAGTCGGATCCGTCGACAAAGTCCAAGACACCGCTACTCGGATCGGCAACGGAGAGGTATTGTCCGCTGCCGGAGAAGTCGAGAGCGGAAGAGCCGATATTCCCCGTGACCCATGAGGGAGAACCGGTCATGGTGAGCGTATTCGCATTGCCACTTGAGTCAAGAGCGGTGGTGCCGGAGCCGTCATCGAGGGTCCAGTAGCCCACAAGATTCTCAGCGGTAGGATCTTCCGAGGAAACATTCGTGGTTTTCTTGGCTTCCGACGCAAAGTCGAAATTCAGTCCGACAATCGCTATCAAGACAAGCGCGATACCCGCCCATTGTATGACGCGAAGAAAGGAGAGTTTCATAGTGGTGGTGCAATGAAAGAGGAAAGACCGAAGCGTCTCTTGATGTTTCAGTATACCATGTTCCGGAGGGTTTTCGTCTGATCAAAAGTGTGACAGATTGTGATACAATGGCTGCATGAATACGGATACACACCACACACAATGGGTCACCTGGGTTGTCATCATTTGCGTCTTGACACTCGGTGCGGGAGCGTACTGGTTTGTTACGAAAGAATTCACGGGACGGGCGGCAGAAACGGTCAATGTGGCACACACCGAAGCACTCACGGGAAGCAGCCTTGGTCTGGTCGGGTACTGGACCCTTGATGGGAGTGATATCAAGTGGAGCGACACGACAACCGAAATAAAAGACACGAGTGGAAACAGCAAGCATGGGGATGCACAGGGGTCTTTGGCGGCGGGTAGCGCGACTCCCGGACAAGTCGGTCAGGGACTTCGTTTCAATGGGACGAGTGATGTGATCTCACTCGGTACGGTCTACAATGGCGTCAAAACAATAGCCTTCTGGGCAAAGCCGAATAGTACCACACAACCTTTCATCGACTTGAATGGCACGGCGACGATTGATGTGACTACGGGCACCGTTGCGGCGAACAATTTCACCAGCCCGACCATATATGTGGATGGAGCAGTTACAAGCACCTTTCCTGATACGAATTGGCACCATATCGTCATCACCACGGGAACCGGCATCAATGCGAGCGCCACAAACATTGGAAAAATATCCACAAGCTACTTCGGTGGCACACTGGATGACATACGCTTCTATTCGAGTGCGCTTTCATCGACGCAAGTAACGGATCTCTATCGGGCGAGCAGCGCGAAGGAGGTGGGCGATGCCGCGCATCGAGACGTGCTCACGAACGGACTCGTCGGGTATTGGACGTTTGATGGGAGGGATATTAAGTGGAGTGACACGGGAACGGAGGTCAAGGATATTTCGGGGAATGGGAATCATGGCGACGCTCTCGGCTCCCTCGCAACTACCTCCGTCACCCCCGGGAAGCTGGGGCAGGGGCTGAGTTTTAATGGGACGAGTGACTATATAACAATTCCAGATAATAACTCGTTGGATATGCCGAATGGGCAAGACTTTACTATTTCTGGGTGGTTCTATAGAGACACGGAGAATACTAGAGACGAGATTGCCTCAAAGTTTGGCAATGACTATCCTGGATATTATCTAGACCTTGAACCCATTGCCAGTGAACAGCTAACCTTTACTATCAGGGATACCACTGGTCATGACCAATATTTTTATTCCAGAAACGATATTCCTCTTCACGAATGGGTATTTTTCACTTTGGTATGGGATGATGATAGCGATGCAAATACGAAGTTCTATGTCAATGGGACAGTAACAGACGATTACAAAGTAAATAATCATTCCTCGGTTCTTGATGCCTCAAACTCATACCCTCTCTCTATTGGCCGTGGAGACAACTACGGAACTCCAGACTATTATTTTGATGGGAAACTTGATGATATTCGCATATACAAACGAGTTCTTTCCGCGGAAGAGATTTTGAAATTGTACACTCTCGGAAGATAAACAGTGGTAATGCCAGAGGGAATTATGAGTCAAACAATTAATTATCCATTAAGGAACCCTATGTCAGCAACTTTACACAGAGGATTGTTGGTTGCATTCGCAGCCCTCTTTCTCTTTTGGGGAAAGGGCGTTTTTGCTTCGACGTACTATGTTCGTACCGACGGCGGCACAAGCACGCAGTGTACAGGACTTGCTGATGCGGCATATCCGGGGAGCGGGACGAATCAAGCTTGTGCTTTCGCCCATCCAGCTTGGGCGCTTGGTACTTCGGGAGCGGCGGGAATAATGGTAGGTGGGGATACGCTGATTATCAGTGCGGAGCAGTACGTGGTCGGTTATGGAATGCCAAATAATCCTGATGGGAGTAAGGATTATACTTACGATTCAACTCTGAATGCTCCGCCAGCGGGACTGTCATCCGCAAACAAAACGAAAATATATGGGAAGGGATATGATGCAGGCTGTGCCGGAACAAAAGCGCAACTTTGGGGTACAGAGCGAGTTTGGCAGGTTTTAACTGTTGGGAGCAATACCGATGTGCAATGCCTTGAAATTACCGATCACTCCGCCTGTATTGAGGATGGACCGAAAGATGGCAGTGTTGGCGGGTTTCCTGTGCAGTGTGTAAGAAATACCTATCCGCACGGCCCATGGGGCTCTGTTGGCCTCAATATTTCTGATGGGTCTGGCAATGTCTCGCTCACCAATGTTGATATACATGGTATGGCACTTCGCGGAATTTTCGCCTATCACGTTGGCAATATTGATCTGACAAACGTGAGAGTGATTGCTAATGGATTTGTCGGTTGGGATAGCGATGGGGATTCATCGGATGATTCTTATACGGGAACGATTACCTTTACAAACAGTAAAATCGAGTGGAATGGATGCGGAGAGAAATATCCGCTGACAACATCAGACCTTTCCTCATCATCTGACAAACATCACTGCTGGAGTCAGGATCAAGGTGGATATGGGGATGGTATTGGGCTTGGGGATGGTAATCCTGGCAACTGGACATTTATAGATTCCAGTATTTCATGGAATACATCAGACGGGGTCGACATTCTGCATGGCAACGGCACCGGAACGGTCAAGTTTCTACGTTCCAAAGCAGAAGGGAATGCAGGACAACAATTCAAAACCAGCGTTGCAAACAGCTTTATTGAAAATTCGATTATTATCGGAAACTGTGGATTTTTCCACGGGCAGGCGTTTACTTCAACCAAAAGTAGTGGAGGTGGCAATGTCGCGTTCAATGACTGCCGGGCAAATGGTGACACCATCTCATTTGATAGTGTTACAGGGGGCCAAACCCTTCGAATTTCTAACTCAACCATTTTAAGTAACGGAAATATCATTATTCTCTCTGCTGGTACCGGTTGTAATGCGTCAACAAAAATATATGCCTATAATAATATTATTTATGGCGGCACTAAATTTGATAGTGGTTCTGATTTATCAGCGTTTTACTATGCGGCTGGCGCGGGTGGAAACGGTGATGGAGCTTGTGGATCACTCGGAATTACTGAAGACTACAATATTGTCTACAACGCGACGAATATGTCGTTCTGTACTGGCGCTCATTCGAAATGTGGAGTTGATCCGCTTCTTGCAGGAACTATCAAACAAGGAGCAGTTGGTAACTTCTACACAACTCCAGATTATGCCCAACAATTAAAATTGAAGCCTACTTCCCCGGCAATCGATACTGCTAACTTGGGCGTTACTTTGAACGGAACCAGTAATGACTATTTAAATAGTGTGCGTGGTTCAACGTGGGATATCGGCGCCTACGAATACGGCACCTCCGCTCCTGACACCACTTCCCCTACTTCTCCTTCCAGTCTCTCTGCAAACGCCACTTCCCAATCTTCCATCACTGTCTCTTGGAACCCTGCCACCGACAACGTCGGAGTCACCGGCTACCAAGTCGAACGCTGCCTCGGTCTCTCATGCAGTACCTTTACCCAAGTCGGTACCCCCACGGCGTCTCCCTTTACCGATATCAGTCTCACTGCCTCTACCGGCTACTCCTACCACGTAAGAGCCGTCGATGCCGCCGGAAACGTTTCCGGTTGGTCCAATGTGGTCAGTGCCACCACACAAGGATCTCCCACCTTCTCCTCCTGCTCCACCGTCACCCCCACAAACTTCACCGATCCTACCTTTACCGGCTACGGCGCTCCCTATGACGTCTTTGCGAGTAATACCCCTCTCATCTCCACCCAGTGTTCAAGCACGGACACCCATACCCTCACAGCCACCCTCGGTATTCCCGGAGACACCACCAGAATCGTCTACACCAAAGGCTACTACTATGATCCCGGTATCAATGACTGGACATCCTTCACCGGTACCTGTACCGGAGCCTTAAACGGAGAATGGTGCCAAGGATCTGTTGCAACCTCCATCACCGATACGGATATCTCCACCGCAAGTGTTTCTGATCCTTCCTACCTCGTCGGCTTTACCTGTCGTTCACAGAACGGGAGTTGGAAGTGTGGGTGTCGGGATACGAGCTGCAGTAACTTCTATTGGCAGGTGCAAGGGGCGGGGATGTAGGGGGCATATCTCAGAGTACATAGAGTGGGAGTTTCCATATTGAAGAGGTACTCACTGCCTCTCTTGAGGATTCGTGCTATACTGAACGCAGAAATATTTTATCTGTAACACAAAATCGTATGAAGCAGGTTTTAGGGAAGCTTTCTCGAGGATCTATTCTTGCGTATTCGCTTATATTGCTTGGTATTGTGCTGGTCGCTTCGATTGGCATGATGTCGGCGTCGGTTACCAATCTCAAGTCGGTCTCTTCGAGCGATAAATCCATCAATGCGTTCCAGATTGCTGACTCCGGATCGCAGGCGGTGGTGAGAATGTTGAAAGAAGCAGCTGGCAATGAGCTTCAAGATATTTCCGGAGTTACCTGTGATGGAAGTGATGCGGTCGTAGAAAGTCCTGCAAACTTTTTGGGCGGAAAATACAAGGCTATCTTTCTGGATAGCGATGGGAAGACACTTGCTTGCAATGACAATATATCTGCCGTCGCTTCCGTAAAGTCAGTGGGGACATACAGTGATACGGCGCGAGCGGTGCAGGTGGCAATAGCGGCGGCGGGGGATTGCGCGGCAGGGCGAACCGTGATTGTTTCGAGGAGTGATGATTCCACATATGATAGTTCGAATGTGACTGACGTTCGGAATTTTGTGCAAAATGACAAGGGCGTGATTGTTGGTGGAAGCTGTACTACTTCATCGGCTTCGACCGCAGTGTTTGATTCGGCTCGGGTATATAGCAGTGCAGGTGTTGGAAGCGTTGTGGAAGTTCGAACGGGCGGATCGGCGTTCTTTACCTGCAATGCCAGTACAGGAAGCTGTTCGACTTGCACTTCAGGGTGGGAACTCTATGGCATTTGTCCGGTTCACTAAGCGAGTTTTTACGAGTTGGCTTTTTGGAAGATTTTTGTGAACACTGTAAAAACTGGCATTTCAATAGTATTGGCCGGAGCTGCCGGGAAGGGGGTGCAGACGGTTGAGGGGATATTGCTTTCGGTTTTGAAGAACGAAGGGTATCCGGTTTTTGCGTCCAAGGAATATATGTCGCGGGTGCGCGGCGGGTCGAACTCAACGGAAATTCGTATCGGAGGGAAGAGACCGCTCGCTTATGTTCGGTCGATGGACATTTGTTTTCCGTTTGACAAGGCGGCATTTGAACACTTGAGGCGGAGGATGACGTCGGAAACGCTGATTTTGGCAGACGAGCGACTGGTGGCGAGCGGGATGGATCACTCGATTGTGCATGTGCCGATATCGTCCGTTGCAACTGGACTCGGAAATCCGCTCTTTGAGAATACGGTTGCAGCGGGAGTAGTGCTCGGGATTCTTGGGGCAGATATTTCCGGTCTCGATGAGTATCTCCGAGAGCGATTTTCCAAAAAGGGCGAGAGTGTGATCGAAGGGAATATCGAAGCAGGGAAACAAGGCTACAAGATCGGACAGCACCTTGTCTATACGGAGCATTTGGAATTGCGTATCGCGCAGGATGCGCGAGTGAAGGATGAGGTGATGCTTGACGGGACGGAGGCGATTGCGATGGGAGCGATAGCGGGAGGGTGTAGTTTCATCGCTTCGTATCCGATGTCGCCTTCGACGGGCGTGTTGCAATTTCTTGCCAGAGAGTCCGAAACGTTTGGGATTGCTGTCGAGCAGGCGGAGGACGAAATCGCAGCGATAAACATGGGGCTTGGTGCGAGCTATGCCGGAGCGCGCGCCTTGGTGACGACGTCTGGCGGCGGGTTTGCGCTCATGTGTGAAGGAGTGAGTCTTTCGGGAATGATGGAATTGCCGATTGTGATTCACATTGCACAGCGTCCAGGTCCGGCAACGGGGCTTCCGACGCGGACGGAGCAAGGCGATTTGGAGCTCGCGCTCTACGCGGGGCATGGAGAATTCCCGCGTGCAATTTTTGCGCCCGGGACACACGAAGAGGCATTCGAGACTATGCAACAGGCGTTTCGCATAGCGGAGAAATGGCAATCACCGGTTTTTTTACTTTCGGATCAATATTTCCTTGATACGGTGGCAACGGTTCCGAAAGATTCGTTTTCGATTCCCTCCGAAACGCGAGACATTATCGAAACATCCAAGGACTATGAGCGCTATGCACTTACGGAGAGCGGCGTTTCGCCTCGCGGCGTGCCAGGATGGGGCGAAGGGTTGGTGGTCGTTGACAGCGATGAGCACACTGAGGATGGGCATCTCACGGAGCGTATTGATATGAGGGTGTTCATGATGGATAAACGCCTCAAAAAGCTTGAGGGATTGGTTGCCGATGTGCTTCCTCCCGTTCGGTTTGGTATTGAGAAGGCGGAAACGATATTTGTCGGCTGGGGATCAACGCACGGGGCAATACTTGAGGCATTTAAAAAATCCGGTCGAGAAAACGACAGCGCGTATCTTCATTTTAAGCAGGTCTACCCGCTTCCGGCAGATACGAAGACTCTGTTCAAAGATGCGAAGAGGATAATCGTCATAGAGAATAATTTTTCCGGACAATTTTCAAGTCTCCTTGAAAAGCATGGCGTCAACGTTTCGGATCGAGTAGTGAAATATGATGGTGAGCCGTTCTCGATAGAAGAGCTCGTTGAGAAAATGCAAAATCAGGAATAAAGCATGAAGCACCTATGGAAATGAGCGTTTCTCCAAAATCATTCGACATGCCGGCGGAAACCGATATTGCGTGGTGTCCGGGGTGCGGGAACTTCCCGCTTCTCACTATCATGAAAATGGCGCTTGCAGAGTTGAGCATCGCGCCGGAACAGCTGGTTACCGTATCCGGTATCGGGCAAGCGGCCAAGGCACCGCACTACTTCAAGGGGAACGTGTTTAACGGGTTGCACGGGCGCGCATTTTCTCCGGCAACCGCGATCAAGGTGGCGAATCCGGAACTTACCGTTATTGTGGAAACCGGAGATGGCGATGCCTATGGAGAAGGTGGAAACCACTTTACACATACGATTCGCCGGAATCCGAATATTACGGCGCTCATTCACAACAACATGGTCTACGGGCTCACGAAGGGGCAAGCATCGCCGACTTCCGATATTGGCATGAAAACGCCGGTACAGGTGGCTGGCGTGATACTCGAACCGTTCAATCCGATAGCTTCGGCGATCGCGCTTGACTGTTCGTTTGTGGCGCGCGCGTTTGTGGGGAATGTGCCGCAGACCAAAGAAATCATCAAGAAAGCGATTCTTCACAAGGGTTTCGCGCTCGTTGATATTTTCCAGCCGTGTACGGTATTCAACAAGATCAATACGTATCAATGGTTTAAGGAAAAGACGTATGAACTCGAGGAGAGCCATGATACGCATGACCGAATAGAAGCGTTCCGTCGAGCGATTGAGACTGATCGGCTTCCACTGGGCGTCTTTTATGAGAATCTTCACCGGAAAATTTTCGAAGAGCAACTTGCGAATCATGGCGCGCTTTTGTATAAACATCGGGTAGATGCCGAAAAATTCCGGAAGCTTGTCGAGAGCAAAGCGTAGCGACAAAAAGAGCCGAAAGGCTCTTTTTGAATGAAGCGTGTATTTCGCAACGAGGAATTGCTACGGGGTTCGACAGAGGGGCGTGAAGAGATCTATAAGCCACGGGATGCTCACAGCGATACCGATAAACGGCAATATGAAGAGCAGCGTGTTGATGATGAATCTCAGAAACAATTGTTTCCGGATCTTTTCAACCGAACGCTGTATGGTGTCGAGCTTCGCGTTTTGTTGTTCGAACTGTTTAAGAATTTCTTGATCCATAAAAAAAGAGTATGGGGAATGAAGAATTCACTCCATACCAAGCTCCGCCTTGGCTTTCTCGGAAAGGCGCGACGGATCCCATGGAGGGTCAAAGGTGAGTTCGACATTGACGGATCGTATTCCGGGAATTGCCGATACTTTTTCTTTCACTTCGTTTTCGATGGTTTGAAAAAGCGGGCACCCAATGGTAGTGAGCGTCATAGTGATGTTTACGGTGCCATCGTTGAGAACGATATCATAAACAAGACCCAAATCTACAATTGATACGAATAATTCCGGATCAAGAATCGTCTTGAGTACTTTCGTGATAGCAGCTTTGCTTGGTTTTTTCGATGCCATATCAATGGAGCTGTTGAACAAAAAGACGGGGAGCCGTCTTTTTGCTTGGTGTGCTTTGTGCGAGAGCAGTGCAAACACTCTGTTTCATCTAGTTTGGAAACATGACTTCGCCCTTCTCGTTTTTTACGGTGATGGCGGAAACGGGGCATGAGCGGGCGGCATTCATGATGGTTTCGATGTCATCTTGATCGCAGGTCTCAAGGATGGTTGCTTTGGCAGCGTCGTCGAGAATGAATGTGTTCGAAGCAACGCCGACACAGGGACCGGCGCCGATGCAGGTATTGGCGTCTACTTCAACAGTCCAGCCATTCTTCAGGGTTATTGGTCCGTGCGGTTTTGTTGCATCCTTTACATTTGCCATAACATTTTCTTTATAAATTAACGTGCGATGGGAGTATTTCGGAGGATTTTTTCTTTTGGAAGAACTTGAGGTATACGATGGGGAGAATTCCAATGGAGTTGATGATGAGAAGGGCAATAAACCATCGAAATTGATTGTTTCTTGCGGCTCTCCAAAGAGCAAGGCCTTTCCAAGCAATATCCCACAGTGCGAGGATTATGATAACGACAAAAAATATCGCATCTTCCGTTGAAGCGGGATCGGTTGTTTCCGTGAGACTGCGGAAGAGTTCTACCATATGGCTACAATTTTTCGAACATTCTCACAAACACTTCCATGGGAAGAAGTGCACAACGAGTGCGGGCTGGCGAGAGCATTTCTGTGCCGAGAAGTGCGAAAATGTCCTCTTTGGAGATGTGCTGTGTATATTCAACACTTCTTCCGTGAATTGCCTCCGAGAGAAGCGACGCGGAAGCTTGCGAGAGCGCGCATCCGTTTCCAGTCCACCTGATTTCCTCTATTATATCGTCTTTTACTACGATGTCCATGGCGAGTGAGTCGCCACAGGAAAGATTTTCGGTTTCGGCATGGTGTGTGGCATGTCGAAGTGTGCCGAAATTTCTCGGATGATGATAGTGGTCAAGGATAAGGTCTTGGGAGAGCATAGGATATTTTCTCGTGGTCGTTAGAGCTTGTTTTAAAAGTCTCTTTCGTCGCGAAATTTTGAAATTGCAGCAGAATACGGACTTTTAAGACAAGCTCTTAGTTCTTGGCAAGGCGAGAAGAAATGAATGGCGTGCTTTCATGAGGACTCCGGTAGGCATGCTGTGCTTTTTGTATGCTTTCTATGGCACGGTCGATGTCGCTTTGTGTATTGTAAACAGAGAGACTTATACGGGCGGAGGCGGGAATGTTCAGGAGAGCGTGAAGCGGATGTGCGCAGTGGGCTCCGGCGCGAATGCATACGTCTTCCGCTGCAAGCGATTCAGCGAGGTCGTGCGGATGAATATCGTGGAGGACAAATGAAATGATGCCGCTTCGATTCTCCTGCTGATGCGGACCGAGTATGCGAATGTGAGGGATATTGTCTTGAAGCGTTTCGACAGCATATTTCGTGAGAGTGTGTTCATACTTTCGAATTTCCTCCATATCAAGAGACTGCATAGAGTCTATGGCGGCATGAAAGGCGATAACGCCGGAAATATTAGGGGTGCCTGCTTCGAATCGATAGGGTGTCTCTTTGAAAAGCGAGCCTTCAATGCGAGCGCTCTCCACCATATCGCCGCCGTATTGGAAGGGTGAAAGCGACTGGAGAATATCTTCTTTTCCCCAGAGAACGCCAACACCGGTCGGTCCGAAACACTTATGCGCGGAGAGTGCCAAAAAGTCGACGCCGAGTGTCGCGGTATCTAGTGGCATATGTGGCGCGGCTTGTGCGGCGTCGAGAATGATGCGCGTCTCAGGTGCGAGTGCGCGAACAGCGGAGGCTATTTTTGCAACTGGCGAGATAGATCCGAGGACATTTGAAACAAATGGAAAGGCGAATATTTTGGTAGTTTTATCAACATGCGACTGTAGCGCCTCTTCGCTTATTTCTCCCGATTCTGAAACCGGTATGACACGGAATTGCGCGCTGGTCCGAAGTGCGAGTGCTTGCCAGGGAAGGAAATTGGCGTGATGGTCCATGCCGGTGACGACGATGGAGTCTCCTTTTGCGAGAATGCTTTCAAGTGTGTAAGAAAGAAGGTTGAGCGCTTCAGTTGTTCCTTTGGTAAACACTACTTCAGTGCGCAGAGCGCCGATCCACTCGGCAACCGCCTTGCGTGTCTCTTCGTATTCTCTGGTGGCGCGATTCGAGAGTTCATATAGGCCGCGCGATATATTTGCCGGGTACTCTTCAAGGTATTCGCGTTCCTTATCGATAACGACCCGCGGCTTGAGCGATGTTGCCGCTGAGTCGAGATAGACAAGGCTTGGGTGGTGTGCGAAGACAGGGAAGTCAGCCCGTATTGTTTCCGGATGAATCATAGTCAAAGCTACAAAGAAAGACTCTTGAGCGCCGCTTGTTCGAGCAGGTCTATCTCAGTGTCGTCGGTGTGGGCGCGCATTGTTTCGAAGAAATTCCGAACAGCTCCTTCGGCAAGAAGTTTTTCGGCGGCAGATCGATCAATCCCACGCGTTTCCAGGGCAAAAACCGATTCCGCATTTGTTGTGCCGGTTGCGGATGCATGACGCGCAGAAACATCGTCGGCGAGAATTTCGAGTGTGGGAGAAGCGCTGGCGCTTGCCTGGTCGGAGAGGAGGAGATTTCGGTTGGTTTGTGTTGCATTGGTTCGGACCGCTTCCGGTTCGATGCGAATGAGTCCGCTGTAGGAAAGGCGTGATTGTCCGTTGAGAATGCCGAGTACTGTCAGAAACGACTGCGTGTCCGGTTGCCGGTGGTGTTGAACGATGGAAAGATCGAATGCATCGGCGTTGTTTCCCGTGAAGAGTGCAAAAATATGTGCGCCGGCAAAAGGTTTCTCGAAAGAGAATTCAATATGTTGAGAGGTGTTCCACAGAAAAAAGACGCGTGGCTCGAGGCGGAGCACGACTTTTTTGATAGGATTATTCGTGAGATTGAAGAGTTGCATAGCGAGTGCCGGAGTTTGTTGTGAAAAGTTGTTCTTCAGAAAAAAACTTTTTTGCTTGTCATGTGCTCCGTATGAAAGTCGCAAAAAAAGTTTTCTCTGAAAAACAATGCGAAAGACGGAACTTTTTTGGCAGATCCTTACCCGACTTTCTTGGTCATTTCGAAATGAATGAGGCGGTTGAGTTCGATGGAATATTCGAGCGGAATTTCTTTGGATATCGGTTCAATAAATCCGTTGACCAGAAGTCCTTCGGCATCGCTTCGGGGAACACCGCGCGATTCAAGTGAGAATATCTTCTCCTCTTCGACTTTCTCGACGGTGGCTTCGTGCTCAACAACCGCGTCGTTCCGATCTATGGTCATTGTGGGATAGGTATCGCTTCGGCTTGATGCGTCGAGAATCATCGCATCGCAGGTGACGTTTGTTTTGGCATGGCGTGCATTTTTCCCAATGTGCACAAGCCCGCGATATGAGGTTTGTCCGCCTCCTTTGGATATAGATTTGGAAAGAATGCGCGAGGTGGTACGAGGCGCCAGATGGTACATCTTGCTGCCGGCATCTTGGCACTGCCCGGTGCTTGCGAGGGCGATCGAGAGCATATCGCCGTGTGCACCTTCGCCAACCAGGTATACGGACGGGTATTTCATAGTGACTTTGCTTCCGATATTGCAGTCAACCCATTCCATAATCGCCTGTGTTTCGGCGCGTGCACGTTTGGTGACGAGGTTGTAGATATTGTTGCTCCAATTCTGCACGGTAGTGTAGCGGACGCGCGCTCCTTGGTGGACGAAGACTTCGACGACAGCCGCGTGAAGGGAATCGGTTGAGTAGATGGGAGCGGTGCACCCTTCCGTATAATGCACGAAGCTGCCTTCTTCGGCGATGATTAGCGTGCGCTCGAATTGTCCGAATCGCTCGGCATTGATGCGGAAGTATGCCTGAAGTGGGAGTTGTACCTTCACGCCCTTTGGAACATAGACAAACGATCCTCCCGACCAAACGGCGGAGTTGAGTGCGGCAAACATGTTGTCTTGCGGAGGAATCAATGTGCCGAAATATTTTTGTACGAGTTCCGGATGTTTTCGGACGGCAGTGTCCATGTCGCAGAAGATAACTCCGAGCTTTTCGAGTTCGCGATTCATGCTTTCGTATACGACTTCGGATTCATATTGCGCGGAGACGCCGGAAAGGTATTTTTTCTCCGCTTCAGGAACACCGATGCGGTCATAGGTTTCTTTGATTTCGTCGGGGAGCGCCTCCCATGAGTCGGATCGGTCCTTGGTGGCTTTGAGGAAATAGGTGATGTCGTTGAAATCTATCGTCGAGAGATCCGGTCCCCATGATGGCAATTTTTTCTTCTTAAAAATATCGTAGCTCCTCAAGCGAAATTCTTTCATCCATGCCGGTTCTTTTTTGATACGAGAAATATCTTCGACGGTTTTTCTGGTGAGTCCTCGATCCGACTTATGCGTCGAAACCTCCGGCATGGAAAACCCGAATGAATAGTCAAAATCGAGAGATTGTTTCTGGTTTTTTGTATCCTTCATATTCTACTTTCTCTCGTTTAGATTCTCTTCTCGATCTTCGAATCCTTCTTGTTCGATAATTCTTCGGGCGAGGGCGCCGTCGCCGGTTCGGGAAATTTTCCCGCTGTTCATGACGAATGTTTCATCTGGTGGCAGGAGAGTGAGGAACGCGGTGGAATGTGTGATGAAGACGAATGTTTGGTTTTCGGTGCGATGAGTTTTGAGAAAGTTGCCAATAATCTTTTGTGCGTCGACATCAACACCGGTGTCGAGCTCGTCAAAGAAAGCGATGTGTGGCGCAAGCATAGCCCAAATCAATGTTTCGAATTTTTTCTTCTCACCGCCGGAGAAGCCATCGTGGAGACCGCGATGGAGAAGTGCTGAAGGAATGGCAAGTTCTTTCGCATAGCTTTCTACCTTCTTCCGAGTTTCCAAGGCGCCGGCTTTCGGCAGAGCGAATCGGAGAAATGCAAAAAGAGAGACGCCCGGGAGTGCTGGCGGCGACTGGAACGAGCCGAAAATGCCAAGCTTTGAACGCTGGTCGGGAGCCTGCTCGAGTATCGATTGAGAATTCCACACTATTTCTGATCCATCATGTATCTGTATATGCGGATGTCCGAGTAGAGCGCTTGCGAGTGTTGATTTTCCCGAGCCATTTGGTCCGAGAAGGGCGTATGTCTTGCCGGTTTCGAACGAGAGGGAAATACCATTGAGAATGGGTTTTCCTTCTATCGAAGCGGTGAGGTTTTTGATGTCGAGCATAATAGAGAATAGTTAGCGGACTTGCTTTTGGCGAGTTCCTTGCGGTACCAGGTCGGCAAGCGTGACGTGCGAGAGCGTATTTCTCATGGCGCTTTCGAGTTGTTGCCAGACGTTTTTTGTTTGGCAGTGCGTGAGAACGGGGCAGGGCGAGAGTATTCCGGGGAATGCGGGGCGCTTCGCTTCTTTGAATCCGCCATCGAGCGTCTCGAGTATGTCCCACGACGTGATAGTTTGAGGGGGTTTTGCCAATGTATAGCCGCCATGCGTGCCTTTTTCCGACACAACAAAGCCGCTCCGCTTGAGTTGTTGGAGTATCTTTTCGAGGTAGTCCTCCGGGAGGCGCTCTTCTTGGGCGAGGACATGCACCGAACAGCCGCGTGGATGTCGGGCGAGCGCCGCAAGTGCGCTCAGTCCATAGGATGCTTTTCGAGATATTTTCATAGAAAACGGACTTTTTTAGTCCGAATTTGAGTATACGTGATGAGTACGTCTTCGTCAAGATGAAACTTTTGACTCCGACCCCACTCTCGTGTAGGATGAAGCTGGTTTATGCTCGGGAACAGAGGATGAAACGATACGCAGAGTCTCTTTCTTTTTCTCATACCTTATGGCGCGTCAACCAATCTTTCGAAAGACATCATCAAAGAAACATCGTACCGCTTCGTCTGCCAAGAAGAAGCCGGCGCTATCGTCGGCTCAGCGTGCAGCTCGAGGAACATCCAAGACATCAAAAACATCCATGAAGCGCCCCAAGAACAAAAAATCACAGCCTACTCGCAGGGTTACTCCAAGTCATGTCAAGAAGAAACCTTCTGCAAAGTCGCCGAAAAAGACTGCGAAGAAGCCGGCGCAGAAACCAAAGTCAGCGAAATCAAAAAAGCCTGTGACAGTCAAATCTGCTTCAAAACAGCAAGCGCCGCTCGAAAAGAAAGTGATACTCACCAAGAAAGAGCGCGAGGTGAAGAAGCAGGAAAAAGAAAGCAAGCGTGCAAATGCGTTTGAGGAATTGCTGTTTCGGGGTCGTCAGCGAGGCTTTGTAACGGAAGACGAGATTATACACATTCTGCCGGATATTGAGCAGGATTTGGAAAACTTGGAGAATCTCTACGAGAAGTTTGAAACAAGCGGCGTGAAGGTCGTGGATTCGAACGATATGCTGAAGCTCGAGACCGACAAGATCGGCGAAGCATTCTCGGATAAAAAAGGCAAGACGAAAAAGAAGGCGAAAGATACCCCGAGCCTTATGGGCAATGTTGATCGTCCCGAAGAAGGCACGGGTGATTCATCGGATTTGGTACAGATGTATCTCAAAGAGATCGGGCGCGTGCCGCTTATCTCCGGGCAAGAAGAGGTTCGACTTGCCAAGGCGATGGAAGCGGGCGATGCGTCGGCAAAGCAACGGCTCACCGAAGCAAATCTCCGCCTGGTCGTGTCGATTGCCAAGAAATATGTCGGACGGTCGCACAATCTTTCACTGCTCGATCTTGTTCAGGAAGGGAATATCGGTCTGTTTCGCGCCGTGGAGAAATTCGACTTTCGCAAGGGATTCAAATTCTCGACCTATGCGACGTGGTGGATACGTCAGGCGATCACGCGCGCACTTGCCGATCAGTCGCGCACGATCCGTATCCCCGTTCACATGGTGGAGACGATCAATAAATATTCCCAGGTGACGCGCCGCCTCGTGCAAGAACTCGGTCGCGAACCGCTTCCTGAAGAAATCGCCGTCGAGATGGGTGTCGAGGTGGAGAAGATTCGCCATATTCAAAAAATTTCCCAAGAAACCGTCTCGCTTGAGACGAGTGTTGGTTCGGATGATGATGAGAGCGTCTTAGGCGATTTCATCGAAGACACCGAGACGATTATGCCGCACCAGTCGGCGGCGCGGAAACTGCTTTCCGGGCACATTGCCGAAGTCCTGGATGAGCTCTCGCCTCGCGAGCAGAAAATCCTCAAAATCCGCTTCGGACTCGAAGATGGTATTGTTCATACGCTCGAAGAAGTCGGGCAAGAGTTTGGTGTGACGCGCGAACGCATTCGTCAGATCGAAGCCAAGGCACTCGAGAAAATCCGCGAACACGATATTGTAAAGAAGCTCAAGGATTATTAAGAGCTTGTCTTAAAAGTCCGTATTCTGCTGCAATTTCAAAATTTTGGCTGCAAAACATTCAGATTTCGTCGCGTTACCTTCCAGGTAGCACTCCTCAATCTTCATGTTTTTCGCTCAAAATTTTGAAATTTCGCGACGAAAGAGACTTTTAAAACAAGCTCTAAGAGTGTTAGTCGCAGTAAGTCAAGTTCCTTCAATGCAATTCCTTCTCCACTTTCCCCGGATGTTTCCGGAAAGGAATGAATCATGTGTCTCTCAGTACCGGCTCAAGTAGTAAGTGTCTCAGAAGATTGCTATGGCTCATGGGCAATTGTGGAGATGGGTGGAGTACAAAAACGGGTATCGGCAGAACTTGTGGCAGACCTCGTTCCCGGAGAATATGTATTGGTCCACACAGGATTTATCTTAGTTAAGATAGACGAAGAAAAAGCGAAAGCGATGCTTCGTCAAATCCAGATAGATGCCGAGATAGAGGAAACTCTGCAAAGGGTTGAAGGCTTGATTTTAGCTTCCTAATCCGCTTGCCAAGGGCGGTTTGGTTGCCTATACTGTGGGAGTCGCCTGAAACAGGCGGCTTTCCACAATTTTATTCCGGCGTAGCTCAGCGGTAGAGCGAGGGACTGTTAATCCCCAGGTCGCAGGTTCGAATCCTGCCGCCGGAGCAGGGTAGGACTCTGGGCATATTCTGCCCAGAGTTTTGTTTTATCAGAGCCAAAACCGAGAGGTTCTAACCGATTCCGAATCGCCTTTTCCTCTTTTGCCAACTCTTCCATCGTAATCAGCTCATTTTTCCTTGTAATGCGCAGTTTTCTGTCTTTCAAGAGGAGGTTCGAACCGAGATAGGACAGGACATCTTTCTTCTCTTCAATCGTTCCTCGCTCAAAGCGGATTTTTCCAACCTCGGCAAAGTTGAAGAGATATTCTGCCCGCTCCAGCCAGTCATCAACCGCCTTGTCCGTTTCATCCAGCAATCCCTTCAGACGTTTCTTTTCTTGTTCCAAAACAGACTTCTTGCGTGTGAAGGTTTCGTCATCAATCTGTCCTTTGGCTCGCATCGTTACGAGTCCGTCGT
>CAYQPQ010000017.1:20693-22264 GCA_964420045.1 uncultured Bdellovibrionales bacterium | reverse complement strand
TCGCCGCGCGAGAGCGACCCGGTTTTAATACAATCCGCCCCCGCTCCAGCCGCCAAATCCGCGATAAAATCATCCGTCGTTTCCCCTGACCGATGTGATACCACCGTCTTCAAACCGTGCCGCTTCGCCAAACGCACCGTCTCAAGCGTTTCGGACACGGTGCCGATTTGATTCGGCTTGATAAGAACGGCATTACACGCCTTCTTTTCGATTGCCATCTGAACGCGCTTCGGATTGGTCACAAGCAAATCATCGCCGATTGTCATAATTCCCTTTCCAACTCGCTCTTCGTGAATCACCCACCCCTCCCAATCACCCTCATGGAGCGCATCCTCGATCGAAACAAGAAAATATTTCTCAATCCATTCACTATACACATTCAACAACTGGTCGCGCGTCAATCGAACATGTTCCGGCTCGAGCGCATAGACTTCTTCCGACGCCACATAAAAAGAATTGGCGGCCGCATCAATACCGAAAAAGACATCTTTCCCAGGGATATACCCAGCTTTCTCAACAGCCTGAATCAACATTTCAAACGCCTGAGCGTGACTCTCAAGGCGCGGCGCAAATCCACCTTCATCCCCGACGCTCGTCGAATACCCCGCTTTAGCGAGTATACCCTTCAGCGCATGAAATATCTCGCTTCCCGCACGAAGCTGTTCGGCATACCCGGAAATTCCCTTGGGAAATAGTTTGAATTCTTGAACAGACAATCCCGAATCACTATGCTCCCCTCCATTCAAGACATTGAACATCGGAATGGGAAAAGCATCATCGGAAACAAGCACATCACTCCCCTCCATCGAAAAAAGAGCACGGAGAGAACGATGGAGAGGGACATTGCTTTCTCGAGATGCGGCACGAGCTACCGCCAGCGAAACACCGAGAATGGCATTCGCGCCGAGCCGCGATTTATTCTCCGTTCCATCAAGCTCTCGCATCGCAGAGTCAATGCCGGATTGATCGGATACATCCATCCCAACTATCCTCTTTCGAATCTCGCCATTTACATGCTCGATCGCCCTGAGAACACCCTTTCCTCCATAGCGCTCCGGATCGTTATCCCGCAATTCAATCGCTTCGAGCGATCCCGTTGATGCTCCGCTCGGTACACCGGCAACCGCCAACACGCCACTTTCAGTTGTCACACATACTTCAACAGTCGGGTTTCCTCGCGAATCAAGAATCTCTCGTCCCTGAATATCAGAAATCTTCGTCATACGGAATATCGTTAAAAACCAGCTCTTCAAAGATACTGCCAGCTACTTTACACTTCATCCCTACGGAGCTATTTCTGTAAAATGCCCATCACATTGCTTTGATCCATTGCACAAACTCCCACAACTGTTCACATAGGTCGTTCCAATGCACCGTTCTGCATTCTCCCCACTAACACAAAAACACGAAGAAGATGCAACACACGTCGTGCCACTCTTGGTATACCCCGGCTTGCAAACATACTCGCACTTCGGTTCAGAACCAAGAGGAGTACTACAAGAATCTACCAGAGTATTCTGAACATTGGAAAGGAGATCACTCGCGTCTCCCGAACAAAGAGAAGCGTTTGT
>CAYQPQ010000017.1:0-20593 GCA_964420045.1 uncultured Bdellovibrionales bacterium | reverse complement strand
TTTTGTATCCTCCAGACAAACGATAGGATACTATTGGCTTACTCCCATCACTGCAAAGATTTGATGAGGGACCGGATGCGGGAAAAGTACCCCCATTGGCAGAGCCACAGGTAATGGGAGCAGCTGCTTGGGAGGCGGAACAATTCGATGATGGAGACGATCGATTAAAACACGTCCAGGTCACTGTTTTTCCCGGCGCAGGAAAAGGAACATTACCATTTCCAACAGTAGGTGACGAACCGGATACACAGAGAGATCCGGAATATGCAGTAGATCCATATGGGTAAGGCTTTGCCGCTGATCCACAGAGTGACCCCCCTCCACTAGATCCACCGCTATCCTCGCAAGTTGCCGTACTGCCAAGCATGCATCTCGGAATATTGTAAGCGCAGCTACATGTTCCACAGCCTACCTGCTGGCCGACCGTAGAGCACGTCGAGCCATCTGCCGGACAACTCACACTGCTTGTCGGCGTCCAATTACCCGAACCTGCAGGACTTTCAGTGCCACAAGATTTCGTCAGAAGGTTGCTATACACTTTCCAAGTAGCCGCATTCGCCGTCGGTGATGCCACAAAAAAAGCGCCGAAAAGGAAAGCAAGTGAAAAAAGAGAGAAAATTCCTTGCGTCCACTTTGTTTTTGTTCCAAAAAGAGCCTGTTTCATAATCGCTTGTTTTTATGTGTTGGTCTCTTGAGAATTATTGTTCTTTTTCCATCATCCCTTCTCCCTTCTCCACCTTCGTCGCAATCACATAGGCATCGTCCATGGGAGCGGCCTGGGCAGTGACTGTCAGCATCTCACCCGATTTCATGGTTTGAGCAAATCCTTCCGTGTCTCGCTCGGAGAGAAAGAAATGGTAGACTTTGTCCGGAGCCGGATAGATCGCCGGATCAACCACGGGAGAGACGAGGAGATCAAGTTCGGTTCCTTTTACCTCTTTCTGTTCAGGAATAGTTTGAATATTCGCAATAGTTCCGGTGATAACGATGTGTTGACTTGCATCCCGCTTCCATCCCATGAGAATTTCTTCGGTCATGGCTTCGGAGAGAGGAACGGTGGTTTCGCCACCTTGCGGTGAGTTTGAAGTTTTCAAAGACATGTCTTCCTTCCCCATCTCCCGATTGAATCCGCGGAGAGCGAAGGCGACAGCGAGAACCATTGCAACGGCAAGTACAAGAAGAGACCAGAAGAGAATTTTGTGTGATCTCGAAGAGAATTGGAGCGGCATGGAGTTTTGTTTTAGTGTGTTATGCGCCTGCTTCTTTTGTGAGGCAGGAAATATAGGGTTGGACTTTTACGGGGGTAGTATAGCATGGAAAATCATCTTTTAAAAAAAGTGCCGTAATTATTAGAGTACGCACCGTGCATCCATTCCGAAGCAAAGTTGCGTAAAAACAAAAATCGCCCGAATAAAGAGGGCGATTTTATGCAAAAGAAAACTCCGAAACACTTTAAACTATATCCGGATGTCATCCATGACATCATCCAAACTTCGCTTCTCAGGTTGCGCAGGAACTTCTTCACGGGGAGATGCCATACTCTCGCGACTACCGCGAGTCGAACCGACCGGTTCATTAATCTTGAGATTCACTCGAGCATTATTCCGCGCACCGATGACGCGAAGAAGCGTTCGAAGCGCCTTGGCGGTCACACCCTCGCGCCCGATCACCATTCCCATATCCTCCGGATTCACATCAAGCGTAATGAGCACGCCCATCTCGTCTATTTTTCGTTCCACTCGAACATCTTCCGGATGATCCACCAGCATCTTCACCACATATTCAACAAATTCCCGATCTTTTGCATTCTCAGTCATACACGTGCATAAAGAATTACCGATTATTCGCAGGCTTTTACCGCCACGCCCACTTTCATGCCGATTATACCGCACCACGCATCAGCAAGCAAGAATCAAGTCAAGTGGGACGAGAGAATGAGGAGGGAAGAAACGGTGTATTTCTCCATTCATCCGACTGTCGACACAAGAGATCACGCCCAGCCGATGGCTCACGCAATACCATTTCAACCGCCTTTTCAAGTCGCATGCCCTGCGAGCCTTTAAGCAGCACCAAATCACCCTCACACAGAGAGGCGGCGAGTTGCTTCCCGAGCGACTCCGGATCCGAAAACCAATGTAGACGATCCAAGGGAAAGTTCATGTGCTCGAGTTCCTCTTTCGCAAGAAACATACGCTCACCAAGCAAGAATACTTCACGAATGTCATGATCACAGATCCATGTCGCCACCTCCCGATGCGCCCGATCAGAATCCGTGCCAAGCTCCAACATATCGCCAAGCGCCACGACTCGACGCAATCCTTCGAGATTTCCCAATGTCTTGAGCGCCGCCAAGAGCGATTTTGGCGACGAATTATACGTATCATCTACGATAAGCGACTGATGCACACCTTCGAATAACCTCATTCTCCCCGGAAGCGACTGAAAATTCCGAAGTGCTTCCGCCACCTCGAGCGGATTCATTTTGAAAAATATGCCAACCGCCGCCGCCGCGAGCGCCGCGGAAATATGATGCTCCGCAATAATATTCGGCAGACGAACCGGAATGCTTTTCCCCTGATATTCCAACTTGAAACTCGACCCGATTGGCAATGAGGCGGTATCGCGAAAAAATGCCACATGCGTCCCACGAACATCCGCCGCTTCGTCGAATCCGTAGGAAAGTACCGTCGCTTTTGTTTTTTCTCGGAATTTCATAACACGCGGTTCATCGGCATTCAAGACTGCCAATCCCTGCTTCGGAAGAGAAAGAATAAGCTTCCCTTTTTCGCGCGAAACAACCGTGAGTGATTTGAAAAACTCCAAGTGACTCGTCGAAATAGTAGTCAAAACTCCGACCGTCGGTGACAAAAATTCCAGAAGATAGTCCATATCTCCCACACGATCAATACCGAGCTCAAGAACCAACACTTCCGGATATCGACTCCGGGGAAGGAGCAGTGCGAGAAGAAATCGGAACGGAGTAAGAACCAAACGCGATCGAGAATGTTTCGTATCGAGCGACCCGATAATAGTCAGAGGGATACCAATCTCATTATTGAAATTCCCCGGGCTCTGCCGCACACGAAAACGCGCGGAAAGCACCGTGGCAATCGCCTCCTTTGTCGAACTCTTTCCAACCGAACCGGTAATGCCGATCACAATCGGGCGATGCCGCTTCAGCACGGCGATAGCCATCACTCGAAGAGCTGATTGTACGAAGCGAAGAAGAAATGATTTCATAGAGGGTATCTAAAAAGCTCTACAAAAATGCACAATGTAAGCGCTTTTCCGAAAGAAATTCTTTTTTTGCTTGTCTTACACTTCGTACGAAAGCCGCAAAAAAAGAATTTCTTTCGGAAAAACAGTCTTTTTAGACACACTCTGTAGAGAAAGACTTTTGGCATTATTTCTGTTTGCCAACCGTTTCGGTCGGCTCAATATTGGAGGACTCAAGAAGAAATTTCATCACCTTTTGAAATGTCGGCGCCGCACTCGATTCCGCCCACTCAACATTCTTCGGATTGTCAATCTTCACCAAAACAACAAACTTCGGATCATTGAGCGGGGCATACCCGGCGAAAGACCCGATATTTGTCCCTTCTTCATACCCTTTTGCATCCGACTTGGCAACCTGTGCCGTTCCCGTCTTCCCGACGACGAGGTATCCCGGGACATCCGCGCGCTTTCCGTGCCCATTCACCACCACATCGCGAAGCATCATGCCAATCTCGCGAGCCGTATCCTTGCTCACAACCGAGCGAATCTCTTCCGGAGGAACCATTTCCACTCGACCGTCAGAAAATATCTGGCGATCCACAATACGCGGCCGCATAAGAATGCCACCATTGGCAAGTGCCGCATACGCATTCGCAAGCTGAATCGGTGTCACCGTCACCCCTTGACCAAACGACGCCGTGAAAAATTCCGTTGAACGATTCGTATTCTCCAAATTCCGAATATTACCTGCCGTTTCTGCGGGAAGTGAAATACCGGTTTTCTCACCAAAACCGAACCGGGTGAAATACTCGCGAAATCGTTCATTTCCTACCAACCGCTCTACAAAGATAACGCCGGTATTTATGGATTCATCAAGCACCTGCATCATTGTTGAGCGCCCATACACCTTTCCCTCGGCATTCTTTATGACAAAACCTCCTTCTTTTACAAATCCCGTGTCCACATATTCCGTATGCGCATGCACCTTCCCATCCTCAATACCGATCGCCATAGTAATCGGCTTCATAACCGATCCGGGCTCATACGCAAAACTCACAGCCGGATTGAGAAAGGTTTCAACGTTTTCCGCTTTCGAATACTCATTCGGATTGAAATCAGGAAACGATGCAAGCCCCAAGATACTCCCCGTTGTTGGGTCCATCACCACAATCGTTCCACTATCAGCCTGGAAAGTTTCTATGGCATCCTTGAGGATTTTCTCAATTTCATACTGAACAACACGTTCGACAGTCAAGACGAGATTTACTCCTCCTTCGGGCGCCAAGAACGACTTCTCTCCGAGTGCAATCTGTCGCCCACCCGCATCTCGCTTGCTCGAAACAAACCCCGACTCTCCTTTCAACGCATCTTCAAATGACGCCTCGATACCATATTGCCCTTCATAACGATCACCCCGCATTCCGACAAATCCTATTGTCTGCGACGCCAAATCGAATCCCGGATAGTACCGAAATATTTCCGGCAGTAGAAAAATCCCACCGATATGAAGCGCATGCACTCGTTCCACTTCTTCATCCGAAAGTCGGTGTTTGATCACTTCGAAAGGATCGCTCGTCTTTGCAAGCTTCTCCCGAAGTGCCGACTCATCAATATCAAGCGCGCCCGAAAGTTCGCGAGCCGCTCGCACAGGATCCTGGACTTCTCCCGGCACCGCATACACAAGAAAGTACTGGCGATTGACCGCGACCGGATACGGCTCACCCTGATCACTCAAGAATATCTCCCCTCGCTCCGGTGGAAGTTCGCGGGAAACACTCTGCTGCGCTCCCGCACGCGACACATACGAATCATGCTGCACCACTTGAAGCAGCGCGAGCCGAACAATCAGAACCGTCGAAAGCCCAAAAACAAAAAGCACAAGAGCGGAAATCCGCCAGTGCTTCTGGGGAAGAGATGTCGAGATGCGTTTTCGAGAAGATTTCCGCATGAAAAAACAGTTTCCAGATTCAGCGTCCCGGACATTCGAGCCTGTCTACTTCCCATACGCAACCGGTCCGGGAACATCAAGTGACACCGCGCCTTCGATCGGACGCATATCAAGCTGACTGCTCGCGCTCTCAAGTCCGTAGAGCGATCGAAGTTCCGCCTCTCGGATGCGCAACTTCTGTGCCTCAACGGAAAGCTCCGTCATATGCTTTTCCGCCACGCGCATGGAGTATCCGGCAACCGCATTCCGGTTCACCATACAGAGGTACCCGATCATCGACAGGAAGAGACAAAGCAGTGAGCCAATCCCAAAAACACGAAAACGATTTCGAGAAGAGACTGGTGTTGACCCGCCTTTCCCGGGAGACAAACGAATGGGGTGCTGATGAGACATACTCGTATTGTTTTTGTTTTTGAGAATTCTCCGCCGGAATCAAATTGAAGAACCACACGAAGATTCAGATTCTTTCCGCAATTCGCAGTTTCGCACTTCGAGCGCGCGGATTCTCGCGACACTCTTCATCACGAGGAACCATCGCTCTCTTTGTAAGAATGCGAAGCCGCGCTTTCTTTCCGCACCGGCAGACCGGAAATTCCTTCGGACAGACACATCCCCTGGCGTCTTCCGAGAATATCCGCTTTACCGTCCGCTCCTCGCCGGAGTGGAACGAAAGCACCGCTATCTTGCCACCTGTTTTCAAAAGACCAATTGCGTCTCGTAAAAATTCTTCAATCGACTCTTGCTCTCGATTCACCGCAATGCGAAGCGCCTGGAACACTTTCGTCGCCGGATGAATCGAAGCGTGTCGATCTCGAGAAACCTGTTGTACAAACTCCGCAAACTCAGTCGTTGTTTCAAATCGCTTTTCCGAACGACGCTGCACAATCGCTTTCGCAAGTCGCCCCGCATCCCGCACTCCTCCATACTCACGGAATACTCGACTCAGCATCTGCTCATCCCAATCATTCACGATATCTCCGGCTGTTTCACCGCACTCGCGATCAAATCGCATATCGAGCGGCCCTTCCCGAAGAAAAGAGAATCCGCGCGCAGCATCGCCCAACTGGTCAGACGAGAGCCCAAGATCGGCAAACACCGCCGATACCCGGGAGACACCTTGCTTTCGGATTACCTCCCCGATATCCGAAAACCGCGTGTGAATGAGCTGGACAGAACCGTCTTGCACAACGCTGGCATACCGAGTGTTCCGATCAAGCCGAGTACGAAAGCGTTCGACCGCTTCTCCGTCTTGATCGCACGCAAAGAACGTGCCGCCCGGCAAAATCTTCTCAAGAACGAGGAGCGCGTGCCCGCCTCCCCCCAGAGTGGCGTCCACGACCGTGTCTCCTTTTTGAATATTCAATCCTTCAAGAACCTCTCGCGGCATCACCGGGACATGCGTCGTATCAGACATAAAAGAAATCGGTCGTTCATTCACACGGAATACTTTCTTAAAGTGTGTCTAAAAAGGCTGTTTTTCCGAAAGAAATTCTTTTTTTGCTTGTCTTACACTTCGTACGCCTGCCTGCCGGTAGGTAGGAAAGCTGCAAAAAAAGAATCTCTTCCGGAAAAGCGGTTACATTGTTGCATTTTTGTAGAGCTTTTTAGACACCCTCTTATACTTTCTTCATTGTTTTTTAAACACTTCTTTCAAGAAAATCAGTAGGCGCCCATCTTCCCCAACTCTTCCGCAATGCGCTCCGAATTACTCTCAGCCTCAATCTTATAGTGCTTCCATTTCGACTCATCCCATACCTCGAGCCGATTCCAAAGCCCGGCAACCACCACATCCTTCGAAAGCCCAGCATACTCTTTGAGATAGTCCGGTATCAATATACGCCCCTGACTATCCACTTCCGTATCAACTGCCCCGGCAAGCATCAGCCGAACGAAGCTCCGCGTCCCCGCTTCCCCGATCGGCATCGAACCCAACTTCTCCGCGAGCGATTCCCAGGTCTTCACCGGATACACAAAGAGGCACTGATCCAATCCGCGCGTCACGACTACCCGACCTCCCAGTTCGCTACGCACCTTCGATGGAAGAGAGAGTCGCTTCTTGGCATCAATACTGTGAGTATATTCACCGATGAACATGATATGTTCTCAAAATTCCCCACTCTTCCCCACTTCAGTACACTTCGCCATCATTCTATTCCACAAACTCACATCGTGTCAAATTGCCAGAGAATAACAACAGGACAACACTCCACAGTGCCGTCCTGTTTTCTTTTTCCCCCTTATTCCCCATCCTCCAACTTCTATCTTCCATATTCCATCCTCTCTCTTCCAATCCCCAACATCACATTTCCTCCGCTATTTTGAGTAACAGTCGAACCGGAGCGCCGGCAGCGCCTTTTGCAAGGAACTCACCCTCAACCGCCGTCATGCGGGGTGCTATATCGATATGAGCCCAGCGATATCCGGTCGCAAATTGTGCAAGAAACGCTGCTGCTGTAATAGCGCCACCCCATTTCGTACGTCCCAAGTTTGCCACATCACCGAATGTTCCTTTGATTTCCTCATCGTATTCTTCCCAGAGAGGAAGTGGCCACACGTAGTCACCCGAAAGCTCACCCAGCTCGCGAAGCTTCATTTCCAATTCGGCATCGCGAGTAAATACCGCCGACGCTCGCTCGCCCAAAGCAACCATGGCTGCACCGGTCAACGTCGCCACATCAACAACCAGAGACGGCTTATATCGAGTCGCGTAATGAAGCGCATCCGCAAGAATAATGCGCCCCTCGGCATCGGTATTCAACACCTCGATCGTCTTCCCGCTCATCGAGCGAAGCACGTCGCCCGGCCGATAGCTCGACCCTGATGGCATATTCTCCACCGCTGGCACAAGCGCCACGATATTCTTCGCAACACCAAGCCGCGCCGCAAGCGCCGTTGCATGTATCACGGCGGCGCCGCCTGACATATCCAAATTCATTCCAAGAATAGCATCCGCCGGTTTCAAATTAATCCCGCCTGTGTCAAAAGTAACTCCCTTCCCCACAAATACGATCGGCGCTTCATTCTTCTTTCCGCCGCGATATTCAAGGATAATAAACTGCGGCGAAACATCCGACCCCTTCCCGACACCCAATATGCCGCCCATCTTGAGCTTCTCCATCGCGGAAACATCGAGAATCTTTACGGACATATTCTTCTTCCCCTTTGCTACCCGACGCGCCTCGTCGGCGAGCGTCTTTGGCGTCACATCGCCACCCGGAAGATTCGCGAGCCGCCGACAGGCATTCGTTTCTTCGCCAATGATACGACCACACTCAATTCCTTCTCGAAATGATTTCGACGCACCGCAGATTTCCACCATTTCTACAAAGGGAAATCCTTCTTTCGGCTCCGTCAAAAATTCCGTGAACTGAAAATTCGCCATCTCGAGATTCGTTGCAAGCAGCTCCCCGAATTCGTTCTCTCCTATGCCGAGATGAGAAAACGAGAAATCATTTATATCAAACGAGATTCGTTTCGCCCGTTTCGACTTCGCAAGCGCGATCGCTTTCCGAAAGAGCAGAATAAGTTTTCTCCGCGTCATTTTTTCGGGTTCGGAAACACCAAGCGAAATCTCCACATCACCGGATGCCACTCGCACCACCTCATCCTCCTTCGCCGACGTCACGCAAATTCTTACCGCGCCCGCTGAAGTAGCTTTCGGAAAAACATATTTCATAGCCATATCATTACAGACAATACAGAAACAAAAATAACCTCTATTCTCTGTACCACACTTCCACAAAAATTTCCATTTTTAAAAGCCTCAGGGGTTGCCCAAGGCTTTTTTGCATTTGTGCCGTGTTACGGCGATTTTATTCTTTTCGAAATTACCGTCGCATCGAGAAAACTGCGCACGAGATAATTTCAAGGAAAATTCCCTTTTGAGCTTCACTCAGATGCTCGGCGGATGCTACAATTTCTCGCCATCTTCGGGTCCAATATCTTACCTGTAGATGTTGCGCAAGAAAATTAGCCATAGCATCACGATCACAGTAGATATCTTCGTTCTCATGTCGAAGCATAAATTTGCCTCGACCATCCCCCAAAAGGGTCATGCCTGAGAACTGCAACGTCGCTACACTGCAAAAACCACTATCTACACAGATCGCATGTTTCACACATGCCTCCTCATTCTCTGTTATTTTCGAAGTTAAAGAACAAATTTCCCTTTCCGTATTCTCCTCGTTCGTTATTCTCATGCAAATCAAGGATTTTGTCAAGATTCGTCGCCAAATGAGACATACCTCCTGCTGCGGAGTTCCTCCGGGAAATATTCTTGTTTCGCCTCTTCAGCACTTTCAAAGTCCGGCGTGTACTTGTATTCCTTCCCGTAGCCAAGCCCTTTCATCAGCTTCGTTGGCGCATTCCGAAGATGAAGCGGCACCGGCTCAGACGGAAAATCACGTGCGTCTTTCATCGCCGCTTCATACGCGACATAGAGCGCATTGCTCTTCTTCGATCGCGCGAGATACACAACCGCTTGCGCGAGGTGCACGCCACACTCCGGCATCCCAAGAAACCGGCAGGCATCGGAGGCAGCAACCACCTGCGGCAACGCAAACGAATTCGCAAGTCCCACGTCTTCCGACGCAAAGCGAACAAGCCGCCGCGCAATATAGAGCGGATCCTCCCCACCCTCGAGCATGCGCGCGAGCCAATAGAGCGCCGCATTCGCATCGCCGCCGCGCAGAGATTTATGGAGAGCAGAGATAATATTGTAGTGCTCCTCACCGCCCTTGTCATAGGCAAACCGCGGTCGCATAAGCGCCTTCCGTACACGCTCTTTCGTTATCGTTCCTCCAGTCATCGCTGCCGCTTCGAGCGCATTCATCGCTGCCCGCGCATCACCCGAAGACCGCTCCGCCAGAAAACGAATTGCCTCTTCATCCGCATGAACCTTCCGCTTCCCCAATCCCCGTTCAACATCAAGAAGCGCGCGACGAAGCGCATCAGCAAGTACATCCGGCGACAGTGGACGAAAAACCAAAACCTGCGTCCGCGAAAGAAGCGCAGGATTCACTTCAAAGCTTGGGTTCTCTGTCGTTGCACCGATAAGCGTAACAACACCGCGCTCCACATGCGGCAAAAGCGCATCCTGCTGAGATTTATTCCACCGATGAATTTCATCGATGAAGAGAATCGTCCGCACGCCAAGCTCTTTGTTTTTCTCCGCGCGCTCAATAACGGCGCGCAATTCTTTCACGCCGCTTCCGACCGCCGAGAGCTTCAGAAATTCACCGGCAACTTCTCGTGCCAAAAGAAGTGCGAGTGTCGTCTTGCCCGATCCGGGCGGTCCCCAAAGAAGCAATGATGGCAAACGCTTCGCATGAATCGCCTCACGAAGCAATGTCCCCTCGCCAAGGATTTCCTCCTGCCCGAGAAATTCCCCAAACGACCTCGGCCGCATCCGATCCGCCAAGGGCGCGGCAGTGTCATTCCGATTCGAATTGCTTGATTGCTTCTGCCTCATGACTCCCATAATGGACGCCAACAGAAAAAAGTAAAGAAGCGCACAAGACGCCTCTCAAGAAGAGATGGCAAACAAATCACCCAGTGACTTTTGTCAGAACAGCGCTTGGCAATTTCGCAACTCCCTGACGAACAATTGTCAGGCGACCGTTCTCAATTTTCACCACCGTCGATGGAAGTCCGGAGAGCTTTCCGCCATCAACAAAAAAATCCGCACGATCACCAAAGTACGACTCCGCTTCCTCAATTGTTTCCGCCGGTTTCATACCTTCCGGATTTGCCGACGGTGCAATGATCGGACCGGAAATACGGAGCATATCGCGAAGTTCTGGAATATCCGGCACGCGAAATGCAATCGATTCCGTTCCGCGATGAAGATACGAAAACTGTTCAGAGAATCCGGAGAGAATCACACTCACCGCACCCGGCCATAGCGTATCCAAGAGAGCGTCTTCCTCCGAAGAAAGCACACGCACGAATCGCGTAATATCGGTTCTATCCGCAAGAAGCACAATGCACGGTTTCTTTTCATCTCGTCCGCGCATCTCATAAAGCCGCTCTACCGATTCAGGCAGAAGCGCCGACGCCACAAATCCATAGAGCGTATCGGTCGGAAGAATGCCGATTGATCCACTGGCAAGCTTCGTACCCGCTTCCGAGATTGGAAGGATCTCACTCATACCGAAAGCGTAAGCGTCACCGGGCAATGATCCGATCCGGGCATTTCCGAGAGGATAGACGCATCGACAACCCGCTTCCGAAGTGATTCGTCAACGAAGAAATAGTCAAGACGCCAGCCAACATTCCGATCGCGCGCCCGCGTCTTCATATCCCACCATGTGTAATAACCATTTCCTTCATGAAAGAGTCGGAATGTATCAAGAAAATCCGCTTCAAGCACGCGATCAATCCAATCACGCTCAATAGGCAAGAATCCGGACACACCCGCATTCTCCTTCGGTCTCGCCAAGTCATCTTCCGTGTGCGCGGTGTTCACATCGCCACAGAAGACTACTTTCCGTCCCTCCTCGCGCAACTTCACAATATAGGCAAGAAATTCTCGATAGAACTCGAGTTTGTATCGCAACCGATCCTCACCCGAACCGCCATTCGGGAAGTAGATATTGAGAAGCGTAAATGACGGATATTCAACCTCAATCACCCGTCCCTCTTTCGAGAGAGAGTTGTTTCCAAAATCAATCTTCACATCAATCGGTGACTCTTTCGCATAGACTGCCACACCGCTATAGCCTTTCTTCTCGCTCGCCGAGTGCCAATACGACTCATACCCGTCCGGATGCCGAAGCTGCTCCGAAAGCTGATCTGGATGCGATACTTTCGTCTCCTGCACCGCCACGATATCGTATTCGCCTTTTTCCATCCATTCGACAAATCCCTTTCGTTCCGCCGCCCGAATTCCATTCACATTCCACGACAAGAGAGAGATAATGTTTTTCATAGGAAGTTTTTAGAAGATAGAATATGGAAGATAGAATATAGGGGAGAGGAAATAGGGAATGGAAGATGGAATTATAGTAGGGGCAAAAAATCTTTTGCCCGATTCTATTTGTCATTCCGACCGAAGCGGAGGAATCTCTCACCTAGCATTGCCAAAAAATAGCGCCCAATTTATACATTTCAGCATCTACCTATCCTATCATTCGAGAGAAAAAAGAAAAGCCGCCCGATCATATCTTTATGACCTAGGCGACTAAAAGAGAAACACTTGATCAGTATCATCAGAGAAAGATCCATTTCATCAACACTGGGATCAAAAACAATACGATAAAGAAGAAGAGCAGGGAAGCCCAGTGTGGCCCAGTATTGTTCTCCTCAATCCATTGTCTATCGGAAAACATGGATTCATCATTTATTGGCGCCATCTCAGAATACCTCCAAAGCCTTTAGAAAAACCGGAAAGATTCTCCGGGGACTACCATCTATTTACCATACGAAAGTATATTTGTCAATACAACAATCAGTGTTTTTTATTATTGACAAGCAAATCAAGTTCTTTCCAGCGGCGTTTTTTCTCTTCATATGGGACATCGTCCGTGAATTTTGACGCCGACGTTCCGGGTCGAGGCGAATACCAGGCAATATATCCTTTCTCAAAATTCACCCGTCTCGCCAGATCAAGTGTTTGTTCGAAGTCTTCATTGGTTTCTCCAGGAAAGCCTACGATAATATCGGTTGTAAACCGAACTTCCGGAACATGCATTCGAATCTTCTCAATGAGAGAAAGATACTCATCACGCGAATACCATCGATTCATCCGTTTGAGCACGGCGTCACTCCCTGCCTGCACTGGAAGATGGAGCAACCGATCGATATTCTTATGTCGAGCAATTGTTTCAATGAGTCTATCGGAAAAATCCCATGGATTTGAGGAAATGAACGCGAGCTTCCGCACACCAGAGATCGATGCGACCGCATCGAGGAGTTCCGGAAAGAGAGTTGGGATACGATACCGCCCCAAATGCTTCACCATGACCGGCTTCACCTCGCGCCCATTTGGCAGGCGGACAGTCCCAGCAGACTTGTCTGCCACATTACTCGACAAAGGAGAATTGTGGGTGCGACCGCCGAGCGCATCAACAAAGAAGTCCGATCCATACGAATTCACATTCTGTCCAAGAAGCAATATTTCATCCCGCCCGGACGAAACCGCTTCCTCCGCTTCACAGACGATATCCGCAAACGGGCGAGATCGCTCCTTCCCTCGCGAGAACGGCACGATACAATACGTACAGAAATTATTGCACCCATTTGAAATGGGAATAGAAGCAAGATTGCCAGTAGAGCGCTTCGGTGCAAACTCGAAACCAACCTCCTCAAGCGGCAGGAATTGCACATCCGGAAGACGCGCGCGGAGCGCCTTCATCATCTTCCCGGAAGGTTCCCGGCTTGCCGCGCCAATGAGGCACCCGGTAATGACAACGGACAGTTCCGGATTCTTTTTCCGAAGCGGCGCGAGATTTCGAATCAGTCCGAACACCTTCTCTGCCGCCCGCTCGCGCACGACGCACGTGTTGATAACTATCGTGTCTGCATCTTCTTCTCGCTCGGCCGCAACAAATCCGCGCGATTCGTAAAACGCCGCGATGCGTTCACTATCCGCCACATTTTGCTGACACCCGAATGTTTTGAGAAAATATTGCGGCATAGTTTATGCGTTCTTTTTCTCTACCACCAACTGTCCGCATGCGGCGGCAATATCGTCACCCATCGCCTTGCGCACCGTTGCGGTAACGCCGGCTCGTTTAAGTTCGGCAAGAAAAGTAGTCACCCGATTTTCTTCGCTCTCGCGATGTGCGCTCGCTGTTCGATTATAGGGAATAAGATTCACCTTCACCTTGCCGACTCGTCGAGAGAAGTCGATAAGCTTCCTTGCATCATCCAAACTATCATTCACCCCTCGCAGAAGAATGTACTCGAATGTCAAGTGTCGCCGCCGTTCATCATGCAATGCAAAATATTCCCTGGTCCATTTCGCCAAGTCATCAAGAAACAAATCAAATGACGATGGCATGAGCTGCTTTCGAGTCAGCGGATCGGCACTGTGAAGCGACACCGCGAGACGCACAGGCGGCCAAAGGGGATCCGAAAGAAGCTTCCGCATTGCCGGCAAGAGCCCAACAGTTGACACCGTAATTCGCGTCGCTCCAAGCGAAGTAAAGCCGAGCAATATTCGCACCGCCTCGCGCACCGAATCATAGTTCGCAAGCGGCTCCCCCATTCCCATAAACACCACATTCGATATCAGCGTTGATTCTAAAGATGTCTCCTGAGCAAGAAGATATTGCCAAAAACGAAACTGATCCACAATTTCATCAACCGTGAGGTTCCTGGTGAATCCCATACTTCCCGTCGCGCAGAACGTACAGCCCATCGCGCATCCGACCTGCGACGACACGCACACACTCCAATGTCCGCGTGCATTCCGCATCAGAACAGTCTCCACTCGCGCCCCATCCGCACACTCAAGCACTGCTTTTTTCGTATCTCGCCGCCGACTCTCCAAAACCGTCACCGCCCGAACCGACATCCACTGAATACTCAAGGCGATTTTCTCTCGCATGTCTTTCGAAAGCGTTGACACTTCTTGCCATCCGGCTATTTTTGGATCAAACAAGGCACGCAAAACCTGACCCCAGCGAAACCGCGGCTCCGAAGGAAATATCCCCCTGAAAATCGTTTCTCGAGTTGTCATGTTGACCATCACCATAGACCCCCATACTACCCCATCCCTCCAATTCGTCAAAATAACACCCCGAGAAAGAAGCCGCTAAATTTGACAAATATTATTGACACAATTCTAACACCGGTGTATAATACGACCACTGGAACAAGAAATAATCGATCAATGTCCAGTTAAGCAAGAAAATACCAGAACTCAAAGAAGAAAAGGAGAATAGTGATGGATACGAGCAGTCCCGGCAGATTAGCCACTCTTACCAGTTATGGAACTTTCTTGGAAAGAACCGGCATCGGATCAATCGTCGAAACGCCTCCAGGTGAAATTGTAGATCTGTGTATCCTCTGGCGAATGCCCTGTTTCGTACGAGGAATGCATCAACTGATTCACGGGAACGAGTCGGAACATCACAGAATGTGCCCTCTCTAACGTGACAAGAGAAAACAAGAAGGAAAAGAGCCCACTCTTCTAGCGGGCTCTTTATATATTCCCAAAAATTCCTACAAACTACTGATACGAACTCATTTCGCAGGATTCTGACCGGGACACGGAGCAAAATCACAAAGCGGCTCAATTCGCCCGACTACCGATCCATCCGAACACACCTTCGCATCTCTAGCGCAACCACCCATGACTGACGACTGTAAATCAGCCGCATCCAATACATCCTGCGCACGGTTCTCAATACGAAATACTGGCGATGTTTGTGCCATATCGATAATATCACGTGCGGCACGAAGCGTCAGGAGTGCCACAAGCACACTCAGGAGGAGAATAAGCAGAATCGAGAGCGTACTCGACACTTTCTGTCCCAACTCAAAAGAAATCACGATGCGCATCATATATACAAGTATACCATCCTTTTTTAAGAACGTACTTGAATCAAATGACGCACGCAACAGATCACAAAAGAAAATTCCCCAACAAGATCAGTTGAGTTTTAGGACATCAATTACTTTCCCATTCAAGACAAAGTTGTCATCTTCGGTGAGAAATATCGCTTTGTGCTGCGGGTCGGTCGATTCGGGAAGAAGTACGATATTCTTGCCATCAACCGTACGGAACGTCTTTACGGTTGCCAAGCCGTCAATAACCACCAAAACCCGATCTCCCGTCTTATATTCCTTTGTGTCTCCATTTACCAAAACAAAATCTCCGTCCTCAATCGTCTTCCCTTCTATCTCCGCCCTGTTCATGCTCGTTCCCGATATCTGTACTGCAAAGACATTTTTGCTGCTCTTCACAATCTTGCGAGACACCTTGAGATATCCCTCGACGTATTCATCCGCAAACGAAAGCGCCATGCCCGCATTCGCCGTTCCAAGTATGGGAATATTCACAAACATATTCCCCGTAAGCTCCTTGAGTTTGATACCGCGATCTTCATGAGTGCGCTCAATATAGCCCTTATCTTCAAGCTCATTGAGATACACAAAGAAACTTCGCAAACTCTTCAGGCGAAGCCCCCGACGTCCGGACTCTTCTTGAAGCTCTCGAACTGTCGGCATCTTCCCTCGCTCGGAGAAGAACTGCCGAATAGCTTGCAAAACTATTTTCTGCTTCGGCGTCAGTATATTCATACTCTTTTGTTTACTTATTATACATATACAAGTATATGTATATGGAGACTATGTGTCAAATAGCTCGAATACACGCCAAAAACAGACGAGATACCCCTCCTTTCTTTCTTCAAAAGAAAAGTGTCCATAACAAAACCCTTCTCGAAAAATCCGAGAAGGGTTTGTCGACTTCGATATCCTCTGATGAGTCAGCACTTACTGCCAGCTGCTCATCATGATACCAATGTCTCGCGTGTTTACCACTCCATCATTATTCACATCGGATGGGTTATCCGTCACGCTCTGGAGCCAGACGGAAACCAGGGCGGTGAAATCCGATATGGAATACGTCTTAGCAAACGTCGTCACAGAAACCCCGCTCGTTTGCGCCGACGAGTTTCCATCGGCGTCATAGGCGAGCACCGTGTACGAGTAGCTTGTATTCTGCGTAAGACCGCTATCGGAATAGCTCGTGCCAGTCGTCACATCCGCAATCTGCGTTCCGTTGCGGAATACCTTGTATCCCGTGACCGCAATATTATCTGTCGATGCCGTCCAAGCAAGATCGACTGTTGTCATAGATGTCGCCGTTGCGGTAAGTCCGGTCGGAACAGAAGGAGCTGCAGTATCACTCTGCGTCTTTACTGAAACGGGAGCGGTTTGTGCCGACGGATTTCCAGCCGCGTCATAGGCAAGAACCGTGTACGCATACGTTGTTGATTTCGTCAGACCCGTATCCGAATACGTCGTTGCCGATGTCGTCCCCACCTGCGTTCCATCACGAAACACTCGATACCCCGCCACACCAACATTGTCCGTTGAAGCCGTCCAAGAAAGGTCAATCGTTGTCATGGACGTTGCCGTTCCGGAAAGTCCGGTCGGAACAGAAGGAGCGGTGGTATCAGAGTTGGTAGCCGCAGACACCGTTGTCGATCGAGCGGATTCATTCCCCTTTGCGTCAAGCGCGGTCACCTGATACCGATAGGTTGTACTCACCGTCAAGCCCGTATCATTGTATGTAGTCCCGGTCGGCGTTCCCACCTGAGCATAGTTCGAACAACTCGCGCCAGTACAGCGATACACCTTGTACCCGGTCACGGCAATGTTGTCTGTCGACGCTGTCCATGAGAGATTAATTTGCGAAATAGATACCGCTGTTGCAGACACTCCCGTTGGCGTTGTCGGTGCTGCCGTATCCTGTCCGGTCGTCGCCGAAACCGGTGTACCTTGTGCCGAAGCATTTCCCGCCGCATCAACCGCTGCAATGCGATATCGATACGTTGTCTCGGCCGTCAATCCGGTATCACCATAGGTAGTCCCACTCGGCGTCCCTATCTGAGTATAATTCGAGCAACTCGCACCGGTACAGCGATAAACTCGATATCCGGTAACGCCAACATCATCCGTCGATGCCGTCCAGGAAAGATCCACCTTATCCATTCCATTTGCTGTCGCCGTAAGACCATCCGGAACAGAGGGCGCCGTCGTATCAGCAAGCGTTGTCGCCGAAACCTGACTCGACTGAGCCGATTCGACTCCGCTCCCATTCACGCCACTCACCCGATACGCATACGCGGTAAGCGAGGTAAGCCCCGTGTCCGTATAGGACGGCGTAGAACTCGTTCCAACCTGCGTTCCGTTCCGATAAATTTTGTAGCTCACAATCGTTGAGTTTGCCGAGGCTGCCGTCCAGGTGAGACCGACGGTTGTTGCCGTCTTCGTCGGCGCCGCCAGTCCGGAAGGTACTTCCAAAGACGCGGTCACCGTAGTATTTGTCACGCTGTTGAGAATATCCGTTCCCAGTTTATCGTCAAAGATAACATCCGAATCGGTATAGTTTCCGTAGGCAATGTATTGAATCGTAATATTCGCCGAAGAGGGAACAACCGGCTGAAGCGCACGAAACTGTAATGTAGCAATCTTTCCCGAGGCCGTGTTCACGCCCGGCGTTGGTTTCGCAAGCGTAATCGTTGCCTTGCCATTCGCCGCATCTTGCACGATAATCTCGCACGGCTTGCTGTTGTACACGCAGGTATTTCCCGTAGAAAATGCCGATGTGGAGGTATCGACCGTCAAGAGCGAAAAGTTTGCCGGATTGTATTGCACCACCGCCTTCACAGCAACAACATTGTTGTTATGCGTATCAACACTCATATCAACATTGAACGGCGTCCCGACCGTCGCCGAGGTCGACGATGGAGACAAATGCAAGTCCGCCACCTCCCCCGATGTCTTTGCAACGATAAACCACACAAGCGCCACGAGCGCCACTGCGAGGAACACGATGGTAAACACAGTCATGCGATGTTCCGGTGCCGAGAGAAATCGGAAGAACCGAGACATTGCACCTCCTCCGGAGGTCGTGCTCCCACCTTGTCCATAGGAAACTTCATCCATAAGACATTTCTATTTATTATTTCTTACTGTTTTAACAAAAAGACGTGTCTCTTCGACAGGAGACACCACCAGTATATCACATCCGGATATCACATCCGGAAAGAACCTCTTCAAAGATTGTCAATCCCTACACAACAGACCCCGAAAGCGTCTCACTCCTAATGAGGGCGATCAAGATACTGCATCAGTTCAATCAAGAGATACCCGATGAATACATAGACAAAGAGCGCAAGGAGCGTCGAAAAATCAAACACAAACCCAACCACATGCCCGCTGCGGAACACATCGACAAAGGGCGCGAGAAGTGGCGCACTCGTTTCAGAGATAAACTGCACAAATGGCGCCTCGGTATTCGCCCCAAAAAGTCTCAAAACAAAATGCATCCCCAAGAAAAACTCGATCGCTCCCAACAAGAGCACGAGGAAGTTTCTCACGATATATGAAAAAGACATAGGAAGAAAATTACTGAACATCCTCCTTCATTCGATCAAAATCCTCTTTAGATATCTCTCCCTTAGCGTACCGCTCTTTCAAGATATCCAGTGCGCGATTTCCCTCATGCACATTCTCGCCGCCATGGTAAGAAGGACCGCCACAATACCCTCGGCACGACCCTCGCCCGGTCAGCGCGTGCACCACCGCAAGAATCCCCCATATCACAAATCCCCAAAAGAGAATCGTCGCGATCCAGCCGAAGCCAAACCCGAACCATCCCATACCATCCCCAAAATACCCACCCATCATAAGCATACATATACGAGTTATCCCCCTCCCCTCAAATATACTCCAAAAATACCACGCCGAAAATACGGTTCCTGAAAAAAACAAAGAGAGCTGGTCAGGCTCTCATATTCACTTTATTGACCACTCCCGCTTATCCCGGACATCCGGATATGACGCGATTTGAAAAGCGTAAATCGCTGGTTCAAATGTTCCGCAAGAGCCAAAAACATTCTCAGTATCCTGTCGGTGGCTTCACTTTCTTCCCCAAAAGCGACAAGTCAAGTTTCTGTATCTGAGCCAGTATACTTTCCACTTCTCGAAAGAAATCTGCCAAGATCAAACCTTTTGTCTTGAGAATCCCATGAATATGCTCCGCCGTTTTCTCAAAGTCATTCTTAAATGTGGTATTGATATCCTTCCACGCAATACCCTTCAGCGCTTCCGCATACCGAGCGTCGAACGACACTGCACCGATACGCATCAAAAGGGCAATCGCTGGATATCCGAGATACCCTTGCCAATACGAACCATTGTCATTTGCCATGATCGCTCGCGCATCAGCATCGTAGTTCACAACACAGAACTTCCCTCGACTCGACGAATACACTCGCGCCTCATGCTCGCCAACCACCTCAATGCGCCCGTCAGCAACACACCCGAGCGCCTCATACACCTTTATCTTCGGTGGCAGTTTCCATTTCATATGCACATAATATTCTCGCAATGGAAGGGATACGAGAAAAGAAAAAGATGAGATACTCTCTTATATCTCACCTTTTACTAAGACACTGAACACTCAAAGTACCCAAAAAAAACCAATGCCTTTCTCACTAAGAAAGAAGACTCTCGAGAAGGCGACGAATAAGAGGAAACAGCCAGGAAAAGAAAGCCATCAACGAAGAAGTCAGCATGATGGCAAGAGCTTTATTCTGGACAGTCATTATTGGACACAGCATAATAAAAACCGCTATCGCCAAAATTGGAAGAAGAAGGATGAATTCAAAGAACCCAGCAATTCCAGGTAGCATTACTATACACCCCACATCATGAAACCGAACTAACTCCAAGCAACGAATACCCGAA
>CAYQPQ010000016.1:0-30068 GCA_964420045.1 uncultured Bdellovibrionales bacterium | reverse complement strand
CTCTTCTTTTTTGGTGAGGATTCGTTTCGATTGAGGGAGAAGCGACTTGCTCTGAAACAAGCTTTTTTTGGAAAAAACCCGGGTTCGACGGGTTTTTTCGAATTTGATTTCTCGGATGGCGCGGAGATGAATGCTCTGAGCGAGTGCCTCTCACACCCGGGGCTTTTTGCAACGAAGAAATTCATCATTGCCGGGAATATCTTCGACGCGCCGATCGAAACGCGACGAGCACTCGCCGAATTCCTTGAGACAAACAGAAACGACATTGCTGCTGATGAGAATCGGATACTTCTTCTGTTTCAGAACGGTCAGCCGAAGAAGATTGAGAAACTGTGGAAAGCGCTTGCAGTAAAAGAGGTAAAATCGCAAGAGTTTGCACCTCTCGGCGAGCCGGCGCTCTTGCGATGGATGGATCAGGTGGCGCAACAAGCCGGTGCGCAGGGAATCGAACCAAAAGCACAGAGGCTCCTCCTTGATATTTGTCGAGTACCGGCAAGTCGCTCGGGAGGGAAGTCGGCTATCGACATGTTTCAGCTTGATGCGGAAGTGAGGAAGCTCGCCGCGTACCGGACGAACGCGACACTCCGCGAGGAAGATATCCAAGCGCTTTCTCCGAAGGTGGCGAGCGAGGAGACGGTTTTTCAGGCGCTCGACGCTCTTTTCTTGGGGAAGAAGAGAGAGGCGGTCATGCTCTTTTCACACTTGGCAGAAGAAGGTGAGTCCTTGGGGCTTCTCGGCATGTGCGCATGGCAATTGCGAAATATTGTGCGCACGAAAGGTGCGCTCATGGATGGTCAGATTCGAAGTGCGATGGATACAGCGAAACTTCTCGGAATGCACCCCTTTGCCGCCGGGAAGTGCTTTCACATTGCCTCCCGGTTGTCGATGGACTCGCTGGAAATGTCGTTCACTGTCCTTGCCCGACTTGATCGCGAAGCGAAGTCCGGCGAACGCGACCCAGAAAGCGCGCTGCTGGCTTTTGTGATGGGGATGTAGAACTTACAATGGAGTCTTGATCTAATGGAACGTGTTATTAAATCGAAATAATGTATGAGTAATATAAAACCGTATATTGAACAGGTGGGGAAAGTCATTGAATCAAGTGGTCGATTTGAGCATGTGATGGCGCTTACGTTAAACCCAATGAAGGGGAATGAAGAAGGTCTTGTTCGGTGTATTGTGAATCGAGAAGGAGAAGTTGGGACATACGGTTATGTCGACAAGAGCCAAATCTTTAAGATTCACGGAGAGTCTTTGGAACATTTTGTTGTCACTAATCGCCTTGAAATGAAGAATGAACATGAAATTCTTGAACGAGTAATTGTGCACATGAATCAAGAGGAAGGGGTGTGGGAATATCTCGGACATGAGGATCCAGACATATGGAATGACGATAAGACAGGGCTTGTCCATGTATATTTTACGATGCCATTCCTTGAAAGAGAAAGCAGGAGAATGCTCATAAATCTCGGACATGCCGTTGGAAAGAATCTCGATTCTTTGGAGATGACAATGCCAGTTCTTCTTCATGCGAGCGGGGCAAGCAAAGAGAAGGGTGTCTTGGATGTTGCAAAAGAACTCTCAATTGCGCCAATGAATACGAAAGAGTTTCGTTACAATCTTATCGAATCTGCCGATGTTCGAGACGGTATTTGGTATTCTACTGTTCGTGTTGTCATTGCTCGTGATATGGGAAGCGGATGGGAAATGGGTGATGTTGTTTTTCATCCGCTTGAAGAGGAGGTCTTTTGGGCGGGCGAGCACGCTTCACCCGGGCCACTTTTTCCAGAGAGCTTTATCAATCTTGGAAAGGGGAGAGTGCTTGGAATTCTCAATGGTCGCGAGGTGAGTGACCGAACGGGCGCGACGATTCTCTATCGAGATTTTTCTCCCGGCTTATTTATTTACAATTACGAAGAGGGAAAAATTGAGTGGGTTTCTCCAGTCCCGCTCTTGCGAGATAGCGAGGCGAAAACAATTACTTTTGCAAGCGATTTCGTTGAAACAAAAGAAGGTTTTGGAATTCTCTACGCTCATGTGGACGATTCTTTTGTGCGAGCCTATACGCTCAGTGCGGATGGCATACGAGCGCTTATTCCAGAAAGGTTTCAAATGTGAATCGTGTGAGTTTGTAAAAAAGTTTATATTTCAAACAAAACCCCCAACCAAATGGCTGGAGGTTCTTGTTGATGAGATGGGCAGTACAAATACATCAGCTACTTCTCCGATGCTGCTTTTTTCACGAGGGCGTTCAGTCGAGATTTCTTTCGGGCAGCGGTGTTTTTCTTGATTATGTTTTTTTCGCTCGCCTTGTCGAGGCTCTTGATGGCGAGTTTCAATTCTTTCTGTGCTGTTTCGAGGTCTTTCGCCTTGACCGCTTCGCGAGTTTTCTTGATGGCGCTCTTGAAAACACCCTTGGCGACTTTGTTTCGTTCGGTCTTCTTGGCGGTGACGCGCATGTATTTCTTGGCGGAATCTTTGATCGGCATATGCTTTCAAAAATAAATTAGCGTCCCAGGTCGTGGGAGGTCTCTCTCTTGTACCATGCGGATTGTTTTTTGGCAAGAGGAATGCTTTTGTGGTAGAGTGAGGGCACTTTTGAGAGACATATGATCGCTTTGCTGGAAGGTCACATTGCTACGGTTCGATATGACGCTGTTATCGTGCTCACGGGTGGCGTGGGGTATAAGGTGCATCTCACGCCATATGCGCTGGGGAAAATTGCCGGCGCGGCGTCGGTGCGACTTCACATATATACGCATGTTCGCGAAGATGCTATCACTCTGTTCGGCTTCTTAGATGAACGAGAGCTTTCGATGTTTGAGCTCCTCATATCGGTAAACGGCGTCGGTCCCAAGATGGCGCTCGGGATTTTGTCGGTTGCGGAACCGGCATCGATTCGGGCGGCAGTTATCGGGAAGGATATTTCCATTTTGACGCGGATTTCGGGCGTTGGAAAGCGCACGGCGGAACGCATTGTGCTCGATCTTGAGAATAAGGTGGGCGCGCTGACCGAAGAAGGTCTCAAGGGTGCGACGGAAGAGAGTGAAGTGATCGAGGCGTTGAGTGCGATGGGGTATTCTCCGGGAGAAGTGCGGGAGGCGATGAAGCTGCTTTCTCCAGAGGCAACTCGCGTCGAAGAAAAGATCGGCGCACTTCTCAAGGTGCTGGGGAAAAAACGATAGCCCTGTGTCGTGTCTTCGCTTTCCATGTCTACCGGCAGGTGAGCGTGAGAATGATCGCAATGACCGCGGGTGTGAATGAGAAAAACATATGAATGCCGCTGAACAAACCATATACCTCAATGCGCAGTGTCCCGACGGAGGGCTGCTTCAGTCGGAGGATTGGCGCGTGTTTAAAGGTCAATCAGGCTTTGCGACAGAGCATTTCGAAAGCGAATGTTTGTGGGCGAACAGTATAGAACACATGCTTCCGATCGCGGGAAAGTATTGGTATATACCGCGTGGACCGGTTTTGATTGGCGGACAAGCTCTTGAGTGGTGCTCTGAATGGTCGCGCATTCTTACAGAGGCAAAGAAACGCGGAGTAGCGTGGGTGCGCATTGAGCCGAAGAATGACGCGGAACTTGCCACAGTGCGAACATGGTCGGGAGTATGTGCAATAAAAAAATCCCCGCATGATATGCAACCGCGAGAAATCTTGGTTGTGGATATTTCCGGAAGCGAAGCGGATATCTTTGCTCGCATGAAGCCGAAGACGCGATATAATATCCGCCTTGCCGAGAAGCGCGGAGTTGAGCTTGTTTCCGATCGAAGCGAAGCGGCGCTTGGAGAATTTCTTCGTATGAATCGGGAAACCGCCAAACGAAACCGTATCTCGATGCATCCCGACCGACACTATCGGGCGTTGCTCGAATCTTTCCCACCGGACAAGCTCGAGCTCTTTACCGCACGACATGATGGGAAAATATTTGCAGCGATACTGGTTGCATTCTTTGGCGATACAGCAACCTATCTTCATGGCGCTTCGAGCGATGATGACCGCGGTCTTATGGCGCCATACTTTTTGCAGTGGTGCGCCGTGCGGGCAGCTCGGTATCGTGGCTGCGTGCGATATGATTTCGGCGGTGTCGACACGATTGGATCGGCGCCGAATCTTTCCGGTGTTACACGGTTCAAGCAAGGATTTGCAAAAAATGTCAACGCTATTCAGTATCCAGGGAGTTATGATATAGTGCTTATACCAAGCCGATATCGTCTCTATACAGCCGTAAGCATGTCAAAATCATTTGTCATTAAAGCAAAAAGACACTTGACAAAACGATAATTTATTGCGATAATTGCGTGTCCGAATGGAGGCGGACAGCTTTAACTCTATGTCTATGATCGAAAAGGATATTCAGTCTCTCGGTCTCAATGAAAAAGAAGCGAAAGTGTATCTCGCTTCGCTTGAGCTCGGACAGGCAACTGTGCAAAAAATTTCGATGAAAGCGGGCATCAAGCGTCCGACCACATACTTCATCATCGAAAACCTGATGGAACGCGGACTCATGTCGAGTTACTACCAAGGAAAGAAGCAGCTCTTCATGGCGGAAATGCCCGAGCGTATTCTCGACCTTATCGCCAAGGAGCGAAAGGAATTAGAGCTTCGCGAAGAACAGTTCAAACGCCTGCTTCCCGAATTGCAGTCAATCAACAATCGCAACAAAGACAAGCCGGTAGTGAAATACTACGAGGGGAAGGACGGGATACTTACGATGGTGAGCGAACATTTGAAGACGAGCAAGAATCAGGAATCATACGATGTTTTCTCTCGAGATTTTGTGGAAAACACTCTGACTCCGGAGGAAATGGCAATTATTCGAAAAGAGCGATTGAGCAGCAAAATACGAGTAAAGGCACTCTATACTCATGAAAAGGGAGACTTGCAGAGTGTTGAAGATGCTCAGCTTATCCGCCTTCCTCAAAGCGAACTTCCCGTGAGCTGCGATATCGCTTTCTTTGAAGACAAAGTGAGAATTGCATCATTTAAGGATAGGGTTGTTGGCATTGTTATTGAAGACAAAGAAATTGCCAATTCTTTTCGAGCTATCTTTAGACTTGCGTGGAAGCAGGCAGAACAAAGCCGAGAAGGAATTCGGTAAAATCTACGCAAAGAAAATACGGACTTACTGCAATAAAAAAAGACCAGCCCCGGAGAACATTACGATGTTCGTCCGGGGCATTAGATTTAGCTCGCGCCCATGGCTCGTCTCCTTCATGGGAGATTCTCCTTTTGCCCTGTGCACAGGGCTTCCGGAGGTGAAAGAACCATCTGCGGGTTTCCCTGATCCTTTTGCAGGAAAACGCACAGACACCGATACCACTGACTCGAAGTTAGCATATTTTCGCATTTTGTCAAGTGCCAGACATTTTCGCCTGTTTTTGCGAGTTTTTTGATAGCCTACTCTCTTTTCAAATGAACTTTTCTTCATGATATACTCAGACCATGATACGGATGTTTCTTTCGCGGCTTGTTCCGCAATCGTTGAAGAATATCTACCATCTTTCCGGCGCCGCTGTGGCGAGCGTCTTCTTTGGGTTTCCGGGACGGAAATTGCGAGTAATCGGAGTGACCGGGACGGATGGGAAGACAACAACGGTGCAGTGCATTGCGGCCATTCTTCGTGAGGCAGGGAAAAAGGTGGCAGTCGCATCGACGATCAATTTTCGCGTTGGTGATCGAGAGTGGGTGAATACGTCGAAATTTACAACACTCTCGGGGTGGAAGGTGCAGAAATTTTTGCGCGAAGCGGTGTCTGCCGGATGCGAGTTTGCAGTTCTCGAGGTGTCGTCGCATGCGCTCGACCAGGGGCGGGTGTTTGGTATTCCGTTTGAGGTGGCTGTGATTACCAATGTGACGCGCGAACATCTCGATTATCACGGAACTATGGAGGAATATCGTCGGGCAAAACGGAGACTGTTTGATTGCGCCACAATCGGTGTTGTAAATCTCGATATGGAAGACTCGGAAGAATTTCTTTCGACGCCGCCCTTGAAACATGTGACGTATAGCCGTGTGGACGCTTCCGCGGATGTGCTTGCGGAAAATATTTCGGTGACGCTTGCAGAATCGGTGTTTCGTCTTGGCGAGACGGAATTTCATCTTGCTCTCCCGGGACTCTTCAATATCGAAAACGCGCTCGCAGCCGTTGCGGCGACGGTATCATGCGGCATTTCCTATGACATTGCCGCTCGGGCGCTATCGCGCGTTCGCGGCGTTCCGGGGCGCATGGAGCGCGTGGCAAACAATAAGGGAATCACCATTCTTGTCGACTATGCGGTAACACCGAATGCACTGGAGAGTCTCTATCGGCTGGTTTCCGACATGAAGTCTTCGCCAAAAGAAAAAGTGATTGCTGTGTTTGGCGCTTGCGGTGATCGAGACCGCGGGAAGCGTCCGCTTATGGGAGAGATTGTCTCATCGCATGCCGATCTCATAGTGCTTACCAATGAGGATCCCTATACGGAGGATCCTGAAAGAATCGTGCGCGAGATACGGGTCGGCATTACAAACAAAACCCTCAACGAGAATCTCTTTATTATCATGGATCGGCGGGCGGCTATTGCGGAAGCGCTCGAACTTGCGATGCCGGGCGATATTGTTGTGATAACCGGGAAGGGAGCCGAAGAAATAATGGCAATCGGTAGTCGACGCATTCCTTGGAATGATAAGCGAGTAATTGAAGAACTGCTGAGAGAAAGGGAAAGCGTGGGGAATTAAAACAATAGATGGCGCTCTCTTTGGAACATACTACCCAGACCGATACGTATAGAGGAATGCATAAGCGCTCCTCTTCTATTTGTAGCGCAACGCATCCAAGGGATCGATGCGGCTCGCTTGGCGAGCGGGGAAGAGTCCTGTGAAGAGCCCGACGACGGAACCAAACGCTACTACAACGAGAATAAACCAGGCGGGTGTCGAGAAGAGGCTGACGCTCGTGCCACCGAAGCGGGTGGCAACGAAGTTAAGGAGAGAGTTGCACACTTTGCCGCCAAGCCACCCCAAGAGGACACCGACCAAGCTTCCGAGAAAGCCCATGAGCGTTGCCTCAACGATAAACATGAGGGAGATACTCGACTTCGAAGCGCCGATCGAACGCATGATGCCGATTTCCTCGGTGCGTTCGAGAAGGGCGATGGTCATGGTGTTGAACATGCCGATTGCCGAGACAAAGAGTGCGACCAGCCCGAACGCCATGAGGATGATTTGTATGGCGCTGAAGACTTTGTTGGCCTGGCTGATTGTGTCGGAAATGGAGGAGACGGAAAACCCGAGAGCGAGGAGGTTATCGCGAATGGGCGTTGTTTGTTCGGCGGTTGCTGCTTTTACCTTGAGTGCTTGGAATCGCCCGGTATTGGCGGCGGGGAAATCGTCGAGGGAGAAATAGGCAATGTTTTCTTCGCTTTCGACTACGCCGACAATGCGAAATGTCTCGGGTCCGGCCGTGGTCGTCTTGCCGACTTCTTCTCCAAGAGGAAGAAATAGGCTAAGGGTGAAGTCCTTGTCAATCATTTCTTCCGGAGACTTTCCGAATGTTTTGGCAATACCGGAAGTGATGACGATGGTTTTTGGTTCGGTTGAGAGGAGGGTTCCGGAGAGTGTTTTGATGTTTTCCAAGCGGAGGAAAGTTGCCGACGAGCCGAGTGTGTCGAGATCGAGGGTGATATCGCCAAACTTCCCCTGTCCGCGAACACGAACAGCAGGAATTGTCGCGGTGACGCCGGGCAGGTTTCGTATGGTGTCCATGGAGTCCTGATTTATGATGGCTCCTTTCGTCTGGTCTTCGGCAATGTCGAGTGTTGCAAGGGCGTCGGATGTGGTAATTCTTTGAAGAAGTGTTTCTTGGAGTCCGTATCCAAGCGAGACGAGGAAGAGAATCGCCGCGATGCCGATCGACATGCCGAGAATCGTGAGGAGTGTCCGCATAGTTCGGGCGCGGAACATTCGGAGTGACAACTTGAGTATGTCGGAAAAATGCATAGAAGGGGGAGAAAAATTCGAAAATGTAGAAGCGCTTCAAGTGCTCATGCTTGATCTTTTGAAATGGTATTTCTCATTGCATTGGTTAATTATCTGCCGTGCTCGAAATTATCAGGAATATTTGAGAAGCATAATGATTTCGACTTCTCGGACAACGCGATCGGCGGTATTGCTGTAAAGACCGACGCCGCCGAGTGATTTCGGCGCATCGAGTCGTTTCTCGAGTTCGGCACGGTTGATACGATTGTCGATACGGAGCCTCAGGGCGGCGCGGAATCGGTCGAGTGCGACGCCGGAGAGTTTGATATTGAAGTGCTCGCTGAGGTAGTCGGCCAGGGTTGCATGTGCTCGGTCAGTGTGTTCGGCAATCGTTTTCGACTGCATGACGAGCGATTCGATTCGATCGGAGAAGTTTCGCGCTTGTTTCTTGTTCCATCCACCGCCGCCCTTTTCCGGATCCAAATCGAGTTTGTTGGAGAATTGTTCGCGGTTAATGTTGTTGAAGAGATACTCCTTGAGAAAACTTTCAGCAGATGAGAGTTGTTCTTCGGTCAAGTTGGACAGGACATGCGCGAGGAGCTGCTTCGCCTTGAAGGGGATGAGAAGTACGTTCATTTGCTGAGAAGAAAGACTTCGGAATGAACCCATGAGCATCTTGAGTTCCGGCGGGAGATTGTCTTCGACGGGTTCCTGTTCGGGTTTCTTGGTTTCGATTTTTCGCTTGTCTTTCTGTACTACTTCTTTCTCAATGCGACCGTCTTTCATGTAGATGACACGATCGGCATAGGGGAGGTGCTCGGCATTGTGTGTCACCATGATAATGGTTTTTCTATCGACCTCGTTGAGCTCTTTGAGAATTTCGAGCACGTTTTGCGCGGATTCGCTGTCGAGGTTGCCGACCGGTTCGTCAGCGAGAATGATTTCCGGATTGTTCACCAGGGATCGTGCAATGGCGACACGCTGCTTTTGTCCGCCGGAGAGCTGGCTGGGAAACTTATCCATCTGCTCGGCAATACCGAACCGTCGCAGAAGCTTGATGCCGTCTTTGCGGCGAGCTTTGACATTTTCGCCACGGAAGGTCTTCGGGAGACAGACATTTTCGACGATGTTGAGCGAGGGGATGAGATAGAATGCCTGAAAAACCATACCGATCCACATTTGGTGAAATTCGAGTTCTTCTCGAGGCGTCATCTTCGAAAGCGGCTTCTGCTTGACTATCACGTCGCCATAGGTCGGTTTTTGCAATCCGGATATCGAATAGAGCAGCGTTGATTTTCCGCATCCGGACGGCCCATAGATGATAACGTATTCTTCCGGGTAGATTTCCAGATTCGTTTCTTCGAGCGCGCGGACTTCGTTGGACTTTCCCTGATTGTAGATGACACGAAGACGGTTGATGGCGATGATGGGTGCGGACATAGAAGGAATACGAATAACAAATCGAATGTTCTTCGCGTATTATACCATTCTTTGATTTTTCGTACGCGTGGTATACTGATAAACATTGAGCGTGAAACCTCTCTGTTTCCGGAAGGGAGTCAGCGTGCGTTTGCGCAGGGTTTCTTGGAAGCGTGAAAATGGACAGCACTATGAAAACAAAACGAAAAGATATTAGCGTGCTTATTGTCGATGACGATCAATCGACGAGAGAGGTATATCGGGATCTTTTGAAATTGGCCGGATTTTCTATCATAGAGTCTCCCGATGGAAAGGATGCGCTCTTGAAATTCAAAAAGCATCTTCCTCAGGTGGTGTTTACGGGTATCGATTTGCCGGAGTCTGACGGCTTCTCGCTTATTACGAATATTCGCGCGAGCGATCTTCCTCAACCGTTCTTTATCGTGAATAGCCATAACGATCGCCAAATTGATCGTGCCAAAGCGGTTGAATTCAATGTGGACGGATTCTTTGTGCGGGGTTTCTCCGCACCGAAAAATGTTATCGATTTGATCACCGCGCTGACGAAGAAGCGCAGCTCACACCATTCTTGGGGCGCTGACCCGATTTTCTGGGACCGATCGCGCTTCGAAGATATCACCGAAAAGTACGGTATGAAACTCTTCTTGCTTTCGGCTATCGCGATATTTCTCACTCTGCTCGTCGCGCTTTTTATGCGCAGTAGATAGATACTCCTTATTTCTTGTAGACTGTAGAGAGTAGATTGGCTGCGGATGCGAGAGCATCCTTTTTCTTTTCTGAAAATTTCGGGTATACTGAGATACTTGCTCTGAAGATGTGTTCTCTTTGGAATAATGGCGAGATTTGTTATTCGCAGAATGTTTCAAACTATCTATGACACAAAGCGTACTATTGCAACGCGCACGCATCATAAGCTTCTCGGCTTTGTGGGTGCTTCTGGGAGTATGCTCCGCATCGAACGCTCATGCCGATGAACCGCTGGTTATCGAGGTTCTCGAGCGTTCCGACTGCGCGCACTGCCAAGAGGAAAAGAAATTCCTTGCGGATCTTGCTGTGCAGCGGGATGATTTTTCGGTGAGACTGTACAATATAGACGGCGATGGTAAGGATCTCTTCATGAAAATCACCGCTCTCGAGCGACTTCCGAAGGCGACTCCCATCACTATTGTCGGCGGGACAGTGCTGCAGGGATTCGACACGGCAGACACGACCGGAAAACGCATGGAATCGCTTCTTGATGCAAGCAAAGGAAAAGAACAGGTCACGTTTGAGCGCTATCTGGCGATGAATCGTGATCATCGCGCATCGAAAACGGAACAAATCGCCGGAGCTTCGTGTGCGGACGGGACAGTCTGCGCGTTTCCCGCAACGGAATCCTATGTGGTTTCCATTCCGTTTACCAAGAGCACGGTGGATGTTTCCAAATTTTCTCTTCCGACACTCTCTGTTGTGCTGGGGTTTGTCGATGGCTTCAATCCTTGTGCCATGTGGGTGCTGGTGACGTTTCTGGTGCTTCTTGCGCAGACAGGATCGCGGAAGAAATTGGTGCAGGTTGCCGGACTGTTCATCGTGGCAGAGACGGTGATGTATTATCTTATCTTGAACGTATGGTTTACGACGTGGAACTTTATCGGACTTGACCGCATCGTGACGCCAATCGTCGGCATTGTCGCAACGGGCGGCGGCATCTTCTTTCTCTATGAATGGTATAAGTCGCTCGGTACGAAGCTAGCATGTCAGATTGTCGATGCGGAAAACCGCTCAAAAATTGTCCAAAAGATCAAAACGTTTATTACGGGAGATTTTACTCTTTTGGCAGCGCTTGGTATTATCGGGCTTGCCTTTACAGTGAATGTTATCGAGTTCGCCTGCTCCATTGGCATTCCTCAGGCGTTTACCAAAATCATCGAGTTGAATCACTTGGGATTCTGGCAGACACAAGCACTGATGGCGATCTATATTTTCTTCTATATGATTGATGATATTCTTGTTTTCGGACTTGCGATTTGGGGATTTGAGAAGATGCATCTGACGGAGAAGTATTCCCAGTGGTCGGCGCTCATCGGCGGAGTGCTTATGCTTATGCTCGGGTATTTGTTGATGTTTCGTCCGGATATTATCAGTCGGCTCGGATAGAGAAGGCGGTTGTGCTATGATCTGACAGGTGGTGCTTGCCACCGGGATAAAGAGAGAAGAAACGAAGTTCTCTATAATCTGTGAGGGGGTGTCTAAAAAGCTCTACAAAAAAATGTAAGCGCTTTTCCGGAAGAAATTCTTTTTTGCGGCTTTCCTACCTACCGGCAGGCAGGCGTACGAAGTGTAAGATAAGCAAAAAAGAATTTCTTCCGGAAAAACAGCCTTTTTAGACACACTCTGAAACAATAACTCATCTCATTTTCTTTTATGGAAAAAGAACAACAAGAAATGCTGGTGCGGCGTCGACGGTCGGAAGGATCCCTCATTGCTTCGAGTATGTGGGGGGCGGGAATCTTGGTTTCTATTGCTATTGTGGCGGGGTCAACCGCTATCACATTTGCGATTTTGAAGTCGAGTCTCTTTACTTCGCTTGATGTGCCACAAAAGGTTGGCGCGGCAACAGCGCCTGCTGCGGGGAATCAGGCAGCTCAGCCCGCGGCGAATGCGCCCGCTCCCGCTCCGGCAGAGAAGACTCCGGCAACAGCATCGATGGGATCATCCCCGGTCTTGGGAAATCCAAAAACGGCGAAGGTGGCGATTGTTGAATGGACCGATCTTGAGTGTCCGTTTTGCAAGCAATTTCATGATCAAACATTCGATTCGATCGTGAAGGACTATGTGGATACCGGGAAAGCATTGTTTGTTATCCGGAACTACCCCTTGAGCTTTCATGGCGAGGCGGCAATAAAGGAGGCGAATGCGGCGCTATGTGTTCGAGAAGCGGCAGGTGACAAGGCCTACTTCTCTTTTGTCGGGGATGTTTATGCGACGACGGGGACAAACGGCAAAGGTATGCCGGATGAAACACTTGCCAGTCTTGCGACGAAAGCCGGAGGAAAGTCGCTTGCGTCGTGTATGAATGATCAGAAGTTCAAGAGTGTTATTGATGCGGATCTTCAGGATGGGACAAGCTCGGGCATATCCGGGACTCCGGGCTTTGTTATTGGGAAGATTGACGCCAAAGGTTCTGTTGAGGGCGAACTTGTTTCCGGTGCTCTGCCGTACCCCGAATTCAAAAAGGCGATCGACGCTGCGCTGGGAGCGTAACAAGGAGTATCTCTCGGCATCGTGTGCGGCACTTTCCTATGTTGCGACCAGACTCAATTGACGGAGAAACTGAAGAGTATGGCGAGTCTTTGACTGTGGGAGCTTTTCTCGATGTCTTGAACGAAAGCTTTGTCGGCATGCGACTGTCTCTTCGAGGAGAGATATCAAGCGTCGAAGATCGAAGGAATGTCGTGTACTTTTCGCTCAAAGATACGGATGAAGAGGGAATGCTCTCGTGTCTCATATTTCGAAATGATTTCTTGCTTCATGGCGTTGATCTTGAGGAAGGGCAGGAAGTAATTGTGGAAGGGACGCCGAATGTTTGGAAACCGAGAGGGCGACTCTCTTTTCGGGTGTCCGTGATTCGTCTTGCTGGCTTGGGCGCGCTCAAACGGGCGTATGACCAGCTTTTCTTGAAGCTCGAACGTGAGGGGGTGTTCTTGTCAGAACGGAAGCGCCCACTTCCACCGAGTCCGAAGAGAGTGGCGCTTATCACCTCTCGTGAAGGCGCGGCTCTTGGTGACTTTACCGCCAATCTCGAGCGGTACGGATTTTCGATCACACTCTTTGATGCGCATGTCGAGGGGAAACGGGCTATTGGCGATATTCTGAGTGGCATCGAATTTTTCAATCGACATCCGGAAGCATGGGATGTTCTGGTAATTATCCGTGGCGGCGGCAGTCTCGAAAGTCTTGAAGCCTTCAATAATGAACGCGTCGTGCGTGCTGTTGTGTCATCCCATATTCCGACGCTTGCCGGCATAGGGCATGAGAAGGATGTGTCGCTCGCGGCACTCGCGGCGGATGTGATGGTTTCGACGCCGACTGCGACAGCGAAAGCGCTGAGCGCGTCTGAGAGAGAGGTGCGAGAAAAATTTACTCTCCTTGTTCGAAGTATCTGCGACGACTTTCAGAGGGATATATTTGAGAGTGCGGAGCGCCTGCGAGATATTTCGGATGCCGTTCGTCGATCGAACGAAAAAATAATGGATCCGATACGAAGAATCGACCGTGTTGGCATTCGTCTCTCGTCGATGTTTTCTTCGTGGTGTGAACGGGCAAAAGTGGAGCAGCTGCATTTCTCGCGCTTGATATCTCGGGGCGCGGATACATCGCGCATGCACAAACGATTGGAGAGTCTCGCATCACGGATTGAAGCGAACAATCCAAAGCGCCTCTTGGGGCGCGGATATGGACTGTTCCGGAAAGGGGATCGGGTGATTCGGAGTGTTTCGGAGGTGGCTGTCGGAGATGCTTTCGAAATAGTGCTTTCTGATGGATGTATCGGCGCGAGCGCGCAGGAGGTGCGATATAATCAAGATCGTGTGTAGTCTGTCGGAAGTTGGTTTCGTCAATATTTTCAAGAAGTGCCTATGAAAAAGAAATCAGAGCCGGTCTCCATAGATGAGACACTCAAGAAATTGGAAGAGATTGCTCTGTGGTTTGAGCGGCAGAATGAACCGAGTCTTGAAGAAGGACTTAAAAAAGTGGAAGAAGCGGCGGTATTGCTCGAGGCGAGCCGAAAGCGCCTTGGTGAGATCGAGAATCGGTTCGTCGAAGTGAAAAAACAGATGGACTGAGATTGCCGTTCGGTGCAATTAACCGTGTCTTTTTTAGGAAGTGCCGAGCGTCCTGATTGTGCATGCGTTGTGTGTTCATGGTTTTTGGTGATGGGGTATGGTATATTTTTGACAGAGCCTGAATTTTTTATACGGCGCCTGCGCTTTTGGTTTTCGTGTCGTTCGGAGCGAGAAGATTCTTGTTGCAGAAAATATGTTATCACTGAATCGGGAATTTTTTGGAAGGCATCTTTCCATACGGAAAGGATTTCTCTTTGTCTCGTTTCTGATCTTTTTTCTTTGTGTTGCGGCGGTGTTTGCCGTGAAGAAAAGCACGGCTTTTTCGACGGATTCGGCTATTTCGTTTGAGGTGGCAGATGCCGGTCTTCGTCTCTACCTTGAGAAATACCAAAATGCTTCACAGAACGCTTCCGTTAGCACTCTCGGTTCTTGTTCGGGAGGTGTCTTGAGTGGCAACTACTTTACCATCGGAAAGTACGAAGTGTCGTTTTATGGGGGCGGGAATCGCAAGCTGGGCTGCGGCAATCAACTTTCTTCAGTGATGTTGATACGAAGCACGAGTTTTTATCGCGGTATGTCTATGGTGGTTCAGAGACAGGTGCACAGAGAGACCGGTTCGGTTCAGCCACCAACACCAACGCCTGAACCAACGCCGACTCCCACCCCAACACCAACGCCGACTCCCACCCCAACCTTGCGTGATGTTTCCTACAAGGATGGACTTGCACTCGATGTGTATCCGGCAGCGAATGGAAATGCACATGCGCCAGTTCTCCTACTTCTCCATAGCGGTGGTTGGTACAAGGGCGACAAGGCGGATGATGCGGCGCGTATCGGGAAAAGTCTCTCGGCGCTCGGTATAACGGTTGTTGCTCCGGATTATACACTGGTCCCGTTTGGCTATTACCCAGCGCCACTACTTGATACGGATTGCGCGCTTCGGTGGATTGCCGCCACAGCCTCGACCTATGGATTTGATACAAACAATGTTTCTCTCGGGGGATATTCTTCCGGTGGGCACATTGCCCTGCTCTATAGTCTCCGACCGTCTGCGTATAAAGACGCGTCGTGTACTTGGAATGTTTCATCACCAGCACTCAAAAATGTTGTGTCTCTTGCCGGACCGACGAATCTCGCAACGCTTTCCGGAGATGTGCGGAGTATGGCGGACGCATTCTTGAATGGCGCCTCTTTGGGAGAAGCGAGCCCGAGTACTTACGCCGGCAGTCGGAGCGCCTCTCGGTATCTTCTTTTGCATGCGCGAGACGATGAATTGGTGTCCTTCGGAAGCCAGGCGGAGCCGTTTTACAGTACACTCCTCGCTTCGAATCCGTCGTCCGTGGAGGCAAAGTGGTATGCAAGCGGCGGACACCTCTTCGCCTATTCAACCGGCACAGCAATATATGACGACGTCATAAAGAGGATTCAGGCGTTTTTGGCGCCGTAGTGAGGAAGTTGTGTCTTTGCGGGTGAAGCCTCGCATTTCATTGACTTTCTCCTTGTTTTCGAAGATACTAGGAGTAAGGGAAAGGTTTCGATTTCATCTGCTTTTCGGCAGAAAGTTTTTGTTTGCGCTATGAATATCTCCATTGCTGCGGAAACCCTCTTTCGTTTCGGAGGATTCCCAGTGACAAACACGCTTTTGTTGACGCTCGTGATAAGCATTGCGCTCATGCTGTTCTCGGCACTGTTCTTTCAGAAGCTCTCTGTTGTGCCGGGGAGGGTGCAGTCTGGAGTTGAAGCAGTCTTTGAGGCGCTGTGGAGTCTTGTGGTTGATGTTGCCGGCAGTGACCGCTTGGCGCGGAAGTTTTTTCCTCTAGTGGCAACTATTTTTCTGTTCGTGCTCTTTTCGAATTGGATTGAATTGGTGCCGGGACTTGGCACGATAGGTCTCCGCGAAGGGCACGAAACGATTCCTTTCCTGCGGAGCGCTTCCGCGGATCTCAATATGACACTTGCCATTTCTTTGATTGTGGTGTTCTCGGTGCAATTCATCGGTATTGCAACGATCGGCGTGACGAAATATGCCAGCAAGTTCCTGGTAAGCCCGTTTCAGAAGCCATACGGCGTCGGGACATTCATGGGAATTTTGGAGCTTATGGGAGAAGCGACGCGTGTCATCTCATTCTCATTTCGTCTTTTTGGCAATATCTTTGCCGGAGAAGTATTGCTCATTGTTGTTTTGAATCTTGTGCCGTATTTCGTTCCGCTCCCATTTTTGTTTCTTGAGCTTTTCGTGGGAGTGGTACAGGCGGCCGTGTTTTCCATTTTGACGCTTGTCTTTCTCAAGATGGCAACGCTCGAACCGGAACATGCTCATTAGTTTAGTTATTGAGAGTTTACGTTTATTTGCAGATTGAGTATAAGTGATAATTAACACATTTTATGGAAGAGGCAAAAGTGGCGGCGGAAACGCTCGCAGGGAATTCGGAAGGGCTCAAGTATATCGGTGCGGCGCTTGCGATCGGACTCGGCGCACTTGGCACGGGACTTGGCATGGGACTCTTTTTTAGCAAGGTGATGGAATCGCTGGGACGAAATCCGGAAGCAAGTTCGAAAATGCAGATCCCGATGTTTTTGGGCGTTGCCTTCACGGAAGCGATCGCTATCTATTCGCTCGTGGTGGCACTGATTATTCTCTTCAGTTAATGCATGAGCGCATCAGTGTTGGCATCATGCCCGCTGCGCAGTGTTAGGGAGAATCGAACAGGAATCAGTTTTCTTTCGTTGTTTTATGGATGTCTTGGCGAAACTCGGCGTTGATTGGAAGCTCCTCGTCGCACAGGTGGTGAATTTTCTCGTGCTCTTGTGGGTATTGCGGAGGTTTGCATACCGTCCCATGTTGGAATTTCTCGAGAAGCGGACGAAGCGTATAGAGTCCGGGCTTCGCGATGCCAAGCTGGCGACACAGAAGCTTTCCGAAATTGAAGCGAAAGAGCGCGAGGTGCTTGAATTGGCACGCAAGGAATCATCGACAATCGTAGCAAATGCGCGGGAATCGGCAGAGAAAATAGCGGACAAGATTATGTTTGAATCGCGTGAAGAGTCCGAACGCATTCTCAGTGAAGCGCGCAAAAAAGTGGAAGCCGAACGCGAGAGCATGCGAGCGGATATGAAACAGGAGCTTGCCGGACTGGTTCTTCTTGCGACAGAAAAAGTGCTCAATGAAAAGCTCAAGAGCATAGACGATGCCGAGCTCATCCGAAAAGCCGTGGAGAAACTTTGATATATGCGCATAACGCCGAGACAATATGCGGAGGGGGTGTATGAATCAGTGAAGCATGCTGAGGCTTCTGACCGACTGAAGTGTATAGATCGATTTCTTGCACTCCTTGTGCGCGATCGACGCCGACGCGATATCCCGATCATTTTTCGGCATCTCGAGCGGATTGCTGAACGAGAGCTCGATGTAAGATTTGTCGATGTGCTGTCTGCACAGCCGCTCACTGAGACATCGAAGGTGTCTCTGGAGCATGCCGGGAAGAAACTGTTTGGTGGAAAAAAGGTGCATTTGCGGCAAAAGACACAGAAGGTACTTCTCGGCGGCGCACTGCTTCGGACAGAGAACGAAACACTCGATATGAGTATCAGCGGTCGATTTGGACGGTTAGCACGATTTGTGCGGGAGAATATCTAGAGTTGAAAATCATGAAACATCTTGATATGGTTATTTTGGTTGATGCAGTGCATACCTTCATTGTTGAAAGTAAGGAGGGTTTTTCTGTTTTTAAGGAAATGTTCGCACTTCTGGAAAAATTTCCGCAGAGAAAAATTCTTCTTACCGGAGCAGATGATGATCAGTACAAAAAATTTGGATTGAATGCTGCTCCTTACGAAGTTTTCACAATGAAACATCATCCGGAAAAATCCGACTCCGCGTATTTTCATGTGTTGCTTGAGAAGTTCAACTTGAAACCAAATCAGGTTATCTATTTTGAACACGACAAAGAAGCAGTTAGAAGTGCAGAATCCATCGGAATCAAAACGTACTTTTATGATGCTAAGGATCGAGATTTGAAGTCATTGGAGAAGTTTTTGCAGACATATCTCAAGTAGCCCTTATAGAGCATCTTATGACACAGAATTCAATCGTGGAGGAGATTCGGAAGCGAATCGAACAATTTGAATCGACGACAAAGCGTGAAGAGACGGGCGCAGTGCTTGAGGTGGGCGACGGTGTGGCGCGCGTATCGGGACTCGCGCATGTTGCTGCGGGGGAGATGGTGGAGTTTGAGAATGGTGTTTTGGGAATGGCACTCAATCTTGAAGAAGATATGGCTGGCATCATTCTTTTGGGTGAGGCGGGCGATCTTCGGGAAGGGAGCCGTGTGACATCGACCGGGAAAATTCTCTCCGTGCCGGTTGGAAAAAATGTGATCGGGCGCGTGGTGAATGCGCTGGGCAATCCGATTGATGGCAAAGGAGAGATTGTTCCGGATGCGTTCCGGTCGGTTGAGCGGGTGGCGCCTGGCGTGATGGCTCGCGAGTCGGTGAAGCAGCCTTTGCAGACCGGCATCAAGGCGATTGACGCGCTTATCCCGGTGGGACGCGGTCAGCGCGAACTTATCATTGGCGATCGGCAAACCGGGAAAACTGCAGTAGCGATTGATACGATTCTCAACCAAAAGGGCCAAGACGTCATTTGTTTCTATGTCGCTGTCGGACAAAAGGAGTCCAAGGTGGCACGTATCGTGTCCGAGCTTGAACGGGGTGGTGCCATGGAATATACGACGGTTGTCGTTGCGGGCGTATCGGAACCGGCGGCGCTCTCGTTCCTCTCGCCCTATGCGGGGTGTGCCATGGGGGAATACTTCATGGAACAGGGGAAAGACGTGCTTATTGTCTACGACGATCTCTCAAAACATGCCGCCGCTTATCGGCAGATCTCATTGATTCTTCGCCGTCCCCCGGGGCGCGAGGCGTATCCTGGCGACGTGTTCTATCTTCATTCGCGGCTTCTCGAGCGAAGCGCGAAGCTGTCCAAGGACATGGGCGGCGGGTCGATCACAGCACTTCCGATTATCGAAACGCAGGCGGGAGATGTCTCAGCGTATATTCCAACCAATGTCATTTCTATTACCGACGGGCAGATTTATCTCGAGTCGGACTTGTTCTACAAAGGCATTCGCCCGGCTTTGAACGTGGGGCTTTCGGTGTCGCGTGTCGGGAGCTCGGCGCAAATAAAAGCGATGAAACAAGTAGCTGGGACGCTCCGCCTGGATCTTGCGCAGTTTCGCGAACTTGAGGCGTTTGCGCAGTTTGGTTCCGATCTCGATGAGAAGACAAAGGAGCAAATTGAGCGCGGGAAGCGCGGAGTGGAAGTTTTGAAACAAAAGCAGTATGAGCCGCTCTCGGTCGAACAGGAAGTGGCTGTACTCTATGCGCTCACGCGTGGACATCTCGATACTGTTCCTGTTGAGAAAATCGGCGAATGGGAAGAGAAATTTCTCGAGTATCTCGAGACGGATGGCGACGATTTTGTTTCGATGCTTCGTACCAAGAAAGCGCTTGATGAAGAAGTCGAAGAAGTTTTGAAGAAACACATTGAAACGTTTAAGAAAAGTTTTGCGGTGTGATGTGCGATTAGAATTTCTGTATTTGGCACGTTCAAGAAATGCTCAGGGGCTTGGTAGGTGAGTTCAGTGTTATGGAAAGAAATAACCCCCCAAGAAGTTTTCGTTTGTAGTTTTCGTAAGCCTGCTCGCCCCTCCGTTAATTTCTTTTCTCTTTGCCAAATGCAGAAATTCTGAAATCTGTTGTTTTCGAAAAGCGAAGTTGTATACACTACATTCCATTTTGTATGGCTGGAACGCGTGAAATCAGGCGGCGGATCAAGAGTGTGAAGAACACGGGGAAAATCACCCGTGCTATGGAAATGATCTCGTCGGTCAAGATGCGAAAGGCAGCGGCGCAGGTGGCGGCGCTCCGGCCGTATGCGAAGAGCGCGTGGCAGGTGCTCTCGGCGGTATCGCGCGCGCGCGATGTTCGAGATGCGATGCCACTCCTCGAGGAACGCCCGGTGAAGCGACAGCTCTTCGTTGTGACGACGTCGAATCGCGGACTGTGTGGATCATTTAATACGCAGGTGTTTCGCCGACTTCGAACGGAACTGGCATCGATTCGCGCGAACCAGCCGGAAAGTGAAATCGATTTCGTGTCGCTTGGGAGAAAGGGTGACACGGGGTTGAAGTTTCTGAGTGGAGAAATAGTTGCGTCTTTTCCGGATGTGGTTGCCAGTCCGTCCGCGTCGGATATTCGTTCTATCGCAAAGTTTCTCTTCGATGGATTCGAATCGGGGCGATGGGATCGTATTTCGCTGGTGTACACCGATTTTGTTTCGGCGCTTGTCCAGACGGTCCGTATTCATCAGGTGTTGCCCTTTTTCGAACGCGATGCCGAGGAACATATCGCCGAAATGGGCGGAGAGGATGCGTTGGCGGATGCGGATGCTGTAGAGGCGAAGTATTCCATAGAACCGGCGCCGGAGGCGGTGCTGCGCGAGCTCCTCTTTCGTTTGGTTGAAATGCAAGTGCTTCATGCGGTGCTCGAATCGAATGCTTCGCAGGAGGCAGCAAGAATGGTCGCGATGCGCAATGCGAGCGATGCCGCGAAAGACATGACCGAGAGCTTCACGCTTCTCTATAACCAACTCCGCCAGGCGAAAGTGACGCAAGAAATCGCCGAACTCTCGGCGGGCATGGCGGCGGTGTCGTAGGGAGGAAGAAAAGAGGGTCTAAAATTGAGTAACTGTCTAAAATCTACACAAATAAGCCGAAAGTACACATATTTGATATCATGGTTAAGCCAAGGAATTGAGAATTTAGACAGTTACTGAGAGAAAGTTATTGAAGCAGCATTTCGGAATTTTGCAAAGCGTTTGGAGAATTTCGAAAGAGTTGTTTTGAGAATATGAAAAGGAGTTGCAACATATATGCTACAACTCCTACTGGGTACTTGGGTACTGATTAGTTGGCCACGACCTCACTTTCGGGGTGGAAATTCCTAGTCGTCCCAACATCCCTGTAATCATTCGGGTTACAGATTACTATGGTGTTGGAGAGCTTCTCCGAACTTAGCTTTTGATAGAGGATTACCCCGCTGGATCCGAAGTCATAACTTCCATCGTGCCAGGATTCAGGTAGAGAGAAAATCGTGCCGATGGGTATATTGCCGAATGCGGACATGTCGCGATACCTCTTGGCTGTACTGTTTGAAAACTACTGTTAGCATCATAACAGACTAAATGAGATTTGTCAATACTATTTGACTATTTCACTTTATTTAAGCCTTATTCCTGATTCTTAATTCTCGTATTTCTATGAACGGAACACTTTTGCAGGTTATCGGGCCGGTGGTGGATGTGGAATTCCCGGAAGGGGAATTGCCGAAGATTTTGGATGCGGTCGTGGTGGCGCTCGCCGAGGGCGGCGAGTTGGTGGCGGAAGTGCATCAGCACCTGGGTGGAAATCGCGTGCGGACGGTCGCGATGGGTCCGACGGATGGACTGAAGCGCGGGATGGATGTGCGGGCGACGGGCGCACCGATTGCGGTGCCGGTCGGTCCGGACGTCCTGGGGCGGATGTTTGATGTCTTGGGGAAACCTATCGATCAAAAGCCGATGCTAAAAAATGCGACGCTGCGTTCGATTCACCGCAAGGCGCCGAAGTTTTCGGAGCAGGAAACGGAAGCGAAGGTGTTTGAAACCGGTATCAAGTCGATCGATCTCGTGTGTCCTTTCATGAAAGGCGGCAAGGTGGGGCTCTTTGGCGGGGCGGGTGTGGGGAAGACAGTCGTTATTCAAGAGCTCATCCGCAATATTGCGCAAGAGCACGGCGGGTACTCGGTGTTTGCGGGGGTGGGCGAGCGGACGCGCGAGGGGAATGACCTCTATCACGAAATGGAAGAGTCGGGAGTCTTGGCAAAGACGGCGCTGGTCTTTGGACAGATGAATGAGCCGCCGGGTGCGCGCCAGCGGGTCGCACTCTCGGCGCTCACGATGGCGGAATACTTCCGTGATGACGAGCGCAAAGACGTTCTGCTCTTTGTCGACAATATCTTCCGCTTCACGCAGGCGGGATCGGAAGTGTCGGCGCTTTTGGGGCGCATCCCATCGGCGGTGGGGTATCAGCCGACTTTGGCGGAAGAAATGGGTGCGCTTCAGGAGCGAATCACTTCGACGCGAAACGGCTCTATCACATCGGTGCAGGCGGTTTATGTGCCGGCCGACGACCTCACCGATCCGGCTCCGGCGACGACTTTCGGACATCTTGATTCGACGGTCGTGCTTTCGCGGGCGCTCTCCGAACTCGGTATTTATCCGGCGGTTGATCCCTTGGATTCGAGCTCGACGATTCTCGATCCGAATATTGTCGGCGAGCGGCACTATACGGTCGCGCGGAATGTTCAGCGTGTGCTTCAGCGATACAAGGACTTGCAGGACATCATTGCCATTCTCGGTATGGAAGAACTGACCGAAGAGGACAAGCTCACCGTGATGCGCGCGCGGAAGATTCAGAAGTTTCTTTCACAACCGTTTTTCGTGGCGGAACAATTCACCGGGAAACCCGGGAAATATGTGAAACTCGAAGACACTGTGTCTGGTTTTGAACGAATCCTCTCCGGCGAACTCGATGCCATTCCCGAGCAGGATTTCTACATGAAAGGTTCGATTGATGAGGTTGTGAACTCCAAGGGTGAATAAGGAATAATGAAGGAATGAGTGATATTGCATATGGAAGATCTACGAAGCACGAAGTACGAGTCACGAAAAATATCTTCGTTTACTGATTTGCGAGTGTGGAAACCCGGACATCGGTTTGTGGTGGATATCTACGGGGTTACTAAGAGTTTTCCAAAGGAGGAAATGTTTGGTTTGACTTCGCAAATACGAAGGGCGGCGGTATCGTTCACTTCAAACATAGCAGAAGGTTTTAGTCGATTCTCAAAAAAAGAAAAGATTCAATTCTATTTTATCTCACTCGGATCATTGACCGAGCTACAGAATCAGCTCCTCATCGCTCGGGATATCGAGTATATCGACAAGGGTGTTTTTGACAAACTCGCTCAAGATACGGTATCTCTCAGTAAAATGATAAACGGTCTCATTAAAACCTCCCGTTCATAATTCGTACTTCTTGATTCGTTCTTCGATCCTCTATGATTCATCTTAAATTTGTTACCCCTGATCGTATTCTTTGCAACGAAGACGTTGCTCAGGTGACTCTGCCGACCGAGGCGGGGGAGGTGACGATATTGCCGGATCATATTCCGTATATCGCGACGCTCAAGCCAGGCGAAGCACGCATTGAGACGGTGCGCGGTGATGTGCAGAGCTTCGCGATATTGGGCGGATTTGTGGAATTTCACAATAACACGCTCTCTGTCCTCGCGGATGCGGCGGAACGGGCTGATGAGATAGACGTGGAGCGGGCGGAACGTGCCGAGGAGCGCGCGCGGGAAATTCGCGAGAAGCGCATTGATGTGTCTGCCGAGGAACATGAGATGCACGTTGCGGCGCTTGAACGCGCGTGGGCGCGGCTTCATGTTGCCAAGAAGCATCGAAGTCATATCGGGAAAAGTCCGGAGACCGGCGTGTGATCTCCTGAGAGTGTGTCTAAAAAGGCTATTTTTCCGAAAGAAATTCTTTTTTGCGGCTTTCGTACGAAGTGTAAGACAAGCAAAAAAAGAATTTCTTTCGGAAAAGCGGTTACATTGTGCATTTTTGTAGAGCTTTTTAGACACCCTCTGAGAAATGAGAGAATCTCCCGCGAGCGCGATGCCTGCGGGAATTTTCTTTCCATGTCTCTCGGGTGTATACTGGAGATGAACATCCATAAACTCTCACCTATGAACCAAGAGCTTTTTGTGAAAATGACGCGATGGCTGGCATATGCGGCGGTCGGCGTGTTGCTGATCGCGATATTCGTCGTCTTTTTTGGAAAGGGCATCAATCGCAGTGTGTCATATCGGCAAAGCGGCAATTCCGGGACGACTGTTTCAAGTGGAGAATTCTCTTGGCGAGGAATGGGAAATATGATGAGGGACGCTGATGAATATGGTACTCCAACCGGATCGCCGGCTCCGCTTGCGACGGATGCGCCCGGAGCGGGATATGCGGGGAAAATGATGGCGGAGGGAAGCTCCCTTTCGGCGGTTGCACCGGATGTGGCGAGCGATGTATCGTCCGGTATGGAAAAGCGCGTGGTGAGAAGTGGCTCGATATCGATTCGCGTGGAAGATGCCGAGTGGTCGGCAGACGAAATTGATCGCATTGCGACGCGACTCGGCGGATTTACCGCATCGAGATCGTTAGCAAGTGATGTTCCGAGCTTTCCGATGCCAATGATGCAAGACGAATCATTGGGATATGGTGCATCGACGCGTTCGTCGAATGCGATGCGCACGGGTTCGGTGACGATCAATATTCCCTCGGACAAATTCGCCGAGGCGAATGCGGCGATTCGCGGCATTGCGAGTGTCGTGCTCAACGAATCGTCATCGGCGAGCGATGTGACGGCGCAGTTTGCCGATCTCGAAGCGCGCATCAAGAATAAGTATGCCGAGGAAGATGCTTTTACGAAGATTCTCAATACGACGTCGGGGAAAGTGTCGGATGTACTCGAGGTGACGCGTGAGCTCTCGCGGGTTCGCGGTGAAATCGAACAGCTCGAGACGCAGAAGAAGTACATGGAGTCGCAAACCGACATGGCATCGGTCACAGTTTCTTTGAGTGAAGACGCACGTGTGGGTACGACGACACAGACCTGGCGACCGTGGCAAACCGTAAAAGATGCGGTCAATGCATTGATCTCTCAATTCCGAAACTTTATCGATGGCGCGATTTATTTCGTGGTCTCGGTGGTTCCGGTGTTTCTACTGTACCTTTTGGGAGTGTATATTGTGTATAGAATTGGGAAAATGATGTATAGAGGGTTGCGTCAAAGGGTGTAGCTCGTTCTGGTTCTTTAAGTGAGTAAGATTGTGGAGGGTTTGGAATGTTGACTCCATTCTCGGTTTATTTGTGGCGGGAGGGCGCTTTGTTTGTACTGCCATTCTTGCTATCGGACAAGAATACAAATCTTCTCAAGGATGCTTACGTGCGAGGAGATGCGCGCATATTTATTGGGCAATGTCGGTCATTTCGGAATCCTGCGGTGGATCCTTGGGTTGCAAATATTTTTGCGACAGCTCTGCTTGCCGGATTGGATGGAATATCCGACGAGAAGGATAGGGAGGCAATTTCTCTGCTTCGCGAAGTAACATCTGTCGGAGGTTGTCCCCCAGCGTGGTACTCTTTCGGAATGTGTCACTCGCGTGGTATCGGAGTGCCTCTGGATGCAGTTGCGGCAACTCAATGTTTCATGGAGGGAGCAAGACGGGGATGCTCTCTTTGTTGTAGTAAATTTCATGATATTCCGTTCCCACATGTAGAGAGAATAATATCTCAACTTTAGCGAAAGGAGCTGTGTCAGATTTGACCAGCTCCTCATTTGTTGTCTTGAAAAACCCTCTTCTTCGGGCTAGGATGGAGGTACTTGTTAATTGTAGCTTATGAAACACGCTTCGTACGACCCAAAGGAAATAGAATCGAAGTGGCAGAAATACTGGGAAGAGAAAGGGATTTTTCATGCGAAAACCGGATCGAAAAAGAAGAAGTTCTATGCCTTGGTGGAGTTCCCTTATCCGTCCGGGGACGGTTTGCATGTGGGGCATGTCCGGCCGTATGTTGCACTTGATTCGTTGGCGAGAAAGCGTCGAATGGAAGGGTATGAAGTGCTCTATCCGTTCGGCTGGGATGCCTTCGGACTTCCGACGGAAAACTATGCCGTGAAGCATGGTATTCATCCGGAAGTGGTCACTAAGAAAAACACCGATAACTTCCGGCAACAAGTCAAAAATATCGGGATTTCTTTCGATTGGTCGAGAGAAATAAACACGACGGATCCGGCGTACTATAAGTGGACACAGTGGATTTTCCTCCAGCTCTTCAAGAATGGCTTGGCATACAAGGCGAAGATGGACATCAACTGGTGTCCGTCATGCCGGATCGGGCTGGCGAATGAAGAGGCGATTGGCGGCGTGTGCGAGCGGTGTGGCGGCCCGACAGGAAAAAGAGAGAAAGAACAGTGGATGCTCGCGATTACCAAATATGCCGATCGGCTCGATCGTGATCTCGATATGGTGGATTATCCCGACCGAGTGAAGACGCAACAGCGCAATTGGATCGGGAAATCGGAAGGGACGAGGATCAAATTCAACATTCAACATTCAATATTGGAAAATGATACACCATGGGCTGGCGTTGGTTTTTTGATACAGGACACAGCGGGAAAATTCCTCTTTCAGCGACGTGACATGAAGACAGCAAGGGATTCCGGTATGGTAACGCCCTTTGGTGGTGGGAAACACGAAAACGAATCTCCGGATGAATGTGTCAAGCGCGAGTGTCGTGAGGAACTTGGAATTTCTCTTGTCTCTGATCAGATAACTTTTATCGGAGATTTTCCAAGTAAGAATACCCCGGGCGAAACAATAAAAATGTTTTTTGTTTCTCGTGTTTCGCAAAGGAGTTTGAAGTTACATGAGGGCGAGGAAATTGCTTCATTGACGCCGAAAGAAGCATTGTTGAGTGAAAATGTTTCGGAATTTACCAAGGAAGTTCTGCGTTTTTATCAGAGCCAACAAGAGCGGTATATCGAAGTCTTTACGACGAGGGTGGATACGATATTCGGGTGCACGTATGTGGTGGTGGCGCCGGAACATGAGAGTATCAAGAGGTACGAAGCGCGAATTACGAATTACGGGGAGGTAAAAAAGTATCTTGATCAAGTGAAAAAGAAAACAGAGCAGGATCGGTTGGATGCGACGAAAGAAAAAACAGGTGTAAAGCTCGAGGGAATAGAGGTGATAAATCCGTTTACGGGTGAGAGTGTTCCGATATTTGTGGCGGACTATGTGCTCGGGAATTATGGGACGGGTGCGGTGATGGCGGTGCCGGCGCATGATGAGCGGGACTGGGAGTTTGCGAAGAAGTATGTGCTTCCGATGAGATCGGTTGTTGCGCCGTATGTCGTTGTAACCGGTGACGATGCTCCGCGGAGCAACAAAGAAGTTTTTCGGTTTAATGCTGAAACAGCCATAGTCAAGCATTGGGAAAAAGATTTGTATTACGTCGTACAGTTCAAGACCGGACAAAGGGGCTTTGTTGGAGGAAAGGTAGAAGATGGGGAAAACTTGAGCGAGGCTATTCAGCGAGAAGTAATGGAGGAGTCTGGTTATAGTGATATGAATGTCGAACGGTGTCTGTTCCGGCATGCCTATGCTCGAGGATACAAAAGTCGAAAATCTCGCGAAGAACTTGCTCATGAAGCCGTGTTCGTTGTTCGTCTGAAAAGTGGCAAACGTGTTGAGATAATGGATCATGCGATAAAGGATGGTATTTGGTTAGCGAAAGAAGATATATTGCAATCTAATCTCTTTAGCCATCATCGATATTATTTTGAGCATTTTCTTAAGGATTTAGACGCATATACTGATGATGGTGTATTGGTTGACTCGGGGGAGTTTACGGGACTTCATTCTGACGAGGTGCGAGAGAAAATGACAGCGTGGTTGGAGAAAGAAGGATTGGGAAAGAGACAAACGAATTACAAGCTTCGCGACTGGGTGTTTTCACGGCAGCGCTATTGGGGGGAACCGATTCCGCTCGTTTTTTGCGCAGAGTGCAAAAAACGAACTGACAACAAACAACGTACAACTAACAACGAAGGAGAGGCCTTAAACCCCGGGTGGGTGGCGGTGCCGGAGGAGGAGTTGCCGCTCAAGCTTCCAGTGGTGGAATCCTATGTGCCGACGGAGACGGGAGAGTCGCCTTTGGCGGCGATGGAGGAATGGGTTGCGACGACGTGCTCTGTTTGCTGGGGACCGGCGCGTCGCGAGACGGACACGATGCCGAACTGGGCGGGGTCGAGCTGGTATTATCTTCGCTATACGGATCCGAAGAACGATCGGGCACTCGCGAGCCAAGAAGCTCTTGAATACTGGATGAAGCCGTCTGTCCGAAATGCTCCCACATCGGCGGATGCGGGCGGAGTTGATTGGTACAATGGCGGGATGGAACATACGACGTTACATTTGCTCTATTCGCGATTTTGGCACAAGTTTCTCTACGATATCGGGGTCGTGCCAACGGCAGAGCCCTATGCTAAGCGCACGTCGCATGGGCTGATTCTCGCCGAAGGCGGCGTCAAGATGAGCAAATCCAAGGGCAATGTGGTGAATCCGGACGATATTGTGCGGCGGTTCGGCGCGGACACGCTTCGGGTTTATGAAATGTTTATGGGACCGTTTGAGCAGGCGGTCGCGTGGAGCGAAGAAAGTATTGCGGGCGCGCGGCGGTTTTTGGAGAAGGTGTGGAAACTTCAAAGAACGGTCAACAAGCAACCAACAACAAACAACAAGCAAACAAGGGGGAATGATAAGAGGTTATTGCGTATCGCTCTGCACAAGACGATCAAGAAAGTGTCGGAGGATATCGAGGCGATGCGGTTTAATACGGCGATCAGTGCGCTCATGATTCTGGTAAATGAGATGGAGAAGGCGGATTCGATATTGCAAGAAGATTTTGAAACACTCTTACTCTTGCTTTCTCCTTTTGCGCCACATATGGCGGAAGAATTGTGGAATCTTGTCGGCAATGCGGAATCGATTCTCTCGGCGAAGTGGCCACAGGCAAATCAGAAGTATCTGGTTGCAGACGAAGTGGAGGTGGTGGTGCAGATCAATGGAAAGCTCCGTGCGCGACTCCGCGTCGCTGCTGGGTCTTCGCAGGAAGAGGTAGAATCGGCAGCGCGCCGAGACGCTCTTGTCGTGAAGTATCTCGAAGGAAGAGAAATTCGGAAGACCATCTTCGTCCAAGACCGCCTCGTGAATTTTGTGGTGGGTTAAATGTTGACAAAAGAAGGGAATATTTTCTAAGCTGATGATGCGTCTTGCGAAATCGTGAGGCGGGATAGTTGATTTACCAACTTGTGATTTATCGAGGAGATTTGTGATGAAAAGAATCATCGAGGCAGAGAGGAGTGTGATTGTTGCTGCAGACGTAATTGACCTGGACTCCCTCGATAGGCTTATAGAGGGTATCTATGAGATTCCTGGCATAGGGGCTTTCAAGCTCGGGTCTCTTCTGGGCATGTGTGATTTGGATAGAGCTATTATGGCGATCAGAGATGTGATGGGTTCGGATTTCCCCATTATCTACGATCACCAAAAAGGAGGAACAGATATTCCCGAGATGGGAGCGCCGTTTGCAAGAGCGTTGGAATGGAGTGGTGTAAATGCGGCTATTCTTTTTCCGTTTACTGGACCAAGGACGCAGGAAGCATGGACGGAAGCCTGCTTTAATGAAGGGCTCGCTGTTCTAACGGGCGGAATGATGACGCATCCCCAGTTTCTTGTGAGCGAAGGTGGCTATATCGACGACGATGCGCCTAAAAAGATCTATCAGCGCGCCTGCAAATTGGGCGTACGGCATTTCGTGGTGCCGGGAACAAAGCTCGAGTGGGTTCAGTGGATTCGCGGGTGGCTTCTGGATGAATTGGGAGAGGGGGGATTTGTACTGTATGCCCCGGGATTTATTTCCCAAGGAGGTAGCATTACCGAATGCGGTCATGCGGCTGGTCCGGAATTTCATGCCATTGTCGGGCGTTATATCTATGAACAGCCGACAGTAGAGGCAATGCGTGAGGCGGCATTGAGTGTGACTCGAGCGCTGAATGTGTGAGTTGCTGCTATACACATCACACTATGAAACCGAACTTTCCGTGATAGACTTGTTTCGTGATC
>CAYQPQ010000015.1:0-33416 GCA_964420045.1 uncultured Bdellovibrionales bacterium | reverse complement strand
GGGACGTGGTTTTCTTTGCGATCATATGATGAAGCGGGGTTGCCTCAGTCGGGATTTACCAAAAAAGACGTGTCGCTTACGGCTGATGAATTGTATGCTGACGTTGCACTGTTCAAACGGGAACTCGCGGAAAAGGGCGAGGCGACGGAACTCTTTGCACAGGAGAGACAACCCAAATCTCTGGAGGGAATTGTGGGTAATGTTTTGCAGGCAATCTTCGGCAAGGATGCGTATGGGACAGTGGAAGAGAAGGCGGCGCATCTTTTGTATTTTGTGATCAAGAATCATCCCTTTACCGATGGCAACAAACGTACGGGAGCTTTCTCGTTTGTGTGGTTCTTGCGGAGGACAGGAATTGATTTCTCCGGCATGATTACGCCCGAGACGCTTACGACATTGACGCTTCTCATTGCCGAATCAAAGCCGAGCGATAAAGACCGTATGATTGGTCTCGTGCTGTTACTTTTAAGAAAATCATCATGAAAACGACACTGCGAACGGATATTTCAGTGAAGGATATTTGCGAAGGGTTCGTGTACAACGAACTTGAAGGAAAAGGACTCTTCGGCTTGTCCGGAATGCTCACTATCCAGCCGGAATATCAACGGAACTATATCTACGCCGACGGCAAGCGGGATGTGGCGGTGATCGAGTCGATCCTCAAGGGCTACCCGATCGGACTCATCTATTTCAATACAGTGGACGAGGGGACGTTCGAAGTTTTGGACGGGCAGCAGCGCATCACGAGTATCGGGCGGTTTGTCACCGATAAATTCGCCATGAAAGACGGAAATGGCATGCCGCAGAATTTTAGCGGTATGGCGAAGGACAGGCAGTCTAGGATACTGGAGACGAAGCTCTTGATTTATGAATGTAAAGGAGAAGAAAGCGAAATCAAAGAATGGTTCAAGACCATCAATATCGCTGGCGTGCCGCTCAACAATCAGGAACTTTTGAATGCGGTGTATTCCGGACCGTTCGTGACACTTGCCAAGGAAGAATTCAGCAATAGCCAAAATGCCAATACGAGCAAATGGAGCGCGTATGTATCGGGTGCGGTGAATCGGCAGGATTTTTTGGCATGCGCGCTCGACTGGGTGAGCCAGGGAGAAATCGGCGAGTATATGAGTCGCCACCGGAAGGATGCGGATATTACCGAACTGAAGACGTATTTCAACACCGTGATCGATTGGGTGTCGGGCGTGTTTACGGATGTCGAGAGCGAAATGCGCGGACTCGAGTGGGGGCGATTGTACGAAACGTATCACAAGAACGCCTACGATCCGAAGAAAATTTCAAACAAGGTGCGCGCGCTCTATGCCGATCCGTATGTAAAGAATCGGAAGGGTGTTTTCGAGTATGTGCTTGGCGGTTCGACTGACGCGAAACTCTTGAATGTCCGTGTTTTTGACGAGGCAACTAAGAAATCGGTGTATACGATGCAAACGCAAGCCGCTGCGGCGAAGGGCGAATCGAATTGTCCACACTGCGCGATTGGGCACGATGCGAATAGAGAGAAGGTGTGGGATCTTGCTGATATGGATGCCGACCATGTGACTGCCTGGAGCAAAGGCGGCGAGACTTCCGCCAAGAACTGTCAATTGCTCTGCAAGACGCACAATCGGGCGAAAGGGAATCGGTAGTTTTTGCTTTGGATGTGATAGTATGTTCGTGGGAGAGTCTCAATTTTTAAGAGTATGTCTATGAAAACGTATACGGGCGGGTGTCAGTGTGGGGCGGTACGGTTTGAGATGCAGGCGGAGAATATCGAGGAAGCGCTCTCGTGCAATTGTTCGCGGTGCGAGCGAGCAGGGCTTTTGCTTACATTTCTTCCGAAGTCGCAATTCACGCTGCTGTCGGGCGAGGATGCTCTGTCAGACTATCGTTTTGGCGACAAGAGCATTGCGCATCTCTTCTGCAAGACGTGTGGCATTCAGGCATTCGGCTTTGGCAAGGGACATGACGGCGCGGAGATGGCGGCGGTCAATGTGCGGTGTCTCGATGACTTCGATCTGAAGCCGCTTCGCATCAAGGAGTTTGATGGGAAGTCATTATAAGATGGAAGTGTGTTCACATTGAACGTGAGATGTGTCCCGAGAGGGAATCGAACCCCCATCCCTGGTTCCGAAGACCAGTGCTCTATCCGTTGAGCTATCGGGACCAAGCCGGCAATCATGCCGAGCGATCGCTCTCTTTGTTGTACGGTATATTTGCTGGCGCGTCAAACATGAGAAAGGTGGCTTCTTGTCATGAAGGTGTTCTTCTGAGAGAATCGAGAACAAGCATTGCTGATAGTTGATATATCTCTGCATTGACCGTTATGGAGCTTCGCGATTGCATCCTTATCTTTTCTCGATATCGGTGGCTGTTTTGTGGAACGATCGCCGCGTTTGTCTGTGTTGGGCTTGCCTTTCAGGCGTGGCAGCCGGTTCGATATGGGGCGGAGATCACCATGAATGTTGCGCGATTGGGTGCTCGCGCGACGAGCGAGTATTCATACGATGATTTCTATCGCTTGCAGGCGGATGAGCGGTTTGCGGATACGGTCGTTCGGTGGTTGGAGTCGCCTCGTATCGTAGGCGCCATCGCTCGCGAAGCGCGTGTATCCGACGGTATTTCTTTCGATGCGGGACGGCTCTCATCGCAGGTAATCCGCATTCGGTATACGCTCAGCGATCAAGAATCGGCGAAGCGTGTGGCTGCGGCGATTTTTACGGTGCTCAACCGAGAGACGGAATCGCTCAATCAGAATCGTTCGGAAGAAGGGTGGTTCACTCTGGTTGGCGAGACGCCGGCGATAGCCGATGCCCGTATTGGTCTGGGGAAGATGCTTGCGCTTTCGGGTTCGATTGGTGTGTTTTTCGGATTTTTTGCGGTGCTGTTTCGGTGGTACTGGAAGGGTTCGCCGGAAACGAAACGACGGAATTGACGGATGTTTTCATGAAAATCGGGATTGATATCCGCTGTCTTATCGGAGGGAAACGGACGGGCGTTGAAGAATATACCTTGGAGCTTTTGGAACATATTTTCGCTCTGGATCGCGAAAACGAGTATGTCCTCTTTTGGAGTGCGTGGAAACTGCCCGCATGCCCTCTTGACTGGGACCGACGCTTTCCAAATGTTCGACTCGTATCGTTGAAGATCCCGAACAAACTTCTCAACTTTTGTCTGTGGTATTTTCGCTTTCCGTATCTCGACCGGCTTATCGGCGGTGCTGATCTTTTCTTTCTGCCGAATTTGAACTTCGCGGCGTTTTCACGAGATGTTCGAGTTGTTTTGACGGCGCATGACGTGTCGTTTGAGTGTTCTCCCGAGACCTTTTCATGGAAACGTCGACTCTGGCATTCGTTTGTGAATTTCCGTCGGCTGGCGCTTCGGGCGGATCGAGTGATTGCTGTGTCTCACTCGACGCGAGACGATCTGGTAGAGACAATCGGTGTGACTCCAAAATCGATACAAGTTATACATAGTGGCATTTCGGAACAGTTCCGCCGAATGGACAGAAATGATGCGACACTGCTCGAGGCGAAACGTCGGTATGGCTTGCCCTATCGATTCATATTGTTTGTGGGAACGATCGAGCCGCGGAAAAACATGCTCTCACTTGCACGCGCTTTTGATGCGCTGGTCGCAAGCGGCGAGGCGCTCGATTATAATTTGGTCATCGCCGGAACGAATGGGTGGAAATACCAAGATACTCTTGAAGCAATAGACTGTCTTTCGTCGCGTTCGCGTATTCACTTTACGGGATTTGTTCGCGATGAGGACAAGCCGGCGCTGTACAATCTCTCTAGTATGTTTGTTTTTCCGTCGCTCTATGAAGGATTCGGATTTCCGCCGCTCGAGGCGGCGGCATGCGGCGTGCCGGTTGTAACATCGAACACCTCCTCATTTCCCGAAACTCTCGGGACCGGTGCCGTGCTTGTTGACCCGCTTCGGCCCGATGATATGGCGCGCGCGCTTCGGGAACTGCTTCGGGATGCGTCGCTCCGAGATGAGCTCTCTCGACAGGGAAACGCCTGTGCGGCGAAATTCAAATGGACGGACACGGCTCGGAAGACGCTCGGCGTGTTTCGTGACGTTTTCCGCCATTGAGAGAAAAGGAGTTGCCTCTTTCGGGGGTATCGGGCTATAGTGAGGAAAAGTGTGCAGAAGAAGCGGCAAGAGTTGTTTGTCTGTATTACTCTGTTATATTGAGAATTATGCTGCAGAAGAGAAGATACATTGCGTTTCTCGGTATGCCGGGAAGTGGAAAAACGGAAGCAACCACTTACGTGCAGAGGAAATATTCTTGTCCGAAAGTGTACTTTGGTCAGATAACCTTGGACGAAATGCAGAAGCGGGGACTTGAGCCGACGCAAGACAATGAACGGGTCGTGCGTGAGGATTTGCGTGATAGATTTGGAGAAGACTACTATGCGCAGGAAATCGTGAGGCGTATCGAATCCTTGGAAGACGTTCCTACGGTTCTCATAGAGAGTCTATACAGCTGGGTAGAGTATGAAGTCTTGAAAAAGAGATTCGGAGATCGATTCTTTGCTATCACTATTCATGCCTCACCTGCCATTCGTTATGCTCGGCTTGCGCAAAGGAAAGAACGTCCACTGGATCGGGAGAAGGCGGAAGCTCGCGATATCGCCCAATTGAAACGACTCGAACAAGGCATGCCAATCGCCCTTTCCGATAGAGTTATCGAGAACAATGGGACGGTTGAAGAATTGCACAAACGCATAGAGGAGGTCTTAGAAAGTCTCCGATAAGCGTATTTTGTCTATATTTACTGACATATATACTTGACAATAATTTGTATATAAGATATTATCCGCGTAGAAAAATAAAAAGGTGTTTCAGATCGTATTCGCACCTTCCCAATTCGTGTGTTCGCCGACAGTGGCGTTCTGCGTGGGAAGGTTTTTTGATACATTCCCGACACAGAACGTCATTGGGGCGTTCGCTTAAAGACCCAAGGAGGTCTGTCATGAAAAAGTTACTCGCAACAGCGGTTGTTTTATTGTCGTTTTCAGGGGCGGTTTTCGCTCAGCCCAACACAAGTTCGGATGAGTTCCTGTCCGAACATCGCATGGTTCAGGAAGTGAATAAGAGTGTAGCGGTACGTCTGGGGGATGGAGCTCCTTCGCAGCTCTTTACATATCAGGGGATTGGCGAAGCGTACAAGTACGAAGATGAATTATGTGCGTATGGCGGGTATCCGACGCAGGACGATATGGGATCACTCTTGACTGATCCGTCAGTCCAACTCGTGACTGAGGATGGACCGCTGGCAATTCTTCATTGCGAGAACCCGAAAAAAGATATCATCGTTCGCGTCAAGAGAGAGTCGTACCGAGAACTTCTCTTGGCGTATGCCGCTCCAGATGGATCGGCGATTAAAAAGGGTGACAATATGTTCTCGGTTAGGATGTCGAGCTGGCCAACGCCTAGCAGTTTCTGGCATGCGGGAATCGTGCTGGAAGCGGCGTACGTGGTCGTTGCAAACGAGACGGCCGGAATCAGATTGATCGACAATGGAGCCGAAGTAATTCTGCAGATGTCCCGGGACAATCTTTTGAATCTGACAGGATGGGGACAAGAAGATTTGAAGTGTAATAGCCAGGACAGCCAGACGGTGTCTTTGATGATTCCATTGAAGTGGCCAGACTATTTCCCTGGTGATACGGGGAATATCTATGTCTCCGTGTTGTTCAGGGCTTTATTGGACAACACAGTTGTCCTTAATGTTCATCGATATCGAGTAGGGCCAGGGTTCTGCCAGGAGGGTCTTTACGAGGTGATTGTCCCTCTGTTTCTCGGCTCCAACTGAAATGAAGAGAAAAGAGAATAGAGCGGTGTATTTTGGGCAAGGAGAGCGTGTAATAGCTTTCCTTGCCCATATTTTTATAAAGAAGTTTACTTTTGAGGAGAATTTTGTTTATATAAATGAAGAGATGCTTGGGAGGGTCGACTCTTCTTGACGGGGTATACTTTTGTTTCTTGCTATGAAATACATTCCAGTTATTGGCATGGAGGTGCATGTCGAACTCAAAACGAAGTCGAAGATGTTTTGCTCGTGTCCAAACGGGCAGGGACTTGAGAAAGAGCCGAATACGCATATTTGTCCTGTGTGCACGGGGCAGCCTGGGACGCTGCCGGTACCGAATCGCGCTGCGATCGAATCGGTGCAACGAGCGGGGATTGCGCTTGGTTGCTCTCTTCGTCTTGAGTCGAAATTCGATAGGAAGAACTATTTTTACCCCGACCTTCCGAAGGGGTACCAGATATCGCAATATGATAAGCCATTGTGTGAGGCGGGCGCGCTTGCGATTGATGGCAAGACATTTCGTATCACGCGCATTCACCTCGAAGAGGATACAGGGAAACTGTCTCACGCGGCGGGCGGCGGAGCAACGCTTGTTGATTTCAATCGTGCCGGCGTACCGCTTATGGAGCTTGTGACGGAGCCGGACTTCGAGAGCGGCAAGGAGGCGCGCGCTTTCTGCCAGCGGCTCCGGCAAATTCTCCGCTTTATTGGCATTTCGGATGCGGATATGGAGAGAGGGCAAATGCGGTGCGAGGTGAATATTTCTCTCTACAAAGAGGGTGCGGATCGATTGAGCGGGACGAAAGTCGAAATAAAGAATCTCAACTCGTTTCGTTCGGTTGAACGCGCGGCGGACTATGAGATTGCTCGGCAAGGCGAAGTGCTGCAGGCGGGGAAAAAGGTGGTGCAGGAAACGCGCGGATGGGACGATGCGCGCGGATCGACGGTGTCTCAGCGAGTGAAGGAGTCGGCGCATGATTATCGGTACTTTCCGGAGCCGGATATTCCCGCGCTGGTCTTTTCCGAAGCGTATGTTGATCAACTTCGTCGGAGCCTCCCGGAGCTTCCCGATGCAAAAGAAATGCGATTCGCGGAAGAATATGGATTACCGAAAGCGGATGCTGTTTCGCTTGTTTCCGAATCGGATATCGCGGACTACTTCGAACGAGTGGCGAGCGAACTCTTGGAGAAGAAGGCGTCCGGAGAAACGAAGAGTGATCCGAAGAAACTCTTGAAGCTGGCGGCAAATTATTTTTTGACCGAAATGCGCAAGTTCCTTTCGGAACACGGGAACGATATGCGGAGCGTCCCAGTGACACCGGAGAATTATGCGGAATTTATCGGGTTGGTGGCGGACGGCGTGGTTAACTCGAGCGGCGCACAGGCTGTGCTTGCCGAGATGATGAAAGGCGGTGACAGTGATCCGTCGCATATCGTCGAGCGTCTCGGGCTCATGCAGACGCACGACGAGTCGTCTATCGGCGTCTTTGTTGAAGAGGTGATTGCTGCGAATCAAAAGTCGGTCGAGGACTATCGCAGCGGCAAAGAAAACGCGCTGCAGTTCCTTGTGGGTCAAGTCATGAAACTTTCCAAAGGCAAGGCGAATCCGGAAATGGCACGCGAAATGCTTCTCAAGAAACTGAAATCGTAGCCGCTTGACAGAATTTTTTGTAGGCGTACAATGATCGCTAATGAATCCGAAACGAAAAATTTGCGGAAATAGTTTTTTGAAAGCGTGAAAGTCGCCCATTGGGGCGATTTTTTTGTGCCTTAACAACTTTGAATTTTTGTTTGGATGGGAACCGGAGGTGGATGTATGACTGATTTTCGTGAAGTGCTTGCTCTGCTGCTTGGCGGGGAAGAACATGTGCCACTTGAATTTCCGGAATTTCAGCCGAATATTTGGTGGCACAAAGAGGTAAATTTTCTTACCTATCAAACGCGGGATTGCTCGTGTGTTCGGGAATCGTTCGGGTGGTATGTCTCGGTACTCTTGGCAGGAGGGCATAAAGAGAAATTTGTCGGTGTCGTTATCGAACCTTTTAGCGTGTGGATAGATATCATCCGAAAGACCTATCCGGGTATTGGTATCGACGGAAGAGATTTTCCACTCTGGCCACTCATCGAGCTCGCAACCGGCAAGGAGCGACTCTTTCCTTGCGTATCGCAAAGAAGGGTTCGCGCCATGCTTCCAAAGATCCGCGAATTTGTAGGTATTGTTACTGTCCCATTTCAGCTGCTACAGGAGGTGCGAAAATGAAGAAGATAAACGATGGTGTTGCAAGTACGTCCGTGATCTGTCCAATCATTCGAGATATGAGACGCAACAAGTGCGACTATCCCGAATTGCGAGGAAGACTTTCTCCCCGAACAAAAGAGAGATGTGCTTGTGCTGGAGAGAATGGGAAACAATGTGTGCTCCGTTGTATTCGAGTGGGGAATGTAAATATTGTGCAAAGATATTTGTATCACCAAGAGTTTAGAAGTCGGGGCGACAGAGATCCCACTATAGAAATACAACAGGCTATTCAAGCATATGAGAAGCAAATGACGCTTATCTCAAGGTTTGTGCGCTGGATAAAGTCGACCTTTGCTCCTCCCGGTAAACTTTTTTCTTATGCGAAGTTTCATGGATCGATACGCAGTGCTTCGCATTAAGTGCCTTTGGAAATTTGGAAAATTGCCGCTCGAACAACAGTTTTCGAGCGGTCTTTATTCTTTCAAAAAACTTTCTATAATATCTATTGCTTTTGCTGTGTTTTCGAAGATATAGAGATCGGGATTCTTTCGGTGCCATCTGCGGATCCAGGTCATCTGGCGTTTGGCATAGTGGATGCTGTCGAAAGAGAGGCGCTCTTTCATGTCTTGTTCGTTCACCATACCTCGGAGAAATCGGGATATCCACCGGTATTCGAGTCCGAAGGCATCGAGACGCTCCCAAGAGACGCCGCTTTTGTGGAGGTGTTCAACTTCCGCGATCATTCCCTGATCGAAACGCGCATCGAGCCGGGCTCGTATTCGTGCGTCGAGAATATCCTTTGGCGGACAGAGAGCGAGGATATATGGTTGAATGGTTTTCCGGTCAAATGGTTGTTCGCTTTTCGGATTCAGATTCTTCTCTTCCTGATTCCTTGCTTGATTCTTGATTCCTGATTCTTGATTCCCATTTTCCGCTATCTCTATCGCGCGGATCAGTCGCCGGGGGTTTTTCTGGTCGATTGTTTCGGCGCGTGCCGGGTCGAGCAGTTGAAGTCTCTCAAAAAGTTCTTCGGGGGTTTTCTCTGAAAGTTCCGCGCGGAGAGCTGGGTTGGGCGGGATATCGGGGATGTTTTGGTGTTCGACGAGCGCCTGAATCCAGAAGCCTGTGCCGCCGCAGACGATGGGGAGTTTGCCGCGGCTTGCAATGTCACCGAGTGCCGCGCGCGCATCGCGGAGGAAATGCGAAATATTGTAGTCGTCGTTCGGATCCGCGACATCGAGAAGGTGGTGGGGGATTCCTTCGGAAAGATAGGGTTCTCGAGTTACGAATTTCGAATCACGAATTACGGTGGGGGAGCGATATTGTTCTCCCGCACTCCGTACGTCGTACCTCGTGCCTCGTTGCACGTTGTCCCTCGGAACTTTCCCACTTCCGATATCCATGCCGCGATACACTTGCCGGCTGTCGGCGGATATGATCTCGCCGTTCCATTCTCTCGCCACATCAATCGCCAGCGCCGACTTTCCCGACGAAGTCGGCCCAAGGATGACGAGGAATTTGGAAGATTTTTCTGTTGACATAGCGAGTATTTCCGTGTTATATAAGAGTCAGTTAGAGAGAAGGATTGTTCTTTAATGTAACTTGTTTTCGGTTCTTTCAATCTGCTTTTGGAGGCAATATCATGAGCATCGAAGTTGATAATAGGGGTAATTTCTTCTTTTCGGATAGGGCATATATCCAACTCCGTATACCGGATGATTCTGAAGGATTAGTGACGTACTCTCCAGAGATTGGGAGTCGCCTCTTGGATTTGTTTAAGATGCATCCGCTACGCGCGCCTTTTTATTGGAGAGAGACTCCGCGTATTTCACAATACTATGTGTTTGCGAGATATCAGGGAAGTATTCCTATTGTGCATTCACTTGCGGCCAACATTTTGCCATTTTGTAAGGTTGAACTTCTTCGCCTCTGCAATGGAAAATATCGGATATGCTTCACGTTACCTTATCCTCCAAAAAGAAGGTGTACAATTTTGGTGGACTTGACACGTATTCATCCGTGGTGTTCTGAGCTTGGCGACTGTATCGTTATTTCAGCTTCCAGTGTTCCTCTTTGGAAGTACCGTCTGCGAAAGTTTCTAGCAATTATCTTTCACAATTGGTAGCCGCTTTTAGCGGAATGTCTATGCATTAGATCCCAAATAGTTCGCTATTTGGGATTTTTTATGGTGCCTCCACATGCACATATTGAGTGTGGTTTTTTAATGTTTCAACCGCCTCAGATGTCCCATCAACAGAAAACGCGGTCTCTATCGTTTTTCCGCGGAGGCGGATGCAAACTTTCGTATCTCCTTTGGGCAGGCGCTTTAGGGTTTCGGCGAGGTGTTCCAGTGTCTTTTCGGTGGCAGCATCGTCGAGTGTGATGATGATGTTTTTGCTTTGAGTGGTTGAATGAATGGTTTCATGGTTGGATGGCTGAATGGCTGAATGGCTTGATGGTTGAGTGGTTTTTATTTCCCCACTGTTTGTTGTCAGTTGTTTGTTGTCAGTTGTTTGTTGCGGGTTGTGAGTTGCCTCTCGCTCTTTGCCTGATTCTTTATTCTTTATTCCTAATTCTCCTGCTTGTTCTCTCGATTGCCCGTACTTCTTCCGGGTGAGGAGCGCGCGTTGCCAAGTTTCTATCTCTTGTGGTGAGAGGCGGTCGGCGCGCTCGACCATAATCTTTGGCGAGCCGTCGCGGAGGGAAATTTTGCCGGTGACGGTGACCATGTGTTCGGCGACCCAGAGGTGTTCGGTTTGCTCGGCGATGCGCGGGAAGACGACGGCTTCGATGCGACCGGTTGTGTCTTCGACGGTGGCGAAGTACATCGTCTTCTGATCTTTGGTATAGGCTTTGCGGAGTGCGGAGATGACGCCGCCCACTTGCGCGACGGCGCCTTCGGCGAGTTTCTCGACTTCGTGCACGGGGGTGGCGATTTCTGCGAGGTATTCTTGATAGTCACTTGCCGGGTGGTCGCTCACATAGAGTCCGAGGAGTTCTTTCTCCCACTGGAGTTTCTCGTGTTTGGTGGCGGGGGCGACCGGTGTGAGGCGGATGGCGCTCTTCTCGATCGGCATGTCGCGGAAGAGGCTCATCGAGTGCGTCGCCTTGGTTTTCTCGCTGTTCTTCGAATAGAGCAGAATCGTATCGATGCTTTCGAGAATACTTTTGCGTTCGCCGAAGGCATCGAGTCCGCCCACTTTTGCAAGTGCTTCGATCGACTTTTTGTTGAGGTCTTTGGTGCGGACGCGTTCGATGAAGTCGGTGAGGTCTTTGAATTTCCCGTGTGCTTTCCGCTCGCGAACAATTTCTTCGGTGACGGTGGCACCAACATTTTTCACGGCATTGAGTCCGAAACGGACGCGCTCGATTCCGTCGTCTCCGCGGATCACAGCGAATTCCTCGAAGCTCTCGTTGACCGACGGGGGCAAGACCTCGATGCCCATGTCGCGCGTCTCGGCGACTTCGATGGAGACGCGATCGGAATTGCTCTGATCGCTTGTCAAAAGCGCCGCCATAAATTCCGCCGGGTAGTGCGCCTTGAGATAGGCGGTCTGGTAGCCGATGAGTCCGTAGCAGGCGGCATGAGAGCGATTGAATCCGTAGCCGGCGAAGGGTTCGATGAAGGCGAAGACTTTTTCGGCGATGGATTTGGAAATGCCTTGCTTGACGCAGCCGTCGATAAATTTGATTTTCTGCTCTTTAATGAGCTCGATGATTTTCTTGCCCATCGCTTTGCGAAGCACATCCGCCTCACCCAGAGTGAATCCGGCGAGATCCTGCGCGATGCGCATGACTTGTTCTTGGTAGACGGCGACGCCGTAGCTCGTGCCGAGTATGGGTTCGAGTTTCGGATGGAGATATTCGACGGTTTTTGTGCCGTGCTTGCCGGCGATGAAATCCGGGATCCAGTCCATGGGACCGGGTCGGTAGAGGGCGACCATGGCGATGATATCTTCGAGAACGGTTGGCTTTAACTGTTTGAGGTACCGCTTCATGCCGTTTGATTCGAGTTGAAAGACGCCGGTTGTGTGCGCTTTCTGAAGCAAGGAAAATGTTGCTTCATCGTCGAGCGGGAGTTTGTCCATGATGTCGGCGGTCGAAGCGGTGTCCGGGTTGAGACCGAGTTTTTCGGCGAGCGCTTCGAGTTTGCCGAGTGCTTTCAAGATGCGGATGGTGTCTTGGATGATGGTGAGGTTCTTGAGTCCGAGGAAGTCCATCTTGAGGAGTCCGATCTTCTCGACATAACTCGACTTGGTGGAGGAGGAATACTGCGTCACGATACCTTCTTTGGAACCGGAGATGTTTTGTATCGGGGTATATTCAGTGACAGGATCTTTGGTGATGACGACGCCACAGGCATGCATGGAGGCGTGCCGGGAGAGGCCTTCTATCTTTTTGGCAACGTCGATAAGGCGTTTGGCATCGGGGTCGCGATCGTAGAGCGCTTTGAAATCAGGTGCCTCTTGAAGCGCTTTTTCCATTGAATGAAACTGCGGAATGAGCTTGGCGACGGTGTCGCAGAGGCTATAGGAGAGTCCGAGGGCGCGGCCGGCATCGCGAATCGCGGCGCGCGCCGCCATGGTTCCGAAGGTGATAATCTGCGCGACGTGGTCGTTGCCATAGCGCCTCCGGACATAGTTCAAGACATCGTCTCGGCGGTTGTCGGCGAAGTCCATGTCGACATCGGGCATGGAAATGCGCTCCGGATTCAGGAATCGCTCGAAGAGGAGATTGTATTTGATTGGGTCCATGTTGGTGATACCGGTCAAATAGGCGACGAAGCTCCCGGCAGCACTCCCTCTTCCGGGTCCTACGACGATGCCTTCTCGTTTCGCCCAGTTGACGAAGTCCTGAACGATCAAGAAGTACGAGGCGAAACCGGTTTTCTCGATGATGCCGAGTTCGTATTCCATGCGCGCGCGATGCTCATCAGTGATGTCTGTGCCGAAGCGTTTGGCAAGTCCCGCTTCGCAGAGCTCTCGCAAATAGACTTCGGGCGCTTTGTTGTCAGGCACATCGAAATGAGGGAGCTGTGTTTCGCCGAGCCGGATAGTGACGTTGCAGCGATCGGCGATAGCTCCTGCATTTTCAATGGCTTCGGGAATGTCTTTGAAGAACGCTGTCATGTTTTCAGGCGAACGAAGCGAGAGATCGAGATGGCGAAGCGAGAGGCGATTTTCGTCGGTGACTTTTTTGTTGTCGCGAATGCACAGGAGAATGTCTTGCAGGTCGCTGTCTTCGGGGTGGACATAGTGCACGTCGTTTGCCGCGACGAGCGGAATGCCCGTTTCTCGAGAAATTTGGATGAGTCCGGCATTGGCGATCATCTGATTCTCATAGTCGCCATGCGGCTGGAGTTCGAGGAAGAAATTGCCTTTTCCAAAAATCGCTTCATAGCTGAGTGCCGCATCGCGAGCGCGCTCTTCGCTGCCGGCGACGATAAGCGAGGGCACTTCGCCGGTAACCGACCCCGAGAGCGCGATGATTCCTTCGTGATATTTCAAGAGGAGTTCCTTGTCGACGCGGGCTTTGTAGTAGAATCCCTCAATGTGCGACTCGGAAATGATTTTCATGAGATTCTGGTAGCCGGCTTGTGTTTCGGCGAGGAGGACGAGATTGGAACGCCGACGGTCTTCGATCGAGACGCGACTGTGCATATTCGCTGTCACGTAGATTTCCGCGCCGATAATCGGCTTCATGTGCCGTTCTTTCGCCTTGATCGAGAGTTCGACCGCGCCATAGAGCGCGGTGTAGTCGGTGAGAGCGAGCGCGGTCATGCCGAGCTCCTGAGCGCGATCAAGAAGCGCGTCGATGCGAGCGGGCGCGGTGAGAAGACTATAGTGCGAGTGAACGTGAAGGTGAGCGAAAGGCATGCAGGGTACGCTATCAGAAAAAAGAAAGATGTTTGCGATAAATTAAGAGTATATGCTCCTTGATGAGTGTTCCCTGAAATAGAGAGGCGCTACCTACAAAAGAATCTTAGCGTACCAAGAGAGGCGAGGAAAGTCTTGACAACATTTTTCCGAAAAAGTTTTCCATGCTATACTTTTCACAGTATATTCTTTATCCTGTTTGTTTCTTTTTGGGGTAAACGCATAATACACTAAAACAAAACTCCATGTCGCTCCAATTCTCTTCGAGATCACGCAAAATTCTGTTCTGGTCTCTTCTCACGCTTGCTATCGTGATGGTTCTCGTTGTCACTCTCGCTTTTCACGGGTTCAATCGGGAAATGAGGAAGAAAGACATGACTCCAAACCCCTTAGGTCTTTCCGAAGACAACGCCACCACCGTTCCTCTTTCCGAAGCCATGACTGAAGACGTCCTCATGGGATGGAAACGAGTTGATCAGGGACGCGTTTCTGTTATGGGAGAAGTCTTGAGTATAAACACGGTACTCGAACAAACCGGCGTAAAGGGTATGGAACTCAGCTTGAATGTGCATCCAGTTGCTGATCCGATTATCTACCCCGCTCCCAATAAAATCTATCGATTCTTCCTCTCCGAACAGGATACTGAAGGATTTTCACAAACCTTCAAAGTGGGTGAGACACTGACGGTCACTGCTCAGGCCGCTCCCAGGGAAGATGCATATGTGATTGCGACGAAGGTGAATGTGGAGAAGGATGGTGATGAGGGAAAAACCACGAGAGAAATGAATGAGGAAAAGGAATAGGCAGACAATAGCTTGCTTTTTATACTTCTAAGTGTCAAATAATACGTGTTGTATGAATATTTCAAGCTTTTCTCGTCAAGTTTTCCTTGTGGTAGGGATGTTTTTGCTCTCAACTTTTATTTATTCGGTACCAGTAGGTGCAAGTGATACTTATTGTGGAACACTCACTGCATGTTGTAAAGATGCAAAACTATGTCCTGATGGGACAGTGCTTGGAAGACAACTTCCATTATGTGACTTTCCCGATTGTCCGACAACCGACAGTGGAACGATTGCTGGTTGCGGATCGGCAGCAAATAAGACTTACCCATACGGATCTACTGCATATTCCGGATCTCTCTGTGTATCCGGTTCATCACCTACCGTCGGAAACAATAATGTTCCTTTCCCGGCGCCGGGAAAAACAGTGACGTGGACGTGTTTCAATAGGTCTTCTCCGAGCGTGGATTGTTGGGCATCTCAAAATCCTGCCCCCATCACCTGTGGTCCTGCCGACAAGCAAAACTACTCTTCACCCACTCCTCCCTCAAACCTGCTCTGCAGCGATGGAAGTGTCCCAACGGTTTCTTACCGTCTCTCCGGTGGCTACAAAATTGGCTGGTCATGGACATGTGGAAGCAATTCCTGCAGCGCCAATATCTCTCCGGGATCCTGTGGAAGTGCCGATGGAACCATTCGAGCAACCGCCCCTTCAACTGTTGCGGAACTCTGCTCCGCCGGACTTGCGAGCAGTGTCTCCGGTTCCGGTCCCTGGACGTGGAGCTGCACGGGAAAGTCATGCAGTGCCAACAAGACCGTATCTTCTTGCACACCGAGCTGTCCGAATCCGTCATCGTATTGCACGACGACCCCGATATATGACACGAACTGCACGACATATTGCGGAAACGGCACTGCAAACTGTCCGGAAATCAAAGTGTGTCCGGCTTCGATTACGATCAACTCTCTCGAGACAACCAATCTGACGGCGGAGTATTGGTCGACATGGTCGGGAACATCGCTTCCAACGTGTTCAAGTGGAGGGTCGATAGACAAAACATCCAGCGCAACATGGTCTCGATCTTTGGGACTTGCCACAACAGCGGTCGTGGGGAATGGTGATGCTGACGGAGCAAAGGGGTTGGTGACAGCGGGGAGCCCCCCGGTGAATTCATCGATAACGGTGAAGGCAGTTTACAACAGTAGTTTGTCGAGTACGTCGACGGTACGGGTGAATGCGGCGGTGAGCCCGATTGTGAATGTAATCGTCCAGGCAATTCCAGCAAGCGGATCGGCGCCCCTCGTATCAACAATCAGGGCGACCGTGAGTGGGACGGCAACGGGAAGCATTAATTATGTATTCGACTGCGACAATGGGACGACGCAGTCATTTCCTGGAGAAAGCGTGACAACAAAGGACTATGACTGCACGTATTCAACGGCTGGTTCATATACACCCACGGTATCGGTTGTTCAGCAAGGGGTGCCGGCAAATGGCAATGCGTCGGTCACGGTAAGTGCTCCGAGCGGTCAATTGCTCACAGTGTCGAAATCCGGAACAGGGACGGGGACTATTACGAGCGTTCCTGCGGGGATAAGCTATCCGGGTGATTCCAGTGAGTCATATGCAACGGGTACGGCGGTGGTTCTGACAGCATCGCCTACGGCAGGGTCGACATTTGTTGGCTGGGGCGGAGATTGTTCCGGATCGGGAACCTGCTCGGTATCCATGACCTCTCCAAAGAATGTGACGGCAACCTTTGATCCGCCGACGACCTGTGACTGCAATGATCCGAATGTATGTATCGGAAGCAGCTACACCGGTACGGGAGCGGGGTGTGCTCCGAATGGATGTTCAGGAATCAAAACATGTTCTCAACACTGGAAAGAAGTGGCGCCGTAGGAGAGGTTTCACGTCGCTTCAAGATCGCCCTGTGATGTTCTGTCCGGGGCGATTTTTTATCTTGGGAATTGGTAAGGTATACTGTGAGATATGCAAAGAGACCAAGAAAGAAAGGAAAACTTTCCCACATTTGAATATGAGAAATTGGCAGCGCTTTCGGGGCATCTGGTGGTAGGCATAGACGAGGCGGGACGAGGACCGCTTGCGGGGCCGGTTGTTGCGGCAGCGGCATGGTATCGCTCATCTCAAGGCGATTTTCCTAGAGGAGAAGAGCGATATACGAGACTCATTCGTGATTCCAAAACGCTCTCGGGGCACCAGCGCGAAGAGGCATATCGGTGGATTGTCGAACACTTCGAAATCGGTGTTGGCAGTGTTGATGCGGAGATGATTGATCGGGTGAATATTCTCCAGGCGACGTTTCTTGCTATGCGAGAGGCGCTGGAGGCGCTTTTGAAGAAGCGTATCTTGAACGAGCACTCGAGACTTGCCATACGGGTGCTTGTTGATGGAAATCGGAACATTCCCGAGCTCGAATATCCGCAAGAAGCTCTTGTACGGGGCGATGCGCTATCGGTTTCCATTGCGGCGGCTTCCATTGTTGCCAAAGTGACGCGAGATCGGATGCTGGATAAGTTTGAGAGGCAGTATCCCGAGTATGGATTCGCTCGGCACAAAGGGTATGGAACGGCGGCGCATCTTTCGGCGCTTTGGCGGTTCGGACCCTGCCCGATTCACCGGCAGTCATTTGCTCCGGTTGCCAAGGCGTATCGGGAATTTGCCAGAAAGGAAGAAAGCTGATAGACTTTGGGACACGTGTTTTCCATTGAGAATATCCTATGTCAGTACCGAAACAGAGGCACTCCAAAGCGCGACAGGCTCGCGGGCGTGTTCGCTATGTAAAAACTGCGAAGAATGGCGTTGCGTGCCCGAAATGCGGAGCGAGTATTTTGGCGCATCGCGTGTGCCCGAAATGTGGTTTCTACAAAAATCGCGAGTATGTGGATACGATGAAAAAAGTGGCAGTAGCGGCAAAAAAGGATCAGAAATAGCCTTTCTTTGGTGGTTCTATAGTTTGCTTGTTTCTTGAAATATGGCGAATCGGCACCTTCAACGGTCGGTGGCAATGCAAGCGCTTTTTGAATGGGATTTCCGAAAGAGCGATGAATCGGAAATGGCGGATATCGCTCGCCGGAATCTCGAAGAGTTCGCGCCGGGGCTCGAAGACGCCTCGTTTACGCGCGTCCTGGTCGAGGGGACGCTTGCGCATCGCAAAGTTATCGACCAGCTTATCGAAAAGTGCGCGCCCGAGTGGCCGATCGATCAAGTGACGGTTATTGATCGCAATGTGTTGCGACTTGGGATTTTTGAATTGTTGTATGGCAACTACGATGAGGTCCCGCCAAAGGTTGCCATAAACGAAGCCATCGAACTTTCCAAGACATTCGGCAGCGACAGTTCGCCGCGGTTTATCAATGGCGTCTTGGGGACAATCTATCGGGAGATGGGGGAGCCTATGAAGGATGACTCGAGCGAGAAGCGCCGCGCCGCGCTGAAGCTGAAAGAGCTGGAAGAGCATCCGGAAGATATGAAGACCGAGCGGATTGATTCGGATGACGCGGAGTGAGATTGCTCGTTTTGTTGTGGTGTGCTCTGTTTCGATTGGAGTTTTCAAAGAGGAGAGTGATCTGGCGGTATTGGTAAAGACGTGTCATTCCGAGCCGAGCGAAGTCGATGAATCTGAATGTTTTAGAGTTGATATTTCGGAATTGCAACAGAATACAGGCTTTTGAAACAGGCTCTCAGTATGTTGAGATCCCTCCGCTTCGGTCGGGATGACACAGAATCAACCGGGATGACAGGGAATCAATCGAGATGATGGACTGTCAATCGGGGGACAGGAAATGAATCAGGGCGACAAGGGACTGACCGAGGTGATAAGAAATGGGGATTGTGGAGGTTTGGAATGACAAAGAATGCTGCGCTGGTGTCAGATGAGAGATAATCTATAATATGTTTCCCGGCATGAGCTGGGCATTCCCTGGAGTTTTGAGAGAGTGTCGCGCTTTTCTTGGGAGATTCTCTAATATGAAAGAATTTGATCGTAAGGAAGTGGCTCGCGTGTTGGGTGTGGATATTCGCCAGGTGGAGTTTTTTCAAACCGCATTCACGCATCGTTCGTATCTGAATGAGCATCGAAATTATCCGCTCGATCACAATGAGCGGTTGGAATTTTTGGGAGATGCTGTACTTGAGCTTGTGGTGACCGAATATCTTTTTCATCACTATCCCAATCCCGAAGGAGAACTGACGAGTTGGCGCGCCGCGCTCGTAAATGGCGAGATGCTCGCCCGCGTGGGGGCGGAAATCGGTATCGAGCCGTTTCTCATGATGAGTCGGGGCGAGTCGAAGGATACGGGGCGATCTCGCCAATATTTGGTGGCGAACGCGATGGAGGCGATTATTGGTGCACTCTACCTCGACCAGGGCTATGATGCCGCTCGAGACTTTATCCTTCGCGTTATCGTGAGTCATCTTCCGGAAGTATTCGAGCAGAAGCTCTATGCCGATCCGAAGAGCGAATTTCAGGAGCAGGCGCAGACGCGCCTTGGTATGACGCCGTCCTATCGCGTGCTGTCCGAGTCGGGTCCCGATCATGACAAATGCTTTACCGCTGGTGCATATGTGGGAGACGACCTGGTCGCCGAGGGCACCGGGAACTCCAAGCAAGAAGCGCAACGCGATGCCGCCAAGAACGCCCTCAAGAAAAAGAGCTGGTGATGCTAGTCTTTCGGTGCGTCGCGGTTTCTGGTATACTTGGGGCAATGTGGAAGAGGAGGTATTTGCAATATCAATACCATTGCCATGGAAACAGAAAGACAAGAAAAAACTCATTCAAAATGGTTTTTCGGAATATTCTTCTTTTCGGTCGCCCTGTCGGTTTTTGCGACCTTCTACCGGATTTTTATCGCGCGGGACTACTTTGTTGACATAGAGGTTACATGCTCTCCGGAGAGCTCGGCATGCTTTGCTCGGGATATCTGCGATACCGAAGACGGATCGTGCGGCGAGGAAGATGTTCCAACAGAAACGTCCTATTACAAAACTGTTGAAAGGAAAGCCTATGCGTTCCCGGAAGCATGCGCTTCCGGATCGCTCGATGCGCCGGAATGTGCCGATTTGTCGTGTCGACCGGGAGAGGCGGAGTGTACGGAGACATTCTGCTCCGATGATACCGTGCCGGAGGGCGAGACCTGTGTTGGCCCGGGATTTGTTCCGGAGGATGCTGCCCCCCTCGCCGGACGAGTCGGCTCTGGAAGACGGCGGAACAACTGAGGACTCCGGAGATGATGTTCCAATGGAAGATTCTCCCGAAGAGCGTGATTCCGTACAAATGAACTAGGTGTATTCGAAAGAATTTGACAGAATTTCCAAAGTGTTTCTCTATGGTGAAGCCGATATTTACATCTAAAGGAAGGGAATTATCGGGATTTTCGCGAATATAAGGGCTTCTCAAATGGACAGTATTGTCCATTTTTTTTGACTTTTATTATTGACACAGATAGTATTTCGTGATATAAAAGCAGGTTCACTTTTAATGGTTGGGATGCTACGGGGGATTTATCTATATGCGTGTATTGTTTGTATCGCGAGACTTATCCGGAGGAGACTTATGTTATCGCCTCAAACAAGAGGGGCATGATGTGAAACTTTTTATTCGCGATAAGGATCAGCGGCAAAATCTTGAAGGGATGGTAACAAAGACGGATGATTGGAAGCGAGAGCTCAAGTGGGTTGGAAAGGCGGGCTTGGTCGTATTTGACAGCACGGGGTACGGTCGGGATCAAGATCGACTGCGAGCACAGGGATATTCTGTGGTTGGCGGGTGTGAGTTGGGCGACAAATTGGAAGATGATCGGGCATTTGGGGAGAAAATCCTTTCGGAGTGCGGTATTGCTACTATACCGTCGAAAAGCTTTCGATCACTTGATGAAGCGATTGCATTCGTGAAAAAAAACAGGGGCGAATGGGTGGTAAAGCAGAACGGACATGTTTCCAAGATATTCAACTACGTCGGTCACATGGATGATGGAAGCGACGTAATTGAGATCTTAAAATCGTATAAGAAATATAACAAAAAGGATGCTTCTTCTGTCCAGCTTCAAAAGAGAAAATATGGCGTTGAGATTGGTGTCGCACGCTATTTTAATGGACATGATTGGGTTGGTCCGATTGAGATGAATATTGAGTATAAGAGTTTATGTGTTGGAGGACTTGGTCCAAAGACTGATGAAATGGGAACTCTCATGTGGTACGATGACAATGAAAATAACGTACTTTTTCAAAAGACACTTGCAAAATTGAAAGGCTATTTGCAGAAAATAGGTTTTCATGGAGATTTTGATATCAACTGCATTGTTGACCAAGGTGCTATTTATCCATTGGAGGCAACAGCTCGGTTTGGTTCGCCGTCAACGCAGTTGCAAGCAAGTCTCCATATCTCTCCGTGGGGGGAATTTCTTAAGGCAGTGGCTGATGGAAAATCATATAATCTGAGATATAGGAAAGGATTTGGAGTTATTGTTCTCTTGGCAACACCGCCCTTCCCGTATACTGCTGTATCTCAGAGATATTCTGTGCGGGGTTCTGCTGTGTTCTTTAAGGAACAGCTCACAATGGACGAATTGAATCGAATCCATATTGAAGAACTTTCGATGAATAAGCGGGGCAATCTCTATATTTCTGGAAAACGAGGATTTGTTCTTGATGTGAGTGGTGTTGGAAGGGCGGTAGAAGATGCGCAGCGGCAAGCGTATTCATTAGCTGAAAAAATCGTTATTCCAAAGAAATTCTATCGAACGGATATCGGTGAGAAGTTCTTGAAGCAGGAACGGGCACTCTTGGAAAAGTGGGGATATCTTTCTCCGAAAAACTGATATGTCAGAACAATTGTGGTTTCTGTTTGCAATCGCTGGTGCCATTATTGGGGCGGTCGTGCAGGTTCTCGATATGTATTTGAGCAAGGATGGCATTTTCTCTCATCCTATTGAGCCGACTGTTGTGTCTGGTGTCATGCAGGCGATGCTTTGGGCATCTCTGCCGTTTGTTGGTTTTGAATACCCCGAATCGGGATTGATAGCCGGGATTGCCGTTCTTGGCGGGATCCTTCATATTTCATCGCTCTTTTTCTATTTCAAAGTGGTATTTTCTTTTGGTGATATGTCCGTAATATCGATGCTTTGGAATTTGCTCGTTGCCGCCGTTCCGATACTGGCATTTGTGCTCCTTGGGGAACGACTGGATGCTTTGGAATACTTTGGTATTCTCCTGCTCTTTGTCGGGGCTCTTGCACTCTCTTTCTCTGAGGGGGTTGATACGGGTCTTCTTCCCTCTGTTTCGAAGTACATGTTGGTCGCCGTCTTTCTTATGGGCCTCTCGATGGTATGTCTCAAAGGAGTGTATGAACACTCAACATATTGGAGCGGGTATCTCTTCTATAATTTTGGCATTGTTGGCGGAGGAATACTTGGTTATATTTTCTTTCTTCCGAGACGATTCCGACGTAGATTTCATAAAACTTGCCGGACATTTTTTTTGTTTTTTATCAGCATCGAATTTCTTCAACTGGCCGGCGAGTTTTTCTCGAATCTTGCGACGAGTCTCGGTCCCGTTTCTCTTGTAGCGGCTGTGGAGAGTCTTCAGCCTTTCTTTATTGTCCTCATTGCGCTTGGGTTGTTTGTTGTTGGGAGAGTGATGCCATGGAAACGGCTCCGAGCTTTGGAACCAATGTGTCGTGCGCAATTTCAAGGAATGCGAGTAAAGGTATTTGCTATGGCGCTCATGATTTTCGGTGTGTATCTCATACAGCACGCATAAAGCCGTGTTAAGGTGATTCATTTTTCTTTCTTTTTAGATTTTATGCTGGAAAAAGAATCCGTCTTGAAAGATGGCTCTGCGTGTAGAGGTGAGAAACAGCTGTTTGATATTGCCATGGTTCAGAATTTTGATGCTCGGGCTTTGGAGGATATTCTCTCTCTTGAGCAGCGATGCTATCCGGTTGGGTGGCAGTATCCGGATGCAAAGGAATATTACAGTGAAATGCTGCGACAAGAGAGTGCGGTGCATATCTTTCTTCGAGAAGGGGGTGCATCTGTCGGATATTTGCTTGGTCGCCCGCTTTCCGAAGTCTATGCCGATCTTCGAGAATATGATTCGGAATTGCGGTATGACCCTGCTTGCTTCTATCTTGAAACTATTGGTATTGATCCGAAGTGTGCCGGACGAAAAGGCGGGGCACAGCTTCTCGAGGCATTTCGCAAGGAAGTATCGCATCGGGAAGGTGAATATGATCGAATATCAGCCCATGCTCGGAAGGCTGCCGGGAGTGATCTGAGTGGACTCATCCAAAAGATGTATACGGATGCTCATGTGCGACACATTACAAAATGGCACTTTGGTGGCAATGAACCGTACGATTATGTTGTGTGGGATGTCAGATAGATTTTCTCAATTGTGATATACTTAAACAAACATAGGACTTACGCGTTTGGCACATTTCGGCGTCAAACACTCTGGCACTCGACGCAGTATATCGCTACTGCTTACCCCGTTCCTCGTGTTTTCCTTGAACTGTACTCAAACGCGTAAGTCCTAAAACATAAATCGATTTGGCATTCTCTTATATGGTTTGTCCTGGCTTTCCGGATCCGCAATTTTTCTTTTTTTCATCCGAGGCACCGCCTCTTTTGTACTATTCGCATATTCCGACGGCAATTATTGCCCTTTTGATTGGCGCTTTTGTATATCTGAACAATCGCGGGATGCTCGCGGCTCGTCTTCTGTTTCTCATCTCTATTGCATTTTTGTTTTGGGTGTTGTGCGATTTGGTGACATGGGTGAGTAATAAGAGCGACATTATTTTCTTTGTGTGGTCGTTCTTTGGTATATTGTACGCGCTCATTTCACTTTTGAGTGTGTATTTTGTCTTCGCGTTTCTCGATAAGGGCGATGTTTCGTGGCGGGTTAAGTCGGCACTCGGTATTTTGTTTCTCCCGATTGTGCTTCTCACGCCAACCGCCTACAATTTGGCAACATTTAGCTTGGTCGATTGCGGCATTCCAAATGAAGGATTCTATTTCACAAACTACTATTACCTTGTCGGCTTTATCGCGTTTTTCTGGATCATGTTTTTGATATTTTCCCGAGTTCGGCAGCAAGGATTAACTCGTGATATGAAGAGACAGATGCTGTTTTTTGGATTTGGGGTCGAATTTTTTCTACTCTCATTCTTTATAAGCGGATTCTTGGCAAGTTTTCTCGTGGATCATGGCTTAATGAAAGATTTTGGACTGATTCATTATGGTTTGTTTGGCATGCCGGTTTTCATGGGGTTTCTTGGGTATCTCATGGTTCGATACCAGGCGTTCAATGTGAAAGTGCTCGCGGTGCAGGCGCTCGTTATCGGGCTAGCTATCCTTATTGGTTCACAGCTCTTCTTTGTGAAGTCTCGAATAAACTTTGTGTTGACATCACTCACGTTTCTTTTCTCGATTCTTTTCGGAAGCATGCTTATTCGCTCGGTGAAGAATGAGATTCGGCGGAAAGAGGAGTTGCAGATTGTGACGGATAAGCTTGCGGCGGCGAATGTGGAGCTGAAGCGGCTTGATCAGTCGAAGACGGAGTTTATTTCGATTGCGTCGCATCAGTTGCGGACGCCATTGACGGCAATAAAGGGATTTGTCTCGCTTTTGCTTGAAGGGTCGTATGGAAAGGTTCCGGCGCCTATTGCGGATGTGCTCGACAAGATCTATACGGCAAATGATCGCATCGTGCATCTCGTGGAAGACTTGCTCAATATTTCTCGCATGGAATCGGGTCGACTCAAATACGAATACGCAGAGGTGAATATTCCGGAGTTTCTCAATGAGTTGCGCGATACATTTGCTCTTGTGGCGAAAAAGAAAGGACTCGAATTGACGTTCGAAGTTCCGCAGGACACATTGGTCCCGGCGTGGATTGATAGACAGAAAGCGTTCGAAGTGGTTTCAAATCTTATCGATAATGCGATTAAATATACAGCAACCGGAAGCGTGCGGGTGCATGTGGAAGGCATGGCGGATTTCATCCGTATTTCGGTTACGGATACCGGCGTTGGCATTGATCCTGATATGATGTCCGCCTTGTTTCAGAAGTTTTCTCGCGGCAAGGAGAGCGGGAAGATGCATGTAAGCGGCACCGGTCTTGGGCTCTATGTCGGCAAGTCTATGATCGAAGCCCAAGGCGGTCATATCGGCGTCACCTCCGAAGGCGCCGGCAAAGGCTCGACATTCTTCGTCGAGTTGCCGGTGAAGCGAGGGTAGAAGAGAGAAGTGTTAAGGTGACAAGATTGAGTAAACAAAAACCACCAAAAAGAAGTGTTTGGTGGTTTTGATATTTTCGCGGTATGTGTCCCTGGCAGGAATCGGACCTGCGGCCTTCTGGACCGGAACCAGACGCTCTATCCACTGAGCTACAGAGACGGGATGACGGGGGCTACTTTGCAGGGCGTGAAACCCTTCGGACAGTATACTTTCTTCGGGGGGTATTGTACAATAGGGGTGCGGAAAATGCGCGATTTTTGGGTTGTGTATCGACACTGCGACGCTATGGATGTAAGTATCATTTTGGTGAATTATCGGAGCCGAGAGAAAACTCGGAAGTGTCTTTTTTCGTTGAAGAAGGCTGATTTCTCGAGTATTTCCCACGAGATTATCATCGTCGACAACAGCGAGGAGGATGACTTTGGCGATGATTTCCGTCATGAGTTTCCGGACGTGATATTTCTGCGAAGCGAGACGAATGTCGGCATGGGGAGTGGGAATAACCTTGGCGCGCAACGGGCGAGGGGGTCATTTTTTCTCATTCTCAATCCCGACACGCTGGTTCGCCCCGATGCGATTCGCCGGCTTTTTGATATCATGAAAGATCGCGAGGATATCGGTATCGCGGGGCCGAAACTACTCAATCCGGACGGGACACTTCAGTATTCATGTCTGCGCTTCCCGAAGGTATGGACGCCGATTCTTCGCCGGACGATATTGGGGCGACTTGCGCCGCATCACCTCGGGCGCTATTTGATGACGGACTTTGATCATCAGCACATGCGCGATGTTGATTGGATGATGGGATCGTGTCTCTTGATTCGTGCTAACTGGTATCGTCGCGTCGGGGGGTTTGATGAGCGTTTCTTTATGTATTTCGAAGATATCGATCTGTGCCGGCGCGCCTGGCGAGAGGGGCTGCGCGTCGTGTATTGTCCCGATGCGCAGGTGGTGCATGATCACGCGCGCGGGAGCGCCCGCGCTCGATGGTTTATCGCGCCCTTCACGAGTCGGTTGGCGCGCGAACATATCCGGTCGTGGGTGAAGTATGCCGTGAAGTGGCGATGCCGCTAGTCGATATGTAAGAATATACACTTTCGGTTCCTGGCTTGCATATTTTCTCTTGGAGACATAGAGTAAAGAGAATATGTCGGCAGAGCGGAGGAGATAAGCGGAACATTTTTCTTTCCGGAAAATACACATATGGCCAGGATACTCTTGGTTGAGGATGATCCGATGATCTCAGAGATTTACCAGCGGAAATTTTCCGCGGCTGGGTTTGAGGTACGTATCGCGACTTCGGGGAAGGCGGTTCTCGATATTTTACGGACGGAATCTTTTGATCTGGTTCTTCTCGATATCGTCTTGCCGGAAATGAGCGGCATGGAAATTTTGGAAGCGCTGCGTAATCCAAAAAATGGCTACAACCTTGATACCAAGATTGTGATGTTCAGCAATTTGAGTGAAAAGGACGATCGAGATCGTGCTGTGGCGCTTGGCGCGAGCGGGTTTATCTCGAAAACGGAATTCTCGCCGTCGGAACTTATCGCGGAAGTAACGCGGTTTCTTCATCAGTTTGAAGCGCAGGAGCGCAATGCGCATGTGAATCAAGATACGGCGACGGTTGATGTGTCAGTCGCGGAAACCTCAACTGTTGGAGAAGACGAAGACGCGCAGACTAATCAGTAAAGAGATTGGTATGGAACGAATACTCATCGCGGAAACACCGAGTCATATCGGCGAGAAGGTTCGACTCAAAGGCTGGGTCAATATGCGTCGCGACCATGGGAAAATCCTCTTTCTCGACATGCGGGACCGAAGCGGCATGGTACAGCTGGTGGTGATTCCGGATCATGAGGCGGCCTATACTGCGTCGAAAGAGTGCCGGAACGAATGTATTATCGAGGTGACCGGTGTGGCGAAACTTCGGCCGGGTGGTGCGGAGCGCTCGAATACGTCTGGGAGCATTGAAGTGGAGGTTGAAGAACTGCATGTCCTCTCTTCTCCCGAAAGTCCATTACCTTTTGAAATTGCAGAAGGCGGGCTCGAGAGTCTCCACCTTGATACGCTCTTGAACAATCGCACGTTCTCGCTTCGCAATCGAAAAACGCAGGGAATTTTCCGACTCTACAGTCTTCTCCTCTTGTCGTATGCCGAGGCGCTTCGGTCGCGAGGATTTCTCGAAGTGAAGACGCCGAGAATTGTGAATGCAGCCACGGAAGGCGGGGCGAATTTTTTCAAGATAAAATATTTTGATCGGGATGCTTTCTTGGCGCAGAGCCCGCAGTTCTACAAGCAGGCCGGCGCGAGTGTCTTTGAGCGAGTGTTTGAAATCGGTCCGGTCTTCCGCGCAGAGCCGCATTTTACGACGCGACATGTGAACGAATACATCAGTCTTGATGGCGAAATGGCGTTTATCGAGAGTGTCGGTGATGTGATGAATGAACTCGAGAGTATTCTCTTTGAAGTATTCGAAAAAATCGGTGAAAAGGGGAAAGAAGAGCTCGAACAGTGGGGTGCAACTGTGCCGGAGCGAGTGCCTATTCCTCGCATGAAACTTACGGAGGCGCTGCAGATTCTCGAGAAGGAGTATGGCAAGAAAATGGAGAATGGGGAAATCGATATCGACCCGGAAGGCGAACGGATGATTTGCGAGCATGTAAAGAAAGAGACGGGTTCGGATTTCGTTTTCTTGACGCACTATCCGACCGCAATTCGTCCATTCTACACAATGCCGAGCAAGGACCCGCAATTCACCGAGAGCTTCGATCTTCTTTTCCGCGGACTTGAGCTGGTGACGGGTGGGCAGCGCATTCATGATTACCAGAAGCTCACCGAGTCCATCAGGCGGCGCAGCATGAATCCGGAAGACTTCTCCAATTATCTCGACACCTTCCGTTACGGGTGTCCTCCGCATGGCGGTTGGGGGTGGGGATCGGAACGCACTATCCAACAGCTCTTGGGTCTTCCCACCATCAAACAAGCCGTCCTCTTCCCTCGCGATGTGAAGCGTCTCACGCCGTGAGAAGTGTCTGAGACGCGATTCCCTTGTGTATGTTTGAAGGTAGAGGATGCAAGAGTGTTTCTCTCAGACAGAGCACCTTGTTCCTTTGGGGCATTTTTGATACGGTGAATAAAGGACAGACTTGTCTGGGATTTTTTTGCGCACATTATGGAGTCGAACGTTTCGAATTCTTTGAAGGATCGGTATCGGCGTCGGCGAAAGCAGATGTCCGATATGGTGTTCGGGCGATTTTCACAGGATATCGGAATTGATCTGGGGACGGCGAACACGTTGGTCTATGTGCGAGGGAAAGGAATCGTGATCAATGAGCCGTCGGTGGTTGCGGTCAATCAACGGACGGGGCAAATATTGGCGATCGGGCGTGATGCCAAGCGCATGGTCGGGAAGACGCCCGGGCATATCGTGGCGACGCGCCCTTTGGTTGATGGCGTGGTGAGTGATTTCGAAATCACGCAACAAATGCTCCGGTTTTTTATAAACAAGATACACGACAGCGGCTTTGCTTTCTTGCGTCGCCCGCGAGTTTTGGTGGGCGTACCATCCGGCGTGACGGAGGTGGAACGGCGCGCGGTTATTGAGGCGACGATGAATGCCGGTGCGCGCGAAGCGTTCCTTATCGATGAGCCGATGGCGGCGGCGATTGGCGCGCGGCTGCCGGTTATTGAAGCATCCGGAAACATGGTGGTTGATATTGGCGGCGGAACAACCGAGATTGCGGTTATTTCTCTGGGAGGGGTCGTGGTATCGCGGAGTCTTCGCATTGCGGGCGACGAAATGAACGAGGATATTGTTCGGTATGCGCGCGACGCGTTCAACTTACTTATCGGAGAGAAAACCGCCGAAGAAGTGAAGATTGCTATCGGAAGCGCTTACACGCTTCGGGAAGCGATGACACATTCTATTCGCGGACGCGATTTGGTGAGTGGTTTGCCGAAGGAGATTATAGCGACTGATGAACAGATTCGCGAGGCGCTTTCGCATTCTATTCGAATCATCGTCAATAATATCAAGACAATTATCGAGGAGACGCCGCCGGAGCTGTTGTCTGATATTTTTCAGCGGGGGATTATTCTCGCGGGCGGGGGGAGTCTCATTCGAGGGCTGGACCGCTTGCTTGCCAATCAAACGGGCATACCGGTTCGCATGATGGAAGATCCGCTGACGGCCGTAGTGCGCGGCACGGGAGTGGTGCTCGAAGATATGGAACGTTTGCGGGAAGTGCTCGTTGAGGATCATCGCGGCACGCCACTTCGATAGACATCTCGGATTGACATGTTTATCTCGCGCTTGTCGGTCGTTGCGCTTGAATGTTTCACTCTCTGGTTCCTATCTTTTCTTTTTTTCTCTTGCCTTCCTCTCCTTCCATCTTCCAGTGCATCTTTTCCATACAACCGAGATTCCATTATTTACTTTTTGTATCTTTCGAGATGTTTCGTGTTCTCTGGAGTAATAAATTTGGGAAACTCGCGATCATTCTTGCAGGATGTTGCGTGGTGTACTTCTGGAATTCTCCGTTTATTGCGTTCTCCGCAAGAACGGTTTTTGGAACGATTGCTTTTCCGTTGCAGAATGTGACGGCATTTGTCGGGTATCATGTCGGACAGCTTGCCTCCTTTTTCTCCTCTATCGGAACACTCAAGCAGGAGAATGAACAGTTGTTGGAAGAAAATACCAATCTGAAAGCGGAGAATGCTTTGCTTGCCGATCAATCGCGAGAGAATGAGTTGCTTCGACAGGAGATACAACTTGCTCCGCGGGATCGGTTTTCGCTTATTGCGGCGGAAGTTATCGGGCGAGACAGTGCATCATCCGGAGGGGCGGTGCTCATCAATAAGGGCACGTCTTCCGGTGTTGGGAAGGGCATGGCGGTAATTGCGGGTGCGGGGACACTGATCGGGCGAGTGGCCGAAGTGACGCCGCTTTCTTCGCGCGTGCTGCTCATTTCCGATTCGGGAAGCGCTATCAATGCGGTTGCCGGAGCGCATGAAGCGAGAGGGGTGGTTCGCGGGGAATATGGATTGGGCTTGGTTCTTGATTTGGTGCTGCAGTCGGACACGCTTGCTTCCGGGGATGAAGTGATCACTTCGGGTCTTGGCGGAGATATACCGCGAGGATTGCTGATCGGGTCGGTCACTTCTATTGAGTCGTCAGCCGATCGACTCTTTCAACGGGCGACACTCGCTTCGCCACTTCATATTGATCAGATACGGTTTGTATCTGTTGTTATAAATGCGAAGTCATGAAGCCATTACTTTTTCGTGCGGCGTTTCTCTTTTGCGGCGCTCTGATTCAAGTGTCTCTTTCGAATACGGTATTCTTCTCGTCGATTGTCTCGCCGCCGATTCTTCTTGCTATGGTTGTTTCGATCACGCTGTTTCGTGGATTTTCATTCTCGTGGGGATGGGCGATTGTCGCCGGATTCTTCCTTGATGCGCTGGTTCTCGGAAGACTTGGTCATGCTTCGATCGAATTTGTCTTGCTTGCGGCATTGCTCAGTCTGACGGCAAAGGAACTCTTATTTGAGTACCATGTCGGTCGTATCGTATTTCTCGGCGGACTTATTTGGATGTTCGAAGTGGCGTTGCGTCTGATTGAGGTATTCGCGCTTTCTCTGATATCTGAAAGCGGACTTTCTTCCGCTGCCTTTTTCTCGGGTCTCCGGTGGACTATGCTTCCTGTGTCGTTCCTGGTTTCTCTGGGCGTATGTGCGATCGTACTTCCGATCACGTTCTCTTTTGAACGGTATGTGGATCTCTTTGAGCGGACGAAAGTCGGCCGACGGCGATAGGGGAGCGTGATTCGTCTTTATCTCTCGGTGAGTGTGCGCTAGAATAAGTGCATGAATATTGGCATTGATATCCGAAACATCGGCAGGCGTCGAACCGGGGATGAGGTTGTTTTTTTCAATCTGGTTCGAGAACTCCTGAAAATAGACCGGAAGAATGAATATCTCCTGTTTATAGATGAGCGCACGGACGGTGATCTTCGAGAGTTGGCACGTCGTCTTGGTATGGCGGATCATCTTTCGGCTCGTTTCGTCTGTCTTCCGGCGCGCAATAAGTTTGATTGGAATGCATGGTGGCTGCCGAGGTATCTTCGAACACACGTTGTTGATGTGTACCATACGCAGTATATCGTGCCGCTCTTTGTGCCAAAGCGGACGAAAGTGGTGACGCATATACACGACGTTTCCTTTCGGGCATATCCGCAGTATATTTCGCTATTTGATCGATGGCTTTTGAAAGGACTTATTCCGCAGAGTCTCCGTCGTGCTGATAGTGTGATTGCGCCTTCGGAATTTACAAAACAAGAGATCATAAAGTACTATGCAGTGCCGGAGAAAAAGATAACAGTGATATACAATGCGGTCGCGCCGGAATTTTTTCGCGGGGAAGAATGGAGTGAAGAATCGGACCGAGAACATATCGACGCGACTCGAGAGAAGTATCATCTCCCGAAACGATTCTTTCTTTATGTGGGGACACTGCAGCCACGGAAAAACATCCCGATGCTTCTCGAAGCGTTTGATCGCTTCCGGAAAAGAAACATCGAAGGGAGCGATATCAAGTTGGTGCTCGTAGGAAATCGACAGGGACACCATTTCGACAGTGATATTGACGATACGGTTGCTCGTCTCGGAAGAGCTAGTGACGTTCTTTTTCCGGGATTTATCGATCAAGAGGATCTCCCGATTCTCATGGGTCTTGCAATGGTTTTTGTGTTCCCTTCGTACTACGAAGGGTTTGGCATACCGATTCTCGAAGCGATGAGTCGGGGTGTGCCGGTCGTCGCTTCGGATATTCCCGCGCTCCGAGAGGCGGGTGGCGACGCCGCACTCTTTGTCGCTCCGGATGAGGGCGATCGCTTTGCCGAAGTTCTTCAGGAGGCGTGTTTTTCCGAGTCTGTTCGAGAAAAGCTTCGAGAGAAAGGCCTTGTTCGGGCGCGAGACTTCTCGTGGGAGAAGAGCGCTCGAGACCTTCTTGTCACCTATGAGAAAATATGTTTTCATGAAAAGACAGTTTCGTAGTTTTATTTCTTCTTGTATTCTCCATACACTATGAGCTCGAGTTCTTTTGGGACATCGTCCGGGTTTTCGTCGTCCCGACCGACATCGTCGTCTTCCGGTTCGGGTGGAAAGAAAAAGGGGATGCGGCGCTGGGTGAAAATATCGCTGTGGATACTTGGCATTGTTGTGTTACTCGGAGGCGTTCTCGTATGGAAAGCGAATTCGATCGTGAGTCGTATCGCGCCAAACGGGAATATTCTTTCAAACATTGTGAATTCTTTGCCGGGCATTGAGAAAAAACTTTCCGGGGAAGAGGAAGGACGAATCAATATTTCGCTCCTTGGGATGCGCGGGAAGGGTGTTGAGGGCGGTGGACTCCTTGCGGATACGATCATGGTGCTGTCTTTCCATCCGAAGAGCGGTGAGGGCGATACGGCTCGCGCCTCGCTTGTCTCAATTCCGCGTGATCTCTATGTCACCGTTCCCGGTACGTCGGATAAGCAGAAGATCAACGCGGTGCATGCCTACGGCGAAGAGAAAGGCGACGGGCAAGGGCTTGAAGCGATGAAAACGATTCTTTCCGATGTAACGGGTCAGTCGATTCAGTATGCCGTGTCAGTGAACTTCAAAGGATTCGAAGAGGCTATCGATGCGGTTGGCGGCGTGTCAGTGACGCTTGCTGAGCCTTTCACCGAGCCGATGCAATTTCGAGAGCCGCATGTTTGTGATCCGCTCGTCTTTACGGTTCCGACGAGTCCTCAGCAATACGAGAACAAGTATGTGACGACGGGAAGCGGACGGCGGCGGCTCGTGGCATCGTACCCGCTTTGCTATAACAAGGATGTCGAATGCGGCGGCGTATTTAATCTTCCGGCGGGCGCAAGTGTCTTGAATGGCGAACAGGCACTCTGTTATTCTCGGGCTCGGGTTACCTCGAACGATTTCGCTCGTGCGAAACGCCAACATGCGGTTATGCAAGCCTTTCAGGAGAAGGCTCTGAGTCTCGGGACGCTCTCGGATTTCGGCAAAGTCAATGCCTTATTGAACAGTCTTGGCAACAATGTGCAGACTACGTTTGAGGCGTGGGAACTGAAGCGATTGTTTGATTTGTACATGGAAAACAAAGATATGAAATTCGCCGAGGATGTCGTAGTGGACAATTCCGAGAACGGACTTCTCTATGCGCCGGAGAATACCGGAGGCGCCGGATATATTTTGCTTCCGAAGGGCGATAATTACGACAAGATACACGCACTCTTTGCGTCGCTCCCATAAGCGTGAGCATTGCTTCGTGTTCTTCGTTTGGCTACGATTCTTCGCAGCCTTCATCATGCTCGAGTTTTCTGTGAGAATGTGTCTAAAAAGGCTGTTTTTCCGAAAGAAATTCTTTTTTTGCTTGTCTTACAC
>CAYQPQ010000014.1:0-35212 GCA_964420045.1 uncultured Bdellovibrionales bacterium | reverse complement strand
GAACGTCGGCGATAACTATAATCGTCCTAAGGTAGCGAAATTCCTTGTCAGGTAAATTCTGACCCGCATCAAAGGCGTAACGATTTGGGAACTGTCTCAACGAAGGACCCGGTGAAATCGCAATGACGGTAAAGATGCCGTCAACCTACAGCTAGACGAAAAGACCCCGTGGAGCTTTACTATAACTTGGTATTGAATAGAAGTTGTGGTTGCCGAGATTAGGTGGGAGGCTATGAAGTCCCGATTCCGGTCGGGATGGAGCCAACAAGTGGAATACCACCCTGCTTCGATTTTTATTCTAACCCTGGGCCGTTAGTTGGTTTCTACGATAACCGAGTATACTCTTTTGAGTATGCTTTGGTTGAGTTTATCGTGTTCAAGTGTTCAATATCGTTCTAGAAATCAGCTACCGGTCCGGGGACAGTGCCTGGTGGGTAGTTTGACTGGGGCGGTCGCCTCCTAAAAGGCAACGGAGGCGTTTACAAAGGTAGGCTAGGTCCGGATGGAAATCGGGCCGATAGCGCAAAAGCACAAGCCTGCTTTACTGAAAGACCCATACGTCGATCAGTCACGAAAGTGGAATTTAGTGAACCGACCATCCCTCGTAGGAGGGTGGAAGATCAACAGATAAAAGTTACCCCGGGGATAACAGGCTAATCACTCCCAAGAGTCCACATCGACGGAGTGGTTTGGCACCTCGATGTCGGCTCATCGCATCCTGGGGCTGGAGAAGGTCCCAAGGGTTTGGCTGTTCGCCAATGAAAGCGGTACGCGAGCTGGGTTCAAACCGTAGAGTAGCTTTCAGCTGTCAGCCTAGAGCTTTCGGCGAAGGATACTGTGCAGTTTGAACCCGAGGCTTAAGACATCAAAAAAACACGGCGGCGCAGAATAGTAATATTCTGTGAGAAGTTGACTTATATCGGTGAAATCCTCATCTCAAAAAGAAAGGATAACACCGAGGGAACCCGATTTATTTTCGAGGCCCGTAGAGACTGTAACGTCAACAATCCTCAATTTGCTTTGAGGATTAAGATATAGTCCGATCCCTTCAGAAATGGAGGTAAACGAAATGCGTGAGACAGGTTGGTCTCTATCTACTGTAGGCGTCATTACTTGAGAGGAGTCTTTCCTAGTACGAGAGGACCGGAAAGAACGAACCTCTGGTGTATCGGCTGTTCTGCCAAGAGCACTGTCGAGTAGCTATGTTCGGACCGGATAACTGCTGAAAGCATCTAAGCGGGAAGCCGACCTCAAGATAAGGTAATCCCCAGCACCTATTTTGGTTTGTGATTCGAAGCATTTGTTTTGTTGTTTGAAAAAACTGAGACGATATTGTGTTTCTGTTTCTTCGGCAACAATTCCGGTGCTTTTGAATATGTTCTCTCATAAAAATGGAAGAGTTTTTATGGGAACCAAAATAGGTGCTGGGAAAATATCCTCGAAGACTACGAGGTTGATAGGCTTCAGGTGGAAGCCCTGTGAGGGGTGGAGCCGAGAAGTACTAATATATTTACGAATCGCTCTTCATGTTCCGGTTGCCGATCAGACCGTTTTTTGAAACGGCTAGTGAATTGTTTCCCACTCTCTTGTTTGTGTTGTGATTGAGCTCAGAGTATCTGGTGTCTCCTTGCTACGAGGATACACTTCCCGCTTGTGCTGGGAGTGTGCTGTGATCGTGCTCGCGTGCAACGCATTGGATAATATCGTCTTGGTGACTCTGGCGAGAAGGGTACACCTCTTCCCATTCCGAACAGAGCCGTTAAGCTTCTCAGCGCCGATGGTACCCCGCTTCGCGGGGAAGAGTAGGACGTCGCCAAGACAATGTTATTCAACGGAGGTGTTGTGAGTTAGGTTGGTCATTTGCGCATTGCGCGACATTGCGGGCACCTCTTCCCATTCCGAACAGAGCCGTTAAGCTTCTCAGCGCCGATGGTATCCCGCCTTGCAGGGGAGAGTGGGTCGATGCCAGGCATTGCCGTTTAGCCAAAGAACTCTCTTTCGCAGGGAGTTTTTTTTGTGTTGTGAGAACCTGTTTACAATCTCCGTATTCTACTTCGACTTCCACATAGTAGCTGCAAAATATTCAGATTCTGTCGGGCTATTCTTTAAGTATCTCTTCCTCACTAGAGGAGTTATAAACAGGTTCTTAGACAGTAGTTAAGATTTTCCTTATACTGGAGGAAATCATTCTCTTTTCCCTATGATGGATCATCGAAGTCAGAAAAAGCTAGTGTTTGGAGCTATATATGGTGCGCTGTTTCTGTGCGTTGCATACCTTCTTTATCTTCCGTTCAAGCCACCGGAGACCTGCACTGATGGTAAGAAGAATCAAAATGAAACCGGTATTGACTGCGGAGGTGTGTGCGGCGCCTGTGTGGTTGAGCCGATTTTGGAAGATATTCAGGTGGTTGAAACTGCATGGGTGTCTGCGGGGAAGGGCAATGAATACGATATTGTCGGGAAGATTTCCAATCCGAACAATGACTATGGCGCCTCGAGTGTGCCGTATACGTTCCGCATACTCGACGCTTCCGGCGGAGTTTTGGCGGAGTACCAAGGAACGAGCTTCATTTTGCCAAAAGAAACGAAGTATATCGTTGAAACAGGTCTTGCATTGCCAAGCAAACCGTCTCGTGTTGAGATGGTCTTGAAGGATGTTGCGTGGGAAAAGTTTGCCGGGTACAAGGAACGTCCGGCGCTCGATGTGTATAACCGGAGTTTTGAGCGCACGTCCGGAATCAATTTCGGTGTGGCGAAGGGATTGGTGGTGAACAATAGCCCGTTTGATTTCACAAACATCGGCATTGTCGTCGTGCTTCGCGATGGAAACGGAAAAGTGGTGGCACTGCATAAGACCGATACGCAAACGCTTCGCTCCGGCCAGCAGCGCGACTTTACACTGCCATGGCCGGATCCATTCCAAGGCGATGTGGAGAAGGTTGAAGTTCAAACCGACGCCAATGTCTACCGTACCGATACTTTTATTCGCACCTACCTCCCCACTATGACCCAGTCATTCCAGAATTTGAATCGGTAGAGGGAAATAATTCGGTCGACTTCTTTTATGAGAGATGAAGTAGACTTTGAAATAGGAGAAATTGGAAAGGTTGCATGATATTTTTATGTCGATTTCAAATCACAAGAACAGAAAATACAAAATTATTCCGTATGATCCAGCTTGGGTTGATGTATTTGGCGAGGAGGAAAGAATACTCCGATTGATTTTTACTGATGATGCAATTGCTATCGAACATATCGGGAGTACTTCTGTTCCAGGTCTTGCCGGAAAGCAGACTGTAGATGTTTTGGTTCTTGTGGAAAATGTTTCAGTTGCCGACAGGTTGAAGGAAAACATGGAAAGCGCCGGTTATCACGCGCTTGGCGAGTATGTGACCAAGGGAGCGCGACTTTTTGCAAAAGAATCAGACAGTGTTCGTATCTGCAATGTTCATATCTTTCAAAAAGATCATCCTCATGTGAAAGAAATGTTACAACTACGGGACTATCTTCGGACTCATCAAGATGTAGCGAATGAGTACAGTGCCTTAAAGTTTGAACTGGCAAACAAGTACTCGGATGATTATGGGTCATATAGAAAATACAAAGATGCGTGGATGAAAGTGTTGCAAAATAAAATAAATACAGAGCTTTTATCCAAATGAGAAGGTTGGTTTTCATTTGTTAGTCCGATATGCTTCGACGGTTTTTTCAGGGGGATTGGGTGTTGCTTTCGGCGGCGTATTTGTTGCTGGGAGTGGGACTCTTGACGATATACAGTCTGTCCGGCGGGTTTCCGCAGCAGAATATTTTTGTGCGGCAAATGGTGTTTGCGGCGCTCGGTACGCTTGTGTTGGTGTCGTTTCCGTTGTTTGATTACCGGCATTTGTCAAAGCTCAGTACGCCGCTCTACTTTTTGACAGCGGGGATTCTTGCGCTTGTTTTGATTTTCGGCAGCACGATACGGGGGACATCCGGATGGATTCAATTCTTCGGGTTTCAGTTTCAACCAGTGGAATTCTCCAAAATTGTGCTCATTATTTTCTTGGCGAGTTTCATCTCGCAGAAGCGGAGCGAGCTTGGGGACTTTGTCCGACTGTTTGCTTCTTTTGTGCTGACGTCTATTCTCATATTCTTGGTATTGAAGCAGCCTGACCTTGGGAGTGCTTTGGTGCTTGCCGGCATTTGGTTCTTTATGGTGTTTGTTTCGGGGATACGAAGACAACACCTGCTGTTGCTCGGCACGTTTTTTGCGGTGGTGATATCGGCGAGCTGGTTTTTCTTGGCGCCGTATCAGAAAGACAGAATCTTAACATTTCTTCATCCGGATCAGGATCGGCAGGGGAGCGGATACAATGTGTTTCAAGCGCTGGTAGCGGTGGGATCCGGCGGCATCAGTGGGAAGGGGTTGGGGCACGGGTCGCAATCGCAGTTTCAGTTTCTGCCGGAGCGGCACACGGATTTCATTTATGCGGTTGTGTCGGAGGAGCTCGGATTTATCGGTGCGGCATTGGTACTTTTTCTTTTCGGCGTGCTGCTCTTTCGCGTTGTCGGCGCGGCGCTTCTTGCGCGGGACAATTTTGGGTTTTTGCTTGGCATGGGCATCGCCTCTATGATATTCATACAAACGGTGGTCAATATCGGCATGAATATCGGCGTCTTGCCAGTGACGGGTATTCCGCTCCCCCTCATGAGTTACGGCGGGAGTTCGCTTCTCTCGGTATTTCTCGGTATCGCCATTGTACAGAATGTCGTTTCTCGAAGAAGAGAACATGAGTCGCATGAGTGGTCCGGCGTGTGAGGCTTCACCTGATTTTGTTTTGGATTCTTGACACCGTTGCCGTTTTTGCGTATACTTATCGGGTATCCTTTTTGTCGATATCTTTATGCGAGTTCTTGTAATTGTCCAGGTCATTGTCGCTCTCTTTCTCATTGTTTCAATACTTTTGCAAAGCCGCGGTTCCGGTATGAGTGTTTCTTCCAGTGGGGGGAATTATTATGCCAAACGGGGGTTCGAGAAATTTTTGCTTTTTGCGTCAGCGGGTCTTGCCTTTTTGTTTGTTTTTCTTGCCGGACTCAATGCCTATCTTACGCAGAAGTTTTAGTGTTTCCCGGTTGACTTTTGCAGAGGAGATCGCTATCGTTCTCGATGGGAGGGCGAGAGCATAATCCGTAACTTGAGCGTATTCGTGTTCCAAATCTTCAATTCTTTTCTCTAAAGAAGTGGGGAATATTTCTTGAAACGATCGGCTTTTGGGAGAAGATGGCGGTGTTCACCCTTCTTTTTGTTATTTTTGCCGGACTTTTTGCGTGGCTGGTGATGCTTTTTTTGTCGTTTACGAAACCGGTTCCGGCGGAGGGAGGCGTATATACCGAGGGGATTGTCGGCGAACCAATGCATATCAACCCCATATTGGCGCAAGCGACCGATGTGGATGCGGATATGGTGCAGCTCGTCTATAGCAGTCTTTTCTCCTATGACGATGCGGGGAGGCTTCGTCCGAGTCTTGCGGAGGGATATGAGCTTCAGGAAGATGGGAAAAAATATGTTGTGAAGCTTCGCTCCGGAGTGAAGTGGCATGACGGACAAGATCTGACGGCGGATGACGTTTTGTTTACATTTCGGACTATTCAGGATGCCTCCTATCGGAGTCCGCTTCGTGCCAATTGGCAGGGAGTTGATGTGTCGAAGGATGACGATCAAACAGTCGTGTTTTCTCTCAAGAAGGCCTATTTCGATTTTCTTGAGAATCTTACCGTCGGTATCGTGCCGAAGCATATTTGGGACGGTATTCCTCCGGAGAAATTCTCACTTGCCGATGTGAATCTGAATCCGATCGGATCGGGACCATTTCGCGTCGAAGGGTTCAAGAAGGATTCGAACGGCACGATTCTTTCCTATGAACTCCGGGCGTTTCCGCAGTATTTCGAAGGTGCTCCGTTTCTTCAGAAAGTCGTCTTGTATTTCTACGGAAGCGAAGAGGACATGCTTTCGGCATACCGCCGCCGCGAAATACTCGCCGCGAGCAATGTGACGCCGGGATCGTTTCCGGAGGACTTGAAGAATCAGAAAGATACGGTGATTCACGATGTTTCCCAGCCGCGCGTTTTCGCTGTTTTCTTAAATGAGAAGAAGAATGCGGCGCTTGCCGAGGAACCGGTGCGTCGAGCTTTGGCGCTCGCAACGGATCGAGAGAGACTTGTTCGAGAAGTGCTTGACGGGCATGGTGACCCGGCTTATTCTCTGTTCTCTCCGAATACGAGCGCCTATTCGTCTGCGGGCGAAGCCTCTGTGTTCAATCCGGATGAGGCAGTGAAGGTACTTGAAGATGCCGGCTGGATGCTGGGCGATGACGGCGTGCGCGAGAAAGGTGGTGTGCGTTTGGAGTTTGATATCGCGACGCCCAATTGGGATGAGCTTGTCAAAACGGCACATATGGTGGAGAATGGGTGGAATGAGATTGGCGCTCACGTGACGGTAAGCGTGTTGGAAAATGTCTCTGACGCCCAACGAACGATTCGATCGAGGGAATATGCCGCACTGGTTTACGGGCTTGCTATGACCTTTGAGCCGGATCCGTATTCGTTCTGGCATTCGAGCCAGACAGGCGAACTCGAGCATAATTTCTCGCTGTTTTCGGACAAGCGCGCGGATGAACTGCTCTCGAATTCACGAGAAGAACTCAGTGCCGATGCTCGCGCTGGGATGTATCGTGAGTTTCAAGAAATTCTCGCAACGAGAATGCCGGCGGTGTTCCTCTATTCTCCGCGATATGTGTATGTGCAGCGAAGAAGCGTACAGGGATTCTCCGCCCGGGCGATCAACACGCCGGCGTCTCGGTTTCAAGACATAGCGCGTTGGTACATGAGCACGAAGCGAGTGAGGAAATAGCGCCGGGCGTAACCGGTATGATACGTAGAATATAAAGAATATGACAGCACTATCACAGAATGCCGATCCGTCTGACTTTCGAAAAATGTTGGTTGAGGCTCCGGGGCAATTTCGTACGGGATTTGAGTTGGGACGATCGATTTCCATTTCGGGAACGTATTCATCGATAGAGATATCCGGCATGGGCGGATCGGCATTGCCGGGAAATTTGCTTCGCGTGTATCTTGCGGATCACTTTCGCCGGTTTGACGGGAAACACCCGATTGCTATTTATCAAAACCGTTTCTACGGACTTCCTCACGAAGCGTATCAAGAAGGATGTTTGAATTTCATTTGCTCGTATTCCGGCAATACCGAAGAAACCGTCGCGGCATTTCAGGAGGCTCTCAAAAACAAGCTTCCCTCTGTTGGCATCTCCGCCGGAGGGGAAATAGAAGCACTGTGTCGAACGCATGCTATCCCGCATATCAAGCTCCCGATTCCTTTTCAAAACTTTCAGCCGCGAGTGGGAACGGGATATTTTTTCGGGGCGATATTTGGGGTTTTAGCAAAGCTCGGTATGGTGGCGGATACGTGCGACGAGCTTGTCGGCGAAGCGGAAGTGCTGTCCCTTGAAATGCCGAGTCTTGAGGAACAAGGGAGGCAACTCGCTGAGAAAATTGTCGGCAAGACGCCGGTGATCTATGCGGATACTCGGTATAAGTCTGTTGCCATGATTTGGAAGATAAAGATGAATGAGAATGCCAAGACGCCGGCATTCTGGAATTTCTTTCCCGAACTCAATCACAATGAAATGGTCGGGTTTACGAATCCTCAAGGAAAGTTTTTTCTCATCATGCTTGTCGATCGCGAGGAGAGCGTACAGATGCGGAAGCGATTTGATGTGACGGCGAAGATTCTCGAGAGTCGAGGCATTTCATCGGAGAGTCTGGATATGGGCGAGGGAAGTGTTTTCACCAAGATGTTTCGTATGATTTTTCTCGGCGATTGGGCGTCATATTATCTGGCACTTCGCTATGGTGTCGATCCGACGCCCGTTGACATGGTGGAAGAATTGAAGAAAATGTTGGCGTAGATTTTTTTGAGTCATCTTTGCATATCTTGGATGTGGGGTGGATTATTGCGCATTAAAGGGCTCGCCTTTTGAAAGAGCTGGTTTGTGAGTGTGCGTGAAGGGGGGATATGGCGGAATTGGTAGACGCGCTGGCTTCAGGAGCCAGTTCTCGCAAGAGAGTGAGAGTTCGAGTCTCTCTATCCCCACACCGATGGCAACAACTTCTTTGTGTTGAAACGTTTGGAAATGTGAGCATGCGCCGGGTCGATAGCGTATGTTCTCCCGATTCCTTTCCGTGTCGCATACGTGTGCGGCGCAGTTTATTCTCACAGCGTTCTTGCTTTTTAATCTGGTAGTATTTGTTTTCTTATTTTTTCGTTTTATGGCAGAATCATCGTTTGTAAATCCAACACCCGCTTCTTCGGGAGCGCCTGCTTCGGGGTCTCCGAGGCGTTCGCGGAATTTTCCGCGAAGGAGACCATTTGGCGGGAACCGTCAGGGGAATCAGTCTCGATCGGCGTCTCAGCCGGGGCAATTTGGAGCACCTTCATCTCGTCATCAGCGCCGGGATCTTCCCCGAGCCGTTTCCGGCGGGAATCGTCCGAATGAGTCTCGGCGAAAGCCGATTGATTTGGGATCCATTTCGTCGTTTCTTGCCGAGCCGCTTCGAAATATTTCTTTTGAACGCGACCGGAAATTTGTCGCATCCCCGACCTCTTCGTTGCCAAAACAAGGATCACCTTCTGTGTCGAGACCGCATCGTTCCGAGAGAAGGGAGACATCATTTCAGGGGAATGGTCGGCATGCGGATGGTTCTTCGAGGTCGCATCGTACGAATGAATCGAGATCGATGCATCGAACGACGGAAACGGCGACGGATGACACGCTTGCTATGTCAAAAAAGACAGCGCGAAAATTTGCAGCAGCACGACGAGAGCCGAAACCGTTTGTGTTTGACAGAAACGAAGGTGGAACGGTGCCGCCGATCGGCAAAGGGCTTCTTCGTATTATTCCGATTGGCGGGCAGGAAGAGGTTGGACGAAACATGACTATCTTCGAGTATGAGAATGACATTGTGATTATTGATATGGGCGTGCAGTGGCCGGAGGCGGACATGCCCGGTATCGACTATATCGTCCCAAATATTAGCTATCTCAAGGGGAAGGAAAAAAATATCCGCGGCGTAATTTTTACGCACGGACACCTTGACCATATCGGTGCGGCGCCGATTCTTCTCAAAGAGCTTAACTATCCGCCGATTATTGGGCGTGATCTGACCATAGCGCTTATTAAGCGAAAGGTGGAGGATCATGAACAGGGCTCTACGTCTCGTCTCAAAATCGTGCCGGTTCGATCACTGACGGATGCGATACAGCTCGGTGTTTTTCGGGTGAAGTTCTTCGAGGTGGAACATTCCATTATGGATGCGGTCGGCGTGGTTCTTGAAACTCCGGAGGGATCGATCATTCATATGGGCGACTGGACAATCGGCAGGGACCCGATTGATCCCAAGCCGATTACCTATACGCATCTTGCTGATCTCCCTAAACCGACCATCTTGATGCTCGAGAGTCTTGGCGCCTTGAAGTCCGGCGACTCGCCGTCGGAGCGAGAAGTACATCGCAATTTGCAAAACCTCTTGGAGACAGCGCCCGGGAGAATTATTCTCGCAACGTTCGCCTCGCAGGTGCAGCGCATCGCCTACATTATCGAATATGCCGAACGAATCGGGAAAAAAGTGGCGCTCGAAGGATACAGCATGAAGATGAACATGGAAATTGCCAAGGAGCTGGGATATCTCAAGGCGAAGAAAGAAACCATTATCACAGTGAACGATATTCACAAGTACCCGGACAATCAGGTGTTGGTGATTTGTACTGGCGCACAAGGAGAACTCAACGCGGCACTTTCCAAGATCGTGACTGACAATCATCGATTTATCAAATTGCAAAAGAAAGATACGATTGTGTTTTCGTCATCGGTTATTCCGGGCAATGAGCGGAGCATTCAGCGTCTCAAAGATAATCTCTACCGAAAATGCGACAATGTGCTTCACAGCGAGACGCTCGATGCGCAAGGGATTCATCTTGATATTCACATCGGCGGACACTCGACGGCAAAAGGTATCGAAGAAATGCTGCGCCAGGTGCGCCCGACTTTCTTCTTGCCGGTCTATGCCAATCACTACTTCTTGAAAGAGGCCGCGAAGATCGCGGATCGGATCGGGTTTCCGGAGAATCGCGTTTTTGTACTCGACAACGGAGGCATTCTCGAAGTGGCGAAGGGAGAGGCAAAGGTGTTTTCGAAGAAAGCGGATTCGAGTTATGTCTTTATTGACGGGCTGGGTGTTGGTGATATCGGACACGTGGTGTTGCGTGATCGGCAGATGCTTGCTCAAGACGGCATGATCGTGATTACAGTGGTTATCGATTCGAAGACGAAAAAGATAATCGGATCGATACAGATTACGTCGCGCGGATTCATTCATGTGAAAGAAAACTTTGATCTCGTAAATGAGACGAAGTGGAAGGTGACCAAGATCGTCAAAGATTCCACTTCGAAAGACACGTCTCTTGATTGGAATCTCGTGAAGAATAATATCCGCGATTCGGTCGGACAGTTTCTCTTCATGAAAACGGAGCGCCGTCCGATGGTGCTTCCGGTTATTGTGGAAGCCTAAGCGTTGAGTCATCAGTTATATGGAAACGGAAGAGGTCTCGGTATATTCTCGAGCCTCTTTTGTTTCAGTGCTTTTCTGCTGTGTCATTCCAAGCGAAGCTGAGGAATCTTGGCATTGTGGAACCGCAATCTTTCAAATCTTCATGAATTCTGTCCGGATATTTCTCCGCTTTGCTCCTTTGTCGCTCCGGTCGAAATAACAGAGAATATGGCAAGGTGTCTACTGGGGCTCTCTCATGAATGTTCTGAAATGGTATACTGAGAGCGTATATCTTTCCGAATATCTCTATGGAAATTCCAGAATCTTCGTCGTCCGAGGAATTATTTCCCGGACTTTCGTCATATGAGGCGTCGGCTCAGCTGGAGCGATTCGGCGAGAATGTGCTTGCGCCTCGTCGGCGTTTGAATCCGGTCGTTTCTTTTCTGAAAGAGTTTACAAGTCCGCTCCTCATTATTTTGCTCGCCGTTTCTTTTACTTCGTTCTTTTTTCTCGGGCAGCGAACAAATGCAACCATTATCTTCGCCATGGTGTTGATATCGGCGGTTGTGGACTTTGCGAATACATTCCGATCGGAACGTGCGGTGGAGCGGCTCGCTGAGCGAGTGAAGACACTCTCTCGTGTGCGTCGCGACGGCAAAGAGAAAGAAGTGGATGCAAAGAGTCTCGTGCCGGATGATATTGTGCTGCTTTCCGCGGGCAGTCTTATTCCGGCGGATGCCGAAGTGCTTGAAGCTCGCGATTTTTTCGTGAATCAATCGGCATTTACCGGCGAATCGTTTCCGACTGAGAAGCAACCGCTTGGCGAGAGGAAACCTGCCGAACGTATAACGGATCGAGATGACCGGGTGTTTATGGGTACGAGCGTCGTCTCGGGATTCGCGACCGTTCGCATTGTGCAGACAGGCGCGCAGACGGAGTATGGAAAAATCGCTTCACATGTTTCCGAGGGAAAGGGCGAGACAGATTTCGAGCGAAACATCCGCGGATTCAGTCTCTTTGTCATGCGGCTCAACTTTGTTTTGGTTGGGCTCGTGCTCTTGGTGAATACACTCTTGGGACGCGATTTTGTTGAATCGCTGACATTTTCCATTGCGATCGCTATCGGGCTCACTCCAGAATTGTTGCCGGTGATGCTCTCGGTCTCGCTTGCTCGCGGATCGGTGCGTATGGCGAAGAAACATGCCATTGTCAAAAACCTCTCGTCTATTCAGAATTTCGGCAGTATGACCGTGCTCTGTACCGACAAGACGGGCACGCTCACGCAGGATAAGATCACATTGATTAAGCATATAGATGGCGATGGACACGATTCGGAGGAAGTCTTTCTGTACTCGTATCTCAATAGTGCCTATCAAACGGGTGTCAAGAATCCGCTTGATCGCGCGATTGTGGAGCACGGGAAACCGGATATTTCGGCCTATGAAAAGGTAGACGAAGTGCCATTCGACTTTGTGCGTCGTCGCGAGTCTCTGGTGGTTGCGAATCGCGGCGAAAAAATACTCACAACTAAAGGTGCGCCGGAACATGTCTTGCCAATCGTATCGTCTATTCGCATTGCCGGGAAAAACATTGCGATTGATGCGGCGCGTCGAACGTCACTCCAACAATCGGCGGAAACGCTCTTTGGCGAGGGATTCCGCGTATTGGCAATCGCGACCAAGACGCTTGATGCCGATGACTATACCTACAATGCCGCTGACGAATCGGACATGACTTTTGTCGGGTTTGCGGCGTTTCTTGATCCGCCGAAGAAAGATGCGATGCGGACGATTCGCGAGCTTTCGGAGCTTGGTGTGTCAGTAAAGATTCTTACCGGGGACAGTGATACGTTGACGAGGAAGATTTGTGCGGATATCGGCATACCGGTTTTGGGTACGGTGCTTGGGAAAGATATCGATCGACTGTCCGAATCGGAAGTGGCGAAATGTGCCTTGAGGACAACCATCTTTGCGCGCGTGACGCCGGCGGAGAAAGAGCGCATTATCCAGGCGCTTCGCACATTGCCCGACACAGTCGTCGGCTATATGGGGGATGGCATTAACGATGTGACGGCGCTTCATGCGGCGGATATCGGCATATCGGTCGAAAACGCGGTGCCGGTTGCCAAGGATGCGGCGAATATCATTCTTCTCGAGAAGAGTTTTTCGGTACTGAAAGACGGTATCGAAGAGGGAAGGAAGACATTTCAAAACACGCTCAAGTATATTCGCATGTGGATTTCTTCGAATTTCGGGAACATGTTTTCGATGATGGGCGCTTCTGCGATTCTTCCGTTTCTCCCGATGAGTCCCCAGCAAATTCTTCTCAACAATTTTCTCTATGATTCTTCACAAGTGGGACTTCCAATGGATCATGTTGATAAGGAGTCCATTACTCGTCCGGCGCGATGGAATTTTCGCGGTATTCGCCGCTTTATGATTATTTTCGGCACGATAAGCTCGGTCTTTGATTTTCTGACTTTCGGCGCGCTTTTTCTCTTCTTTGGTTTGAGCGAGGGCGCTTTTCAAACGGGTTGGTTTCTGGAGTCTCTGGCGACGCAGGTGCTTGTTATTTTCATCGTGCGCACGCGACGCATCCCGTTTTTCCGAAGCGTTCCCGGAGGGTTTCTGATTGTCAATACGCTGGCGGTCATTGCGGTTGGTTGGCTGATCGCACTCTCGCCGTTCGGCCGCATCTTTGGTTTTGAACTTCTGCCACTCCCGGTTTTCCTCACGATAGTGGGCATCACGGTTCTCTACCTCTTTGCGGTTGAAATTGCCAAACGAATCTTCGAGAGGACAGTGCAGTTGGAAGGGTAGTGACGGTTGCTTTCTTGGGGAAAGTTTCCTACACTGTCTTGACTATGGGGAAGAATTTTTGGCAGGAGCTTCCGAGGCCGTTCTGTGCGCTCGCGCCGATGGCGGGAGTGACGGATACGGTGTTTCGGCAAATTATTGCGCTGCGTGCGAAACCGGATGTGTTCTGGACAGAGTTTGTGTCGTGCGACGGTCTGTGTTCGCGCGGGCGCGAGGCGCTTCTACGAGACTTTCTCTTTACGGAAATCGAACGGCCGATTGTGGCGCAGGTCTTTGGAGCGACGCCGAAACATTTCTACGAAACGGCGCGGCTCGTTGTTTCGCTTGGGTTTGATGGCATCGATATCAATATGGGATGCCCGGACAAAGCCGTTGTGGCACAGGGCGCGGGCGCGGCGCTTATTCGAACGCCGGAACTCGCGCGCGACATTATCAGCGCCACAAGAGAAGGCGTGGCATCCGCGGGTTCTTCAATGCCGCTTTCGGTAAAGACTCGTACCGGATTTGATCGCGATGAAGTTGAGACGTGGATTCCGGCGCTTCTTGATACAAAGCTCGACGCGCTGACGATTCATGCTCGGACCAAGAAAGAAATGTCGGATGTGCCGGCGCGCTGGGACGATGTGGCGCGCGTGGTGCGCATGGCGAAGGGGACCGAGACGGTCATTATCGGAAACGGCGATGTGCGCGATCTGGCCGATGCGAAACAAAAGGCGAATGAAACGGGCGTCGACGGCGTGATGCTGGGGCGTGCGATATTCGGAAATCCGTGGGCTTTCGATGCGACCGGGAAAATTCCGACGGTCACAGAAAAACTCCGCGCGCTTGTTGAACACACGCACCTCTACGAATCAACCTGGGGCACGACAAAAAGTTTCGACCTTATGAAGAAACACTACAAGGCGTATGCGAACGGTTTCCCGAACGCGTCCGATCTTCGTGTTCGGCTCATGGCCTGCCGCGATGCCGATGAAGTGACGAATGTTGTCGAACATTTTCTCCGTAAGACAATGCTATGAAATCAACCTTTGCCGATCGGGTGCGCGCCGTCGTGGCGCGGATTCCCAAAGGCGAAACGATGACCTATCGCCAAGTTGCGGAACGCGCTGGAAGCCCGCGCGCCTTTCGTGCGGTCGGCAATATCCTCAACAAAAACTACGATCCGAATATCCCCTGCCACCGCGTCGTCCGAAGCGACGGCACGACAGGCGGCTACAATCGCGGCGCGGAGAGGAAGCGGGAGATATTGCAGGAGGAAAGGTGGTAGGGAAACTGGAAGATGGAATGTTGCTCTTGCAAAAAGAGTCGCTGTGTGCTATAAAGAAACGTCTGCTTTTGAGCGTGCTTAGCGGACAAGTCGATTTAAAAACCAAGTTTCATTTGGAATTGGAGGTGGAAAATGTTGCTGAGAGTTCGAGAATGGCTGTTTGATCGATTTCTTCTTCCGGGGTCGTTCCTTAAAGAAACCGGAAGAAAACGCGGTGGCTCTACATTGGATGCCGGGTATGCGATTGTTCTGGCGTTCGGGCGACGTGATTGTCCAGAGGAAAGCTTCCTTGCTCGCTTGATAGGGAGATGGGGTGATGCACATTTCCCCATGATCCGAGATGTTGTGGAGTGGACTGAAGAATATGGGACAGTTGATACCTTTGAAATGTTTGAAAAGTACGGCTTTGATCCGGGGCTCCCGAATAAGATGTTGGCGGATCGGTGTTTTCAGATATTTGAAGAAACTGGTACGCCATTTGTATTGCAGTGGGAAATTGCCTATGCGCTTTGGAGCAGACACGGGGATTGGTACAGGGAAAGGCGGAATCGTCTCATGGTAATTTGGCCGGAAGAAGGGAGGTATCTTTCGACGCACCGCTTTTTCCTGCTTGCAAAAGGAATGGCACGGCTACAGGGTTGGTATAATCCGCTCATCATAGCCCATTCTGAACACGTTCAGCGTGCATACTTCGTGGCAAGGAGAGTATATAGTGATAATGAGAAAGAGATTGTCCGAGCGATGGCACTTTCGTCTCCGCGGAAATGGTTTGACAAGTGGTCGGTTCGATGGTGGACACGCGGACCGATGCGGTGGCTCGCGTATGAAATGCTGGTGCGGATTCATCACTGGCACAAAGGTTGGCTGTAATACCTCGGTTGATTTCTAAGTCTGTTCACGCTACACCGTTCAATTAGTTTCGGAAAGGGGAATGAAATGACTGGTAAAAAGATTGAAGAAGATAAAGATCGTGTGATGTCGGATGCTGACCCTAATAAAGACAGTCGGGAGTTGGCAGCATTTGCGGAAAGACATCATGTTGCACTGGCTTCGCTTGGCATACTCCTCTTGAGAATGCTTCATGCTGATTTGTATGTACGAAGCCCGGAACCGTCTGCGATTTATGCTATCGTAGCGGATCTCGCAAAATGCAGGGGAATTGATATCGGAACCCTCATCAACAAACTCTCTGTGCTCAATGTGCCGCCGATTACCGATGGATTCGGAGGATCCATCCTGCGTCAGTGAAATCCGGTCTACATGTAACTTCGAGATTGATTTCGAAACCGTTTCACGCTACACTACTCAATCAGTCGTAGCGTGTTTTTTATGCCGAAAAAGGCGAAGGTTGAGGCGCATGTGCCGCAAGAATGGATTGTGGTGAAGGGGGCGCGGACGCACAATTTGAAAAATATCACCGTGTCGATTCCGCGAGGGAAGATGACGGCGTTTACCGGACTCTCGGGGTCGGGGAAGTCTTCGCTTGCCTTTGATACGATATTTGCCGAGGGACAGCGGCGCTATGTCGAGTCGCTCTCGGCGTATGCGCGGCAGTTTTTGAATCAAATGCAAAAGCCGGACGTGGACGAGATCGAAGGGCTTTCGCCGGCGATTTCGATCGATCAGAAATCGCGCTCGTCCAATCCGCGATCGACCGTGGCGACGATTACCGAAATCTACGATTACCTTCGCGTGCTCTATGCGCGTATCGGGCGACCACACTGTCTTCTTTGCGGGCGGGAAATTTCCAAACTCTCGACGGATGAAATGATCGGATTCATCTCCGAACGGGCAGCGGCAGCAGCAAGTGCGAAGGATTCGCTTCGCGTCTTGGCGCCGGTGGTGCGCGGGCGAAAAGGAGAATACTATCAGCTTCTCTATGATGCGCTCGGCAAGGGGTTTTCGGAGGCGCGTATTGATGGCGAGATGAAGAGCCTGCGCGAGCGCGTCGTCCTCTCGAAGCGCAAGGCGCATGATATCGATCTGGTGGTTGATACCATACCCATATCGGAACTCTCAAGTACGATGTGGAGCGATGATGCGGCGATGCGTCTCCGCGAGGCAGTGGAACGATCGCTTGAAGAGTCGGAAGGGCTGGTCAAAATTGTGATTGGCGAAGAGGAGAAGCTGCTTTCGTCGAAGTACTCATGTCCTTATGATGGATTCTCCTATCCGGAGGTTGAGCCGCGATTGTTTTCGTTTAATTCTCCCTACGGCGCGTGTCCGGAATGTAACGGGCTTGGTACGAAGCATTTCTTCGGGAGCGATCCGTGCCCAGTGTGCCATGGCAGTCGCTTGCGCGAGGAAGCGCTTCAGGTCAAGGTCTGTGGCAAAAACGTTGTGGAGTTTTCCGGTATGGTGATCGGCGAAGCGAAGGCGTTTCTCGATACGGCGGCGCTCGATGATCGCGAGCGCGCGATTGCGGCGGTGGTGCTCAAAGAAATCGGCAATCGGTTAGCCTTTCTTCTCGATGTGGGACTCGACTACCTGTCGCTCGATCGCCGCGCCAATACGCTTTCGGGCGGCGAGTCGCAGCGCATTCGCCTTGCCTCGCAATTGGGAAGCCGCTTGGTCGGCGCGCTCTATGTGCTTGATGAACCGACGATCGGTCTGCATCCGCGAGACAATGACCGTCTTATCAAAACACTCATCGAGCTTCGCAATCTCGGCAACACGATTATCGTGGTCGAGCATGATGAAGACACGATTTTCGCCTCCGACTATATTGTCGACATCGGACCGAAGGCCGGCGTGCACGGCGGCGAGGTGGTGGTGTCCGGATTTCTCGAAGAGTTGCTGACGGCGAAAGAAAACGCATCGAAGTCGCTGACACTCTCGTATCTTCGCGGCGAGTCTGTGATTCCGATTCCGGAGCGACGGCGGACGAAAGAGAAGGGCACGATCAAAATTCGCGGCGGAAAGGCATTCAATATCAAGAACATGGATGCGGAGATTCCGCTCGGGCGCATCGTGGCGATTACCGGCGTCTCGGGTTCGGGCAAATCATCGTTTCTCTATGAGATCTTGCACAAAAACCTTCGCGCGCGACTCGACCGTCGATATCGGAGTCCAAAGACTGTGAACTGCGCTTCGTTCATCGGGACGGAATACCTTTCTCGTGCCGTGCTGATTGACCAGTCGCCCATCGGACGGACGCCGCGTTCCAATCCGGCGACATACACGGGCATGTGGACGCATATTCGCGATATGTTTGCAATGACGTCCGAGGCGCGGCTTCGCGGGTGGCGATCGGGGCGGTTCTCATTCAATGTGAAGGGCGGGCGATGCGAAACGTGCGAAGGGAACGGGCAGATTGCCGTCGAGATGCACTTCTTGCCGACGGTGTATGTGCCGTGCGATGTGTGCGGCGGAAAACGCTTCACCAAAGAAACGCTCGAGGTGACCTACAAGCACAAAAACATCTACGAAATTCTCAGGATGACTGCCGAAGAAGCGCACCCGTTTTTCAAAGACATTCCCGCGATTGCCGATCGGTTGCAAACGCTTCTTGATGTGGGACTCGGTTATCTCGAGCTTGGACAGTCGGCAACCACGCTCTCGGGCGGCGAGGCGCAGCGCATCAAAATCGCGAGCGAACTCTATCGCCCCAATCTCCAACGAACCATGTACCTTCTTGACGAACCAACGGTCGGACTCCACTACGAGGATGTGAAGAAGCTTATCGAGATTCTCGATAGACTGGTTGAGAAGGGCAATACCGTAGTGACCATCGAACACAATATGGATATTTTGAAGAGTGCCGACTATATTCTCGACATCGGCCCCGAAGGCGGATCGGGCGGCGGTCGCCTTGTCGCCAAAGGCACGCCGGAAGAGATTGCCAATAATCCGAAGTCTCACACAGGAGAGTATTTGAAACGAATACTCTTTCAAAAATAAGTTCCTGCTGGTACTATGCGCACCAAACGGATTGTGACGATTGGCGGGGGGACGGGGAGCTTTACGCTGCTCATGGGGTTGAAGCGGCATCCGTTTCAGCTTTCGGCGATTGTCTCCATGGCGGATGATGGCGGATCGACCGGAGTGCTTCGGGATGAACTTGGCGTGTTGCCGCCGGGCGATGTGCGGCAGTGTCTCGTGGCGCTTTCGCAGTCGTCGGAGAAAATGCGCGAGCTTATGAACTACCGCTTTGAGAATGGCGGACTCAAGGGGCACAGCTTCGGCAATTTGTTTTTATCGGCGCTCGAAAAGATGGAAGGAAATTTTTCGGAAGGAGTGCGCTGCGCGATGGAGATACTCAATGTTTGCGGTGAAGTTATTCCCGTTACCGATGACGATGCGCATCTCGAGATGAAGTTGTCCGATGGCACGATACTGCGGGGAGAGAATGAGATCAATCACGCGGAGATATTGCAAGAAGTAGGCGTCGAGAAATTTTCTTTCGCAAAGTCAGTCCGGGCGAGCGCGCTTGCTTTGAAAAGAATCAGTGAAGCGGATGCGATTGTGATTGGACCGGGGAATTTCTACTGCAGTCTCTTGCCCAACGTGCTTATCAGGAGTTGCGCAAGAGCGATACGTGACGCATCGGCTCGGGTGATATTTGTTGCCAATCTGACGAATAAACGCGGGCACACGAGCGGGTGGGATGTTGATGATTTTGTGCGGGAACTGGAGAGATATATCGGTCGCGGTCGGGTTGACTTTGTCGTCTGGAATGTTCGCAAGCCAAACAAAGAGTTGGTGAGGAAATATGAACAGCAAGAAGGAGAAGGTATGCTGGTTGATTTTGAAACGAAGAGGGATGTGTCTCGGACATATCGTGTGCTTCGCGCCGATGTTGTATCGGATCGAGCGCCGTCCATCCGAAAGAGTGATGCAATTGCGGCGACACGATCATTTATCCGACATGACTCGGATCGACTGGCACAAGCGATCGCTTTTTTGGTAAATTTTGATGCGAAGAATCGCGTGATCCACGATGTAGTATGACTCTTGAAACATTCGATACGAAATATCGCGAAAAACTTCCCGATTCACCGGGGGTGTATTTCTTTGTGGATGATGGAGGGAAGGTGTTGTATATCGGCAAGGCAACATCGCTCCGAGATCGAGTGAGGAGTTATTTCATACAGGATATGCTATTGACGCGCGGGCCGAAAATTGTGCGCATGCTTGAACTGGCAGTGGATATCAAATGGCAAGAGGTGGACTCGGCGCTCGAGGCGCTTCTCCTCGAAGCGAATCTGATTCACAAACATCGTCCGACATACAATACGGACGCGAAGGATGACAAGAGCTGGAACTCCGTTGTGATTACGAAGGAGAAGTTTCCGCGCGTGCTGGTTATGCGAGGGAAGCACTTGAGGAACGGAGAATTAAGAATGAAGAATAAAGAATTAGGCAAAACAGAACGGGGAATGTGTCTGCCGATCGGTGGGTTGGAGCGGGAAATGAATATTCGATCGATGTTTGGACCATTCCCGAGCAGTGGATCGCTTAAGGAGGCGGTGAAAATCGTACGGAAAATATTTCCGTTCCGGGATGTTTGCATACCGCTTGACGATGTGGGACAAAAGAAAGATGCGATCGAGTCTGCCCGCCGCGCTTCTCGACAAATGAGAGATCTGGGCGGGTGTTTCAATCATCAAATTGGATTGTGTCCTGGCGTGTGTGTCGGTGCGGTGTCGGCGCGTGAATATGGCAAAACGATACGGAACATAGAGCTTTTCTTTTCGGGAAAGAAAACGACGATCATCAAAAATTTGGAACGCGAAATGAAATCCGAAGCGAAAGCCCTGTATTTTGAGCGCGCGAACGAAATAAAGAAAACGCTCTTCGCGCTTTCGCATATTCAAGATGTGGCTCTGCTCAAGAAAGATATGTTTGATGCGCCTTCCGCAGATGCCAAACTTCGTATTGAGGCATATGATGTGGCGCACCTTGGCGGGTCGGACGCGGTGGGCGTCATGACAGTTGTAGGAAACGGAGAAATGCATCGGCAGGAATATCGAAAGTTTATACTGCGTGGTGAGGCGAATGGCAATGATCTCGCGGCGCTTGAAGAGCTGTTACGCCGGCGATTGAAGCATAGCGAGTGGGCGCTTCCGCAGCTTATCGTTGTTGACGGATCGAATCTACAGCGACATGTCGCCGAAGCCGTTCTTGCAGAGTTCGCTCTTGATATCCCCGTTGTCTCGGTTTTGAAGGACGAACGCCATCAGCCGAAAGGAATACTTGGTCCGAAAAAAGAGCGAACAATGCATCATGATGCCATACTTCTTGCCAATAGCGAGGCGCACCGATGTGCCATATCATTTCACCGAAAGCGGAGAAGAGGATCGTTTCTGAAGCATTGAGTTGCAAGACGCGAGTGGTTTTTGTCTCTTTGTCGCGCACCTGCTACACTAGTTGCAGAGCATATCTCAAAATATGCGTTGGTGTTTGAAGACATTCTTTTGAGAAGAATTCTTGTGAAATTTCTTGGCATTGTTCCGTATGAGTGAAACGAAAAAAATACTTATCATAGAAGATGAAAGGCCACTGGCTCGGGCGCTGGAATTAAAACTGACGCATGTGGGTTTTGAAACGAAGACAGCCGTGAATGGAGAAGAGGGATTGGCAATTTTGCAAAAAGAATCGTTCGACCTCATTTTGACGGATTTGGTTATGCCGAAGGTTGACGGATTCGCCGTATTGACGGCGTTGCGAGAGCACGGCAATACAACGCCGGTGATTGTGCTGACCAATTTGAGTCAGGCGGAAGATGAATCGCGTGCCCGGACGCTTGGTGCGTCAGGCTTTCTTGTAAAGTCGGATATTTCTGTCTCCGAAATTGTCGAGCGTATCAAATATGTGTTTGAGGCACCGTGAGGCGTATGCTGATTTTTGAAAAAACAGAAAATAAAAAAAGTTTATCCCAAGTATTCTTCGAGCTGCTTTGAGAGTTTCTTTGGGCTGAACCTCGATGTTCCTATGGAAATGAGCGCGGAAGAAATCAAAAAGATTCTTCTTGAGGGGAGCTACGTGACGCAGGCTGATATTCGCAAGACAGAAGAAATGGCGGCAGCTCGGGGTGTTTCGCTGACGACGCTTCTTTTGGAGGAGGGTCTGATGAGCAATGACCTTTTGGGGCAGGCGATCGCCGAGTCGCTGGGTGTGCCGTATTCCGATTTGAATTCTGCGTCTGTCTCACCGGATCAGGTGAAGCGGATTCCCGAAGAGATAGCGAAGAAGCACCGCGCGGTGGTCTTTTCGGAGAATCAAGCGACGGTGGTTGTTGCGACGGATGCTCCGCGAGACGAGTCAACAATTTCGGAAATTGCTCCGATATTTGCCGGCAAGACGGTTGTGATGACCTATTCGCTTCCGGAAGATATCGAGTCGCTTTTCATTCACTACAAGAAATCGCTGGAGACGCGATTCTCAAAGCTTCTTGAGAAAAATGATCGTGTTGCTTCTGGTTTTCTGGAGGAAGTGTTCGAAGATGCGGTTGCGTTTCAAGCGTCGGATATTCATTTCGAGCCCAATGAAGAGGGTGCGAATATTCGATTTCGTGTGGATGGCGTCTTGCAAAACGCCGGCACGCTCCCGAAGGAATATTACGATACGCTCTTAAACCGAATAAAAGTAAAGAGCGGTTTGCGCATTGACGAACATTTCTCCGCGCAAGATGGATCACTACGGCATGAGAAAGACGGGCGGGTGGTTGACATGAGAACATCTATTATTCCAACGGTGGAAGGAGAGAAAGTAGTGCTTCGCGTGCTCTCGGCGTATATCGAAGGGCTTTCACTGTCCGATATCGGACTCTCGTCAGAAAATCAAGAACTTTTGCAAGTATCTGCCAAGAAACCATTCGGAATGATTTTGGTTGTCGGACCGACCGGAAGTGGAAAAACGACGACACTCTATTCTCTTCTCAAACTTTTGAACAGTTCCAGTGCGAATATCACCACTATCGAGGATCCCGTTGAATACAAGGTGAAAGGGGTGAATCAAATTCAGGTGAACACGCGAACGAATTTGACCTTTGCGCAGGGTTTGCGTTCGATTGTGCGTCAGGATCCCGACACTATTCTTGTAGGCGAGATACGCGATCAAGAAACAGCTGAGATTGCGGTGAATGCGGCACTGACCGGGCATTTGCTTCTCTCGACATTTCATGCGAATGATGCGGCAACAGCACTTCCTCGTTTGATTGACATGGGCATCGAACCGTTTCTCCTGGCATCGACGCTTGAAATTGTTGTCGCGCAGCGTCTTGTTCGCAAGATATGCGCCGCGTGTCGTGCGGGAGTTGCCACGGATGCGTCAGGAGGCGCGAGGAAATGGGCGTCTGCAGTGGCAACATATTTCGGCGGTGATTCAACTACGCTCTACGAAGGGAAGGGTTGCGCGATGTGTAGCGGAACGGGGTACAAGGGACGGACGGCGCTTTTCGAATGTATTCGTATTACGCCGGCCATGCAGGACCTTATTGTGCGAAAGCCCTCAACGCAAGAGATATGGAAATTGGCGAGACAGGAAGGAGCGCGGTCGCTTTTTGAGGACGGCGTTCTCAAGGTGAAGAACGGCATCACCACGGTTGAGGAGTTACTGCGCGTTGCTGAGCCACCGAACGTATGAATGTCGCAAACTTTGCAACACACAGTCATTTTGCTACCGTTGGGCTCGGGAAAGAGTTGGACTATTTAGTTGAAAATTTGAGCATGCTCGTGTCGGCGGGGATGCCGGTTGTGAGTGCGCTCGGTGCTATTGCCGAAGAGACGCCTTCGCATCGCATGAAGCGAATATTACTTGCCATGCGAACGGATATTGAAAGCGGATCGGCACTCTGGGCGACTTTGGAAAAAAGCGGTTTGTTTCGCGCGCATGTTGTGTCGCTCGTTCGCATTGGCGAAGAATCCGGTCGGCTGGTTGAAAATCTCAAGGTGATATCGATCGAAGAAGAAAAAGATCGTCTTTTTCGGTCGAAACTTCGTTCCGCCATGACCTATCCGATTTTCGTACTTGCGGTGACCGCTGTTGTCGGCATTGGCATTGCTTGGTTTATCCTGCCCAAACTTGCGCTGGTCTTTTCGCAGTTGAAGATCACACTCCCGTGGATTACGCGGGTTTTGATTGGAATGGGCGTTTTTTTGAACACTTCCGGGTGGAAGGTGATTCCTCTTGCCGCCGCTTTGCTTGCGACTCTTTTCTATTTTGTGTTCTTTTTTCCAAAGACAAAGGTTATCGGACAGTATCTTCTCTTTTTTATTCCCGGAGTGAGACAACTGGTAAAAGAAGTGGAAACAGCGAGGTTTGGTTACCTCCTGGGGACGCTCCTTTCGGCGGGTATGCCGGTCACAAAGTCGCTGGATTCCTTGGCAAAGGCGACCGATTCGATTCCGTATCGGAAACTTTTTTTGCATCTTCGCGATTCGATTGAGGAGGGGAATTCTTTCCAAAAGAGTTTCGAGATGTTGCGTCGGGGAGATCGCCGCATCTCACGTCCCATTCAGCAACTTATCGTGGCGGCCGAACGGTCGGGAAATCTCCCGGAGACGTTCTTGAAAATCGGATCAACCTATGAGAGCAAAGCGGATGCGACGACGAAAAATCTTGCGGTTATTTTGGAACCGATACTGTTAGTCTTGGTATGGCTTGGGGTGGTGGGAGTCGCGCTCGCGGTTATTTTGCCCATATACAGTTTGGTCGGCGGGTTGAATCAAAACGAATCTCCCACTCCGCCGCCGGTCGAAGGGGGAGTGACAGCGGTGTCTCCTGAATCTCCGCAAGAGGCGATGCCTCTTGAAACGCAGTCGGTGTCGATGGAAAACGTTGAGTCGAAAATTGTTCCTGAAACAGTAACGGTACTGCTTCGTGTGCAGAAAACGGGAACGGGGTATCTTAATGTTCGCGATACTCCCTCAGTATCCGGAGCGCTTGTGGGAAAGGTTCTGCCGGGAGATGAGCTCTCTTCTTCGGAAGAGCGTGATGGTTGGTTTTCCGTTGTCTTGCCGGACGGGAAGACGGGTTGGGTATCGGGAGATTATGTGAAGACGATACGTGAATCATTGCCATGACATCATCAGCGCGCGCTTTCACTCTGATTGAGGTGTTGCTTTCTGTCGCGGCGATTGCGGCTATTGCCGGTATTTCTGTACCGATATATCAATCGTTCCAAGTGAGAAACGATTTGGACATCGCCGCGACGACTCTCGCGGAGAGTTGCCGTCGAGCGGCCGTGCTTGCGCAGGCATTTGATGGCGATGCGAGTTGGGGGGTGCGCGTTCAAACTGGGAGCATCACCCTTTTCAAAGGGACGAGTTATGCCGGTCGAGACACTTCGCTTGACGAACTCTTTGCGGTTCCGACGAGTATTGTGTCGTCTGGTTTATCCGAAATAGTGTTTGCGAAATTTACCGGCATGCCGATTGCGACCGGCGTGACAACGTTTATTTCTCCCGCCAATGAATCTCGAACAATTACGATCAATGCCAAGGGAATGGTTGACTACTGAAAAGAGGCGAGGATTTTCGCTGGTGGAAGTGCTTCTCTCCGGGGCTGTTTTCTCGCTTTTGGTAACGGCTTTGGTTGGTGCGTATCTCTATGGCGAAGAGGCGACTCTGCTTTCGGGAAATCGGGCGCGAGCGGTGTTTCTCGCGGAAGAAGGTCTTGAAGCGACACGAAATATTCGCGATGCCGACTTTGCCAATCTTTCGAATGGTACGTATGGGTTGGCGGTTTCCGGCGGGCACTGGAGTTTTTCGGGGTCTTCCGATGCGGAGGACATCTTTACGCGCACCGTGACGATTAGTTCGGCGGGTACGAATCAAAAAGAAATTACCGTGAACGTTTCCTGGCAACAAAATCCAGAACGAACGGGTCAAGTGTCACTTGTTTCGCGCCTTACCGGTTGGCAGGGAGGGAGTTTGTCTGTGCCTGTCTCGTGTACGAGCTTTGTAGTGCCGCTTGGTTATAGTCAGGGGACGTGCCGGCAGAATACGGTTCAGTGCAAACATAACGGTGAAGTGTATGAATCTGGCGGGGATATTCTCTGCACAGGAGGATCTTCGGCGGATACCTGTTGTGCTCTTCCATGAATGCTATGAAACAACACGTCTCTCAACAACAGGGATTTACGCTTATCGAACTGCTTTTGTACGCGGGTATTGCGGCGGCGCTTTTGCTGGTCGTTTCGCTGTTTCTCTCGACGCTGCTTGGATCGCGCATCAAGAACCAAACGATAGCCGAAGTGGAGGGGCAAGGTGCGGCAGTGCTTCAGATCATAACGCAAACAATTCGAAATGCGAGCGGTATTAACACCCCGTCTCCCGGTTCGAACGCCTCGACACTCTCTCTGGTTGTGGATGATTCGGGAGGTGATCCGACTGTGTTCGACGTTGCATCTGGTGCGCTCCGAGTGAAAGAGGGATCTTCCGGGGCTATCGCTTTGACGAATAGTCGTGTGATTGTTTCGAATCTGACGGTTTCCAATTTTTCTCGATCGGGCACGCTTGGTACGATTCGCGTCGAATATACGATAACCGCAAAGAATGTTTCCGGAAGAAATGAGTATTCTTTTTCAAAGACTTTTTTGACATCGGCAACGCTTCGGCATTGAGAAGGCGGTTTGCTATTGCTTACTTTTAACTCGACAGACTCTTCTTGGATATGGTAAATATCGAGAAACAACCCGGATATATTACCCTGCTCAGCGTTTTGATCGTTGGCGCGGTTGGTGTTGCCATATCAACATCGCTTGTGTTGCTCGGGCTGGGGAATTCTCGGACAGGATTTGCTCTGCAGCAAATGTATCAGGCAAAGGCGCTGTCGGATGCGTGTGCGGAGAATGCTCTTCTGGAGATACGAAATTCCACGTCATTTACGGGGAGCGGCTCGCTTACGCTGGGATAAGGAACATGCTCGTATACCGTGACGAGCCAGGGCGGGCAAAATCGGACGATGACTGTGACCGGAGTAGTTGGATCCGTGACACGAAAGGCAAAGATTACTCTGAGTAAAATTACCCCAGATATCACCGTGGCCTCTTGGAAGGAGACGGGCGATTTCTAACGGTGTATGATATACTGACGGTGTCATTGTGGTGGTTTGTGATAATTTTTTTGGCATTGCCATGAAGGACTCCCCAAAAGCATTGTTTTCATCGGAGAAACAAAAAGGATTTACCCTGCTCGAGATCTTGTTGGTTGTTGCGGCGATTGGCATTCTAGCGGGCATTGTCATTCTGGCTATCAATCCGACAAAGCAGCTCGGCGATACGCGGAATGCAGAGCGTCGATCCGATGTCAACACGATCCTCAATGCCGTCTACCAGTATGCGATTGACAATAACGGTACACTGCCGGCTTCTATTACAACCACGGCGACGGGCATTTGTAAGACGGGAGGGACGTGCACGAGCCTTATTGATCTGAGTGTTCTTACAACCAATGAGAAATATCTTGTCGCCATGCCTTTCGATCCGACCGGTTCGACAACAAACAGTACGGGGTACACTATCAGTAAGTCTGCAAATGGGCGAGTGACAGTGTCTGCACCAACCGCCGAACAGAACGCCACGATTTCTGTGACGCGGTAATATGCGTCACGCCCACGAAGACGAGTGCTTGGGTTCCGCTGGATTTACAGAGAATACACGACAAATTTTATTTGTAGAGACACTGTTGAGCTGGTGGTGACTGGATCCCTCCCGCTAAGCGGGACGGGAATGACGGAAAAAGGAATAAATTACATGGACACTTCATTATGCAGAACAAAAAAGCCTTCACGCTGATCGAAATCCTCTTGGTAGTGGCAGCGATTGCAATTCTTGCGGGCATTGTCATTTTGGCTATCAATCCGACAAAGCAACTCGGCGATACGCGGAATGCAGAGCGTCACGCCGATGTGACCACGATACTCAATGCTGTCTATCAATATTCTCTTGACAACAATGGGACATTGCCGACCATTCCATCGAGCTCGACGTGCGACGCTACCGCTGCGTATCAAATATGCAAGGCTGGCGCAACAGGGACATGTTCGGCAGGCGTTGATATTTCCGTTATTACGGACAATCAGAAATATGTGACGAGCATACCGATTGATCCGTCGGTTTCTTCGACAGATGGAGCGGGGTACTATATTGTGCGAAGCTCGAATAATCGGGTGACGGTATGCGCGCCGAGCGCTGAACAAGGGGCAACTATTAGCGTGACCCGGTAGCATCTCAGAACAGTCGTATGAATATACGAAGTCGGTTGTTTGCGAGTTATTTAGCGCTTGTTCTCTTGGGCGCTGGTACATGGCTTTTCCTTATCGTAGAGGTGAAAACGCTGGCGCGTACGCATGAGGAGTATGAGAGAATGGAACTCAGCTCATTTTCGGACAAGACTCTTTCCAAACACGTCAATGAATCGCAGATATTCGACAAATCGCTGAGGCGCGTGTTGGATATTGTTGCGGCGGGCATCGTGGCATGGTCGGTATTGTCGGTTATTGTTATTTGGCGAGTATCTTCCCGGTTTACGAAACCGATACTTGAGCTCAAATCGGCGATGCAGAGAGTGGCTCATGGGGAATCTTCAGTGCGTACCGCTATAGCATCGCGCGATGAATTCGGAGAACTTTCGGAAGCATTTAATCGCATGGCGGAGGAACTTGAAGGGAATCGAGTGAGCATAGAGAAGAAAGTGGCGGAACGCACCGTGGAGCTTGAACGAATGAATCGAATCATGATGGACCGGGAATCAAAGATGATTGAACTGAAAGGAAAGATACGGGAATTTGAGAACAAATATGGAAACACGCATGATGACGATTGAGAACGTTGCTGCGAGAGCCTTGAATACAACGGAAGTGATACTGAGAACCTCGGAACCGTTCAGGTTTACTGCCGGGCAGTATGTGACAGTGACGTTGCCGACGCTGTATCATCTCCAGGAGCGGGAGCAATACCGGGAATTCTCTCTCGTTTCGCCTCCGGAAGATCCGTATCGATTGGCAATGGTCTTTCGAAATTCGGAGAGTCATTTCAAACAGGAGATTCTGAAAGAGTGGGAAATCGGGAGGGATATCAAGGTTTCCATTGAAGGTCCGAAAGGTGTATTTACCCTGCCCGAAGACATGAGTATCCCGATAGTGTTTCTTGCGGGAGGTATCGGTATCGCGCCGTTTCTCAGTATGATACGACATATTGCCAATACGAAAATTCCGGCGCATATAACGCTCTTCTATTACAATCATAATCGCGAGAGCGCGGCGTATCTTGATGAACTTATGGAGTATTCCGGTTTTATCAACTGCATTCCCGTGTTTGGCGACGTGACATTGGATGCGATAGCTTCGCATGTGAAGGAACATTCTGGAAGGGGTCTTTGGTATGTGTCGGGTCCTCGAGGAATGGTCAGGGCGGCTCGGGAGATATTGGCGGCGCTTTCGATTGATGATCAATACATACGGTCAGAAGAATTCTCCGGCTATGAATGATATTTTTCCGGAAAAAATGGAGGAACATCTCACGACGCTGTACTACAATGCGTTGTTGAGTGCCGTGAATCAGGCGGCGCTTGTTTCTGTGACGGATGCAAAGGGAACGATTATTTACGCGAACGACTTGTTCGTGCGGATCTCGAAGTATTCCAAGGAGGAGCTTATCGGGCAGAACCATCGAATACTCAAATCAGGATCACAGCCCGACTCAATGTTTGATGATCTCTGGAAGACGATTGCTTCTGGAAAGGTGTGGCGGGGGGAAATTAAAAATCGAGCGAAAGACGGATCATATTATTGGGTGGATACGTCGATTGCGCCCATATTTGACGCTTCCGGAATGCCGGATCGTTATATTGCCGTCCGCTTTCTTATTACACAGAAGAAAAATTCCGAGGAGGATATCATAAATCAGAATGAGGAACTAGAGAAAACAAAACGCGTGATGCTCAATGTACTTGAGGATGTTCAAGAGGAGCGGAGTCGGGCGGAGTCGTTGGCATCCGACTTGGAGAAATTCAAAATCGCGCTCGATGGAACATCTGATCATGTGGTGATTACCGATCCGAATGGCATTGCTCTCTATGCGAACGCCGGATTGGAACGGATTACCGGGTTTAGCCCTGAAGAAATTCTCGGGAAAAAGGTTGGCACGAAAGAACTGTGGGGGGGAAATATGACGCAGGAATTCTACGAGCATCTCTGGCATGTTATCAAAATTGAGAAGAAGCCGTTTGTTGCGGAGATTACCAATAAACGAAAGGATGGAACCTCATATCAGGCACTTTCCAGTATTTCTCCTATCGTAAATAAACAGGGCGTTCTCGAGTTTTTTGTTGGTATAGAGCGAGACATTACCAGGGAAAAGGAGATTGACAGCGCGAAAACGGAATTTGTGTCGCTCGCCTCTCATCAGCTTCGGACGCCGCTCTCCGCGATTAATTGGTATACAGAGATGCTTCTTTCGGAAGATGCGGGACCGATTACCGATACGCAGCGGGAATATCTCAACGAGGTGAGTCATGGAAGTCGGCGCATGGTGGAATTAGTGAACGCTCTCCTCAATGTTTCAAGGATTGAGCTGGGCACTTTTGCGGTTCAGCCGGAGCCGACGGATGTGGTGGAACTGGCTCGAGATGTGCTGAATGAATTGAAACCGAAGATTTCGGAAAAGAAGCTGTTTATAGAAGAGAAATTTTCCGAGCATCTTCCAAAGGTGCTGGTTGATCCGAAACTCACGAGAATCGTATTCCAGAATCTCTTGACAAATGCTGTGAAATATACGCCGGAGGAAGGGAAAATTTCGGTATCGATTGCCATTGGCGAAGATGGTAAAATGTTCACTATTTCCGTCTCAGACACAGGATATGGAATTCCGGCAGAAGATCGACCACGAATATTTACCAAATTGTTTCGAGCCTCAAATATCCGCGAGAAGGAAACCGATGGAACGGGACTTGGTTTGTATATCGTCAAATCCATCGCGGAGCACTCGGGCGGAACGGTAACTTTTACCTCGAAAGAGGGGAAGGGAACAACCTTTACTCTTATGTTGCCGGTTTCCGGTATGCGCCCACAGGAGGGAAACAAACAAATTGAATGGAAAGAGGAACTTTAGCTACGGACTAATTTTTTTAAGGTACGGTTATGGAGCCGGAGAAAAAGAAAATCCTTATTGTTGAGGATGACGATTCTTTGCGAAGAGCGCTTGCCGAAAAGCTTTTGTATGAAAAGTTTGCTGTGTTCGAGGCGGAGAATGGCATTGTTGGTTTTGAGATGGCACTTCGTGAGCGTCCGGATCTTATCTTGCTCGATGTGATTATGCCGAAAATGGACGGCCTTACAATGCTTTCCAAACTACGGGAAGATTCGTGGGGAAAGATCGCGCAAGTTATCATGCTGACCAATGTGAATGATGGGGAAAGCGTGCTGAAATCTTTGGATCAGGCGGCATTTGACTACCTCATAAAATCCGATTGGAAACTGGAAGATATCGTGAGGAAGATTCGCGAGCGCCTTGAGAATTAGGCATATCTCCTTGAATCAGATCGGCTTTTCGGCTATACTGCGCGCATGGCTACTGAAATCTTCCGTATTGAAGGAGGAGCGAAGCTCTCGGGCGAAATCGAGGTGCGCGGGTCAAAAAACGCCGCAGCGCCCATTATCGCGGCGACACTCCTCACGAAAGAACCTTGCATTCTCCACAATGTCCCGCGCATTGAGGATGTATTTCGGTTGCTTGAGATTATAAAAAGTATCGGTGCGGAGGTGGAGTGGATCGGCGAACGGTCGATTCGGATCGAAGCGAAGCACCTCTTTCCCGAAAAGATGTCGCTCGAAGAGGCGCGTCGAGTTCGCATGTCGGTACTGCTCTTCGGGTCGCTTGCGGCGCGGTGCGATCGATTCGATCTCGGACATCCCGGCGGTTGCGCTATTGGCGCACGCTCCATAGAGACGCACGTGGACGCATTGGAAAAGCTCGGGATACGGATTACCAAACACGAAAAGCACTATGAGATTGATGCGACCGGACGCAGGGCGGGAAAGGTTGTGCAGCGAGAATTTTCGGTAACCGCTACGGAAGATGTGTTGATGTTGGCAGCGGCACTTCCTGGGAGGACGGTGATCAAGATTGCCGCCGCCGAGCCGCATGTTGAGGATCTTGGAAATTTCTTGGTGGCGATGGGCGCAAAGATTGAGGGATTGGGATCGCACACGATCGTCGTTGATGGCGGGGATTTGCACGGAGCGGAGCATACGATTATTCCCGACCCGATTGAGGCGGCAACGTTTCTTGTGCTCGGCGCGGTGACCGGGAGCGAGTTGTCTGTGATACATGCGAGGGAGGATCACCTTGAGCTTGTGCTTGAGAAAATGAGCGATTTCGGCGTGAGCTTCCGTATTGAATCTGATCGAATAACTATTTTTCCGGCAAAGCAACTGGTTTCTCCCGGAAAAGTGAAGGCGGAGCTCTACCCGGGTCTTCCGACGGACGCTTTGTCTCTCTTTGCAGTTCTTGCAACAAGAGCTGAAGGGGATACGCTTATACATGAACACCTCTACGAAGGGCGATTCAACTACATTTCCGAATTTGAGAAAATGCGGGTAAAATCTGTCATTTTGAATCCGCATCAGGCGGTAATTCACGGTCCGGCGCGTTTGCGGGGAACGACAATTAAGAGCTTTGACCTTCGTGCCGGAGCGGCGCTTATTATTGCGGCGCTTGCCGCAGAGGGGACGACTACGATCGAGGATATTTACCAAGTCGATCGTGGATATGAGCGGATCGAAGAACGGCTGCAAAAAATTGGTGCGAAGATTGAGCGGGTGAATAAAGAATAAGGAATGAAGAATAGGACAAAGACGCTGGATTTGTCGATTCATTCTTCATTCCTAATTCCTCATTCTCTTATCGTGTTTGTCAAAAAAATTGGTATTGACTTGGGAACGGCGAATACGCTGGTCTTTGTGCCGGGGCGAGGGATTGTTGTGAACGAGCCCTCGGTGGTTGCTGTGTCCATCGGGGAAAATAAGGTGCTTGCAGTTGGCAATGAGGCGAAAGAAATGCTCGGGCGAACGCCCGACACTATCGTCGCGTCGCAGCCGCTTCGAGATGGCGCGATCGCGGACTATCGCATTACCGAGGCGATGCTCCGATATTTTATCGGGTTGGTGTCGGGGCGGCTCCGGTTTTTCCGTCCGGAGGTGGTACTCTCTATTCCGGCGGGAGTGACGTCGACGGAACGCCGTGCAGTGGTAGACGCGGCGATCAAGGCGGGTGCCAAGTCCGCCTATGTCGTGAAGGAGCCGATACTTGCGGCGATCGGTGCCGGTATCCCGATTCATACGGCGCAAGGAAATATGATCATCAATATCGGCGGCGGTACGTCGGAGATTGCGATTATCTCGCTCGGAGGAATCGTGGCGGCGCACTCGGCGCGCGTTGGAGGGAACCGTATCGACCAGGCGATATCGGACTATATCAAGCGCAAGTACAGCATGGCGATCGGCGAGCGCACGGCGGAAGAGGTGAAAAAGACGATTGGATCCGCGATCGCATTGGTAAAGGAAGAGTACTTCGATTTGCGCGGGCGTGATCTGATGGGTGGACTTCCGAAAACGCTCACGGTGTCGTCGAACGAAATTACCGAGGCGATACAAGATGAGCTTCGGGAAATCATCAATGTGATCAAGCACGTGCTCCAAGAAACGCCGCCCGAACTCGCGGCGGATATCATGGACAAAGGCATGATTCTCTCTGGCGGCACGGCGCAACTCAAGAACCTGGATCAGTTGATCGCGCGAACCATCGGTGTTCCGTGTTTTGTTGCCGACGATCCGGCATTCTGCGTTGCCAAAGGCACAGGCATCGTGCTCGATAACCTCGATATCTATAAACGAAGCATCATGATAGGGAAGTAAGATGCCCATTTCTCTCATGGAGGGAAGTAATAATGCTCTTTTGTCATCCCGACCGAAGCGGAGGGATCTGTGTTGAGTAGAATGCAAGGGATTTTTTGGGATTGAGATTCCTCGGCTTTGCTCGGAATGACAATATTTTTCGCTCGGAATTACAACTTGTATTGTTTGTTCCCATGTTTGTGTCGTTTGTTTTCATGTTTGTATGATTATCGGCATTGATGCTTCGCGGGCGTTTCTTCTGAAGCGGACGGGGATAGAGGAATATTCGTATCAGGTTATCAAGCATTTGCGAAATGAACTCGCGGAGGAGCGGGTTGTTTTGTATGTGAGGAAAGGAGAGGCAGAAGATGGAAAATGGAAGATGGAAGATGGAGGGAATTACAGGGATTTTGAGTTGCCGAATACTTGGGAAGTGAAGGAATTGTGGGGACCAAAGCTATGGACGCAGGGAAGGTTGGCATTGGAGATGCTGTTTCGTCCGGTTGATACGCTCTTTGTGCCGGCGCATACGGTGCCATGGATTCATCCGAAGAAAACAGTTGTGACGATACACGGGCTCGAGTATGAGTTTTGCCCCGAGGCGTATTCGTGGTGGGAGCGAGTCTACATGCGGTGGTCGATTCGCAATTCGTGCCGGTGGGCGTCCTGTATTATTGCGGTGTCGGAGAATACGAAGCAGGATTTGATGAGGCTCTATGGGGTTCCAGAAGAAAAGATAACGGTTGTGTATGAAGGAGTTGGCGGGAGGGAATTAGGAATGAGGAATAAGGAATTAGGAATCAAGAATAAGGAATTGGGAAGTAATCCGGGACGATTGTCTTCCGTCTTCAATATTCCATCTTCCAAACCCTACTTTCTTTTCATTGGGAGAATAGAGGCGCGAAAGAATGTAGCTCGGATGATCGAGGCGTTTGATCTTTTTAAGAAGAAGTACGGGACGAATCACCAGTTGGTGTTGGTGGGGAAGCCGGGGTTTGGATATGAGAGAATTAAGAATCAGGAATTAAGAATAAAGTATATAGACAATGTTATTAATGTCGGGTATGTGAGTGAGGAGGAAAAATGGGAGTTGCTGCGAAATGCCGATGGATTTCTCTTCCCGTCGCTCTATGAGGGGTTTGGGCTGCCGGTCTTGGAGGCGCAAAGCGTCGGCGTTCCCGTGTTGACATCGAATACGTCGTCGCTGCCGGAAGTATCCGGTGCAGATTCTGCTGTCCTCGTCGATCCTTTGAGTGTCGAAGATATCGCCCGAGGAATAGAAAAAATCGCCTTGGACAGCGACTTTCGCAGTGCTATAATCGAGAACGGTCAGGAGAACATGAGACGGTTCAGCTGGGAGAAATGTGCGAAGGAAGTTTCGGAGATATTGAAGGGGTGAGGCTATATGGTTGAATGGTTGCATGGCTTTTTGGGGATTCAAACATAAAAAGGGAAAATGAAAAACCCGTTGATGTGATCTCGGGGTTTTGGTCAGCAACTGGTTTTGTGGGAATGTTAATCTACCACGCGCATTGCCCAGAGCTCATCGGGCGTATATTCCTCTAAGGCAAGCTGATCCCGAGCGAGTTGGTTGATGGGTTGTATATCCCACTCTTTTGGAACTTCATCGCCAATATCTATACACATCACACTATGAAACCGAACTTTCCGTGATAGACTTGTTTCGTGA
>CAYQPQ010000013.1:22117-36591 GCA_964420045.1 uncultured Bdellovibrionales bacterium | reverse complement strand
GGAGTTATGGGTTACGACTCCAGTATCTAATACCTATTCGAAATTAGCAATACCCTTTTTCTTTCGTTTCTCTGGTTCAGTCATAGTAAGAGCATTTCAGAAAATCAGTCACTTCAACACGTTCAGAATCTACCGAGCCACGAAACCCACTTTCTCCCGCACATCGAGCATTTTTTGTTCGGCAATTTCGTGCGCCCGTTCTGCGCCACCACGAAGAATTCGAAGCACTTCATCGTCGGAGATGGCACGAAATTTCTCCTGAAAACCAACAAGGAATCGCGCTACGACATCGGCAAGATCTCGCTTGAAATCCGCATAGCCTTTCCCCGCATACCGTTTCACGACCTCCTCTGTGGAGACATCGTCCAGAAGCGAATAGATATTGATGAGATTTTTGAGCGCCGGCTTATCGTCCGCATAGAGTATCTCCGACCCGGAATCCGTCACCGCTTTCATGATTTTCTTCTTCGCCATTTCCGGATCATCATTGAGTGCGATGTAATTGTATTCCGAACTCGCCGACTTCGACATTTTTTTCGCCGGATTATCGAGCCCCATAATAAGCGCCCCTTCTTTGGAAAGTTTCCCCTGCGGAATCACAAATGTTTCACCAAATTGCTTGTTAAATCGCTCCGCAAGATCACGCGCCAGTTCAACATGCTGCATCTGGTCTTTTCCTACAGGAACAACGGCAGTGTCATACAAAAGTATATCCGCCGCCATCAATGTTGGGTATGTGAAAAGCCCCACTCCAGAACTCGACGATTCTCCTCTTTGCGACTTGTCTTTGTATTGCGTCATTCGCTCCAATTCCCCCATGCGTGCAATTGTAGTCATAATCCATCCGAGTTCCGAATGTTCGTGGACATGTGACTGAATAAAAAGTGTCGAGCGATTCGGATCTATGCCGGCAGCGAGATAAATCTTTGCAATTTCAATCGTTCGTTTGCGAAGCGTTTCGGGATCCTGCGGCATCGTAATAGCATGAAGATCGACGACGCAAAAAATTGCCTCGTACATTTCCTGCAAATCAACCCACTGCTTTATCGCTCCCAAGTAGTTCCCGATATGCAGATTCCCCGACGGCTGAATGCCCGAAAAAATTCGTTGTTTTTCCATACTGTTCATACGCTTATAATAGAACTCTCTCTACTCTCTACAAGATAAATCTCCACACACCTTCTGTCATCCCGAGCGAAGTCGAGGGATCTCTCAACCACCAACACAGGAACCATCTCCGCGCACTCGCAAAAGAAGACGCTTCCAGCATACTGTTTCCACTGCAAATGAGCAATATGCGCGACGCTATCCCCTTTGCCACGCTTCACGGTGACGTCGCATCCATTTCTCCAATCGAAACCACCATGTTTCTTCCTCTCTCGGCAGAACAATCGACATCTGTGTTGTTTCTCCGGGAATTTCCTGAGAAAGAAAGCTCTGAGCACTCACAGAAAGAAGCGCCGATCCCTCGCGCGAGGAAGGAACCCGAAGCTCGAAATATCCTTCGCCATTGGTTGCCGTCGAAAAGTCAGTACCCGAAGAAATCTGTGCACCGGCAATCGGTGCGCCAAGCTCATCTCGCACAATGCCATAGAACACCTGCGGCGAGAAAAATTCGGCAAGCGTCGCAACTGCGGCGCGCGGCACGCCCTTCTCATTCCACAATGCCGTCGAACTTCCTGTCTGCGTCCAATAGCTCATGCCAAAAACTCGTGGAATGTGCGTAAAGCGAGACAATACATCGCGAAGCCACACGGACTGTTGTTCGTCCGTCATGTCGCCGTTAATATCCGGTATCGGCGCGCCAAACTCTCCCAAAAGTAAATCGCCATCGCTTCGCGATATAAAATCCTGCGCATCCGAAGCAAGCACTTCCGGCGTTCTGACATAGTGATCCACCGTTACCATGCCGCCGAGTTTTTCCGTCGTTCCCTTGTCCATGACAAGTCTCGCAATATCGCCATTCATAGAGAAAAAGTTTGACGAAACTTCTTTTCCGAGCTTCTCGAAACTCGACTGCGTCGCGGCGTACTCGTCGATCAAAAATTTCCGATACCCTTCGATATCGCCATTCGATCGCGGATCACCCGGACCGCCATTTTCACACTCGGGACACGCCGAAAAAGCATCGCCGTCCTGGAAGATATCGGGGTGTCGCCGAATAAACGCCTGTGTTTTGAAAATATGCTCCGAGCGAGATACTTTCTGATAGCCAAACCACTCTTCCCACCCCGAGAAATTCCCCCGAAACCACACGCCGAGATGATATTTCCGCGCCGCGAGAACCCATCGCTTGAGATACGGAACGAACTCCTCGTCATAGGGCGTCGCTATCGCCACATGCGTCGCGCCGGTATCGGCGATAGCCCGCACCTCTCGATCGATTACTGCATCATAGGAAGCGTCATGCAACTTCTCACGTGCCAAATCACGAGAGTGTTTCATCGTATCAACCGACTGAAACGCCCACCATCTCGGATTCGGCTTCGGATAAATCGTCACTGTCGGTTCGCTCAACAGAAAGAAAGCCGCCGCAAAGATTCCCATTGCCACCAAGAAAAGAAGAAGAAAAAGAAAGAAAGAAAATCGCTTCATGCATTCACCATACCACAACAATAAAAGAACCGAGAAACCCTAGCGAATGGCATTCGCGTCTGTAATCACCCCCGAAAGATATTCCGGCTTCAGCTCATACACATCCGCAAACGGATAGTGATCAACAAGCCGATACCCCTCCAAGAAACCGACATTGTCTTTGAGAAGCCTCCAGGTCGAATCACTGTCGGAATTGCTCCGCACAACGATCCACCGCGCCCAATTGTCCGGATCATTGATCGCACTCTTATAATACGGCCCGGTTCCTTCGTGAATAAACCGGCTCATAGGCAATCCGGATGAGAAAATGACCGAGTCATGCGACGCTGCAGAAATAAGGATGTATCCCTTTTGGGGTCCGGCATTATCATGCAGCCATCGCGCAACTTCCGTAACATTCTTCTGGCTCGCTCCGGTGCGCCCGTCATCAATGGTCACCGCATCATGACTCGAAAATTGAAAGAAAAACACAAAGAGTAATGTCCCGAGCAAAACCGGACGAACCACCGCCGCTCGATGCACGAGATAGCCGACAAACACCGCAACCGAAGACATCATAAGAACACCGTATCGCACATTGAACCATGTATCTCCCGAGAGTCCCTGAATGAACAACACCGAATGCCCCAAATAGAGCGCGAGAATATTGAAGAGGAGCGGTGCAAAAAGCGCGAGCGAGGCAAATCGAGCGCGAGCGTCTATCTTTCGATCGAAAAACAACATCCACGCTCCGATAGCTGACAAAATCAAAACAAACGTATCTGTATTGTATGCAAGCGCGTAGAAATACATCTTCACCGAAAGAAACCAACTTCCCTTCGTCAGGAGTACACCCGCTGCCGCCAGGTCGTCTTGTTGTGCGTGTGCCGAATAGGGACCGAAAGCGAAGTAGAGCGGATCACCGAAAATAAGTAGATTCCACAAGAGCCACAAGAACACACCGAACCCGGCAAGCGTCGCAAAAAGAACAAATGTTCCCTCTGCCTTTCGATATCCGCCCGATTTCCATGCCGACACGAACAGCATGGCCGATGCGAAAAAGAAGAGAAACCACCCGTCGTATCGAATGAGCGTCGAAAGCATCACAAACAAAGCGGAAAGCAAGAGGAATGGGAGTCGTGTTCGTGTATACCACAAGAGAAGAAAATAGGAGGCCGCCATTGTGGTCCCGATCAGCGCAAGTTCCGTCATCGCCGTTGACTGAAGATACAAAATGTTCAGATTCGCCGCGAAGACAAGTACACCGACATATCGCCCCACAAGTCCGACCCCGAGCTCGCGCAGGAAAAGAAAGAGCAAAATGCCTGTCGCAACATATGAAATCATCGACCAGAGAGCACCCGCCAACCCCGAATGCCACATGAAGTCATTCCAGATGGTCAGCGTCATGAGAAGGTGTGTGAGCGGCAACCACACGCTTCCCAACTGAGCAAATCCCGGACGCAGCCCCTCAACAACACGACGCCCGATATCCAAATGCGAACGCGCATCGTTATAGGCAAGACCCAGACCGTTCTGGTAATACAGCACGAACGCCCACACGGAGACTGCCGAAAGCACACTCGCCACTATCGCCGTCCCATGTCGATCAAACAACCGCCGAATCGACTCCAGCCGCTCCCGAGACAACGAGAACAAAAGAAATGTTTTATTCAAAAGATACTTCATAAACGATGTTTCTCAAGAACATTCTCCCGTATCATTCCGACGCACAAGAGCCCCGACCCAAAAACGAGAAGCGCCACTATTCCCCAGTAATATTGCTCAGCGCTCACATACCGGTGTGCCCACGACTGATAGAGAAACGATTTCGAGCCGCTCTCGTGCAGATAATCCCAGTTCCGCTCAGCGGTGTATTTCTCAACCTTTCCGGAGAGTGCTTCGAGCACAAGCACTTCATGTTCCGGAGGATTCGCATTCGAAGTAATCGCTCCAAGCGCATTCACCGACATCGAATAGACCAGAACCACGAAAAAGATTCCGAGAAAGAAAAGATTCTTCCGCCATTCGGTAAGTACGATACCAATGCCAATACCCAGAATGGCATAACTCGGAATAAGATAACGCGACCCGAATGCCCACCCGCCCCACGGATCCCCCCACATCGAATAGAGCAAGAGATTGATCACGACCGTCGCAACGAGAACATTTGCCACGCCATATTCATCCTTCCTCCGAAAGAGAAAAGCCAACCCAAAGACACCAAAAAGAGTAACCGGCGCATAAAACACTACTCCGCGATCTGGACTCAAGATATGTACCGATAGTCCTTGCAAGAGATCCCTAGTCTTAAAGAACCCAACGGCCGATTTTGCCTCATCACTACTTATTCCATCCATTGCCACCTCTGCCAAGTCTCGAGAAGTGGATTGCCCATCCACAGACAATGTTGTCACGGCTGGCAACGTCCCCGAGAGTTTCAACGCACCTCCATTTACCGTTGCGTTATACCACAAGAATCCCGCCATCGGCACCGCAAGCACCAGGAGACTCGAAATCAGAAGCGGCCGAAACGAGACGAAGAGCTTCTCACCGGAAGAAACAGATACGATGCGAGAAAATGCCAATATTCCCATCGGCGCCAAGAGGAAAAAGTTTGGATTATCCACACTCACAGAAAGCGCCACACAAAACCATATGCCCGCGAGCGACCACCACCCACTCGATCGAAGAAATAAGAAAAGCGATATGAGCAACAAAAAGACCGACACATGATGTTGATACAGCGTCGTCCCATACGCAAATGCCGGCGTCCCAAAGAGAAATGCGATTGCCCCCAAAGATGCCGCGAGCAGACGCGCACCCAGCCGAATCGCAATCAATCGAACCAACACGGCATTCAACACTGCCAAGAGCGCGATAATCGAGAACGCACCCACCTGCGAATCGCCCAGCCACTTCCCCACGATATACCCCGGGGCAACGAGAAGCGACACCGTCGGCGCAAAGAGTGAGGCGTACCGTCCATCAGGAGTCAATCCCAAATCCGGCGTCACAAATCTCGCCACAGGAAGAGAGAAAAAGAACGAGTGGTCTTCAAGGACTGAATAAAGCAATGCGAATCGTCCGCGCTCGGGAGACAGCTCCAGCGGTCCGCCCTTTCTCCATTCAGAGGAATTTAAAACATCTGACGTCGGATTCCCAGGCAAGCCACGAAGAGAGAGCGCAAAAACAAGTGTAGAGAAAACAAGAAGAGCGCCCACCGTAGCAAAACCACTCCCTCGAACCGACAAGAAGATTCTTTTCATACAAGACAACATGATTTATCGGTGCCGCAAAAGAACTCGTTCATAAAATTTTTCAACCAAACGCGCAAGGTCATCCCAAGAATGTCCAGCGGTAAAGGCGATGTTTCGCCTCCGAATTGCCTCCAACTCGACACTTCCCTTGTTTTCCATAAGAAAACGAATTCTGTCGGCAACGCCGTCAGCATCCTCTACTGGAACAACATACCCATTAACACCATCCTTAATAAGTTCCTCAAGAGCTGTATCCTTAGCGACAATACAAACACAACCCTGACTCATTGATTCATGCACTGCATTGCAGTAACTCTCCCATGATGCCATGTGCGTATTTGCAAGAGAATGCCGAAGTAAATAATACTTATCAATTCCATCTACCACACCAAGGAATCGAACCCGATTAGCGATGTCGAGTATCTTTATTTCTTCATCAAGAATTTGCTTATATGCCTGGTCAGTAACAGGGCCAGCGATAGCAAACACAACACCCGAAACTTTTGCTATAGCGCGAATCGTTGTAAGTTGATTCTTAATAGGATGAATGCGCCCGACTTGAACAATATAGGTCCCCAATTCACGGACAAGGGAGCGGATAGATTTACTTGCCAATCCTTCAATATCCGAATATACTTCTCGTTCAATTCCATTCGGAATAGTCTCTATAATTTCGCGACGAACACCGCTCTTCACTGTTTCCTCGCTCTCCCACTCAGAAACAGATCGAAGTCCGTCCACAGCGTGATTTATCAAAAAAGTGCCGATATATTTTTGATACAAACGCTTCATTATTCTCTGAAATGGAGTGAATGTCCACCAACCAGGAGTATATCCTCCATGAGGAACAAGAAAGATTGTTCGACATGTTTGATGAAACTTCTTCAAAAAAAGCGCCTTCATCAAAATCCAACTATGCGGAAATACATTGAAGTTATGAAGACATATGGACCCTGAATGACTCCAGTCTATCTTGGGAACAAATCCATACCATCGCCATTTGTATCTTTGTATGGAAAGACCTTGAATCTCTCCCTTTAAGGGGAGTATTTCTGAGGAATTCGGAATACTTGTTGATGTATGGATAACCACTTCCCATCCCTGCTTGGCAAGATACGAATAGATATTCAATATGTTCGTCTCAATGCCAGCAACGACAGGATAAAAAAACTTTACAACAACATCAAGCCGCTTTTCTTCCGGGGAGAGTTTCTGAGTTTCTATATTCATACCGAATATCTTGAGAACAAATTATCGTTTCTTTGCACAAATGCACACTATTATAGGGTACCGTTCATCAACCACCGCCAGCTCCTTTTCGGATAATTCCTCCGCGGCAAGCCCCACCCAAAAAGCTTGTCCCGAAAGCACATTCCCTAAGGTCGAAACTTCAAGGGACTGCTTGTCAAAGTATTTTCCAAACACATATCGTGCCGACGCCTTGGTAAATCTCCAAAAAGCCAAATCGGGATCTGCCGCCACACCGAGAGAAGAGACTGTTGCAATGAGCGTCCCGCCCGGCTTCAATATGCGCACGCACTCTCGAATAGCCGCTTCAAAATCGTCAATAACACCAAATGTATGTGTCGCAATAATCGTGTCAAATGTATTGTCTGCAACGGATCGCATATCACGAAGATCGGAGTGTATTGTCGCATGCAGATTTTTTTCATCAATATCAACAACATGACTCTCTGTGACAGCGTCACCGCCAAATCGCTTTGTATACGTGTTATCCGTCACTTCGAGGCACTTCTCTCGAATGCTTGAGCGAACTTTCTCTAGGAACTCTTCTATATAGAACCGATCGATCGGCATTCCACGATCATAGCCAAATTTTGAGCTAATCGGTTTCAATCGGCGTGAAGGAGCAGCAAAAAGAAAATACCTCGACTTCGGAACTATCACGCGCATAACGGATGCACGGATAGGTCCAACAATACGAATGATGTGATCTCGAAAAGTCATAAAGTATGTTTTCTACAAAAATCTTCCAATAACTTTCTTGGCAATTTTCCGAAAGAGAATCGCCGCATCGGTATGAATCGCACGAAATTCGCCCAGCGAATGTGTCCGGTCAACGCCGACTCTCGGAACAACAAACGGATCAGTCTTCACCGAAAGAAATCCATCGTCCATGGAAAGCGCCAGTTCATATCCTGCACCTTGAATCAATCGGCGTGCTGTCGGCGTATACCGACCCCTTGGGTAGGCAAAATATCGAATAGGAAATCCGAGCCGCTTTTCGAGAGACACTTTTGCGCCAGCAGTTTCCTGTCGTATCTGCGACGGCGACATCGCCCAAAAATCTCCATGTGTTGCACTGTGGCAACCAATTTCCCATCCCGCCTCATGCAGCGTTTGGATTTCCGATGTCGAAAGAAATTCGCGACTCGTTCCAAGCTCTTCGCCATCGGCATGATTCGTATCGGAAAGCACAAAGAGTGCCGGACGAATACCTTTCTCAAGAAGAAAATCTTTCACCTCCAGAATATCCCGATACCCGTCATCAAACGTAAGAACAAATGAAGGCTGCTCAACCGCGCAAGACCCGCGAAGAAATGCTTCCGCCTCAGAAAGCGCCAGCGGACGATAGTGAGCAAGCAATGATTCAATCTGACTCCGAAATATTGCCGGATCAACACTGAAACGCCATTCATCCCGCGCAATGCTGTGATAGGAGAAAATAACGACTTTTGACGCTCGTCGAGGAAGAAGAAAATTGACACCGCGAAGACACGCGTAGACGAATCGACGCACAGAGCAAAACACCGTTTGCAAGAGAGAAGAAATCATATACGAAAGCATCATCGAACCATTTTCGAACTCGAAGCAATCTCCCAGGTCTTTTGTGTTTTTGATTTCGCCGAAAACAATGAGAGATATATCATAATGCCAAGATATCCGGAAAAATCAAGAGGGTATTTCAGAAGAAAGATTGCGAAATGCTTGGCAAAAAGCAGCTTCGGATACCAATACTCGGCACGTACATTTTCTTTGCCACATTCATCGTAAAACATGGCTCTCGAAGCAAGAAACCGTCGACTCTGTTTCCGGTGATCATTGAGCGTTTCAGGAACCCGTATGGCAACCGCAGCATCACGAGTTGACGCATATCGGAACCCGAACTTCTTCACGAAAAGATACGAGTAAGCATCTTCCCCAACACTTTCCTGGAAACGAAACTTCTCAAGCAGCTTTCGGGAAAACGCGCGAGCCGCACCATGACACTGATAGATATTCTTTCCGTCGCGCCATTCCGAGAAAAGGGCTCGCTTCAAATTATGTCCAGCGGCAATAGCGCGTCCAAAAAAATTCCGCGGAGGAAGCGCCAGAAGCTCTGGAGAGACCAGGTCGGCACCGGACTTGATAGAGCGAACGAGAACCTCAAACACCGAATCGTTCGAGAGAACGATATCCGCGTCAAGCAGCATAACCACATCCGACTCCGGAGACATGTCGAATAGTTCGTTTGATCGCTCCGACTTTCCTTTCCGCTGCCCATCATCGAACACCCGGACACCGGATGACTCATACCGACTGGCAATAGCCGCCGTCTCATCCGAACTCCCGTCGGACATTACCACCACCTTCTCAAGCACAAACGATTCGCACCGCTGTTTCAAGACATCTTCAAGCAGAAACGCGATGTTCGCCGCCTCATTGTATGCCGGTATGCCAACGGTGACAGTGAGTTTTTTCATACGAGTCGATCTTCATTTCGAACGGAAACCGCCTCAAACATTCGCGCGCTCGATACATTCCAATCAAATTGCTCCGCCCATTTTCTCGCATCAATATTCATGTTGGCTCGAAGCTCGCGATCCCGAATGAGGAGCAATATCTTCTCTGCGAACGCATCAACATCGCCATACGGAACAAGAAATCCCGAATGCGGATTCTTCACCGAGTCGCGCAGTCCGGGAACATCGGAAGCAATAACCGGTGTCCCGCAGGCATTCGCCTCGATTGCCACAATGCCCCACCCTTCCATCATAGACGGATTCACCAACATCCACGACTCCTGCAGAAGTCTCTTCTTCTCCTCTTCAGAGACACGCCCGAGAAATTCCACATGATCAGTTCCCAATCGAAGCGTCTCAAACGCCAATCGTTTGAGAGACGATTCATCATCGCCATCCCCGGCAATGAGCAATTTCGCTTCCGGACGTTCCAGAAGAACTTTCTTGAACGCATGGAGTAACACGCCGACCGACTTATATGCCTTCAGTCGTCCAAGATACAGCAAAGTTGGTCGATCTGTTTTTTCTCCCGTCGGCACAAAATCATCAAGACGCACTCCCGGGTGAACAATGCTGATACCCGCCTTCCCCATCCCAAGAAGCTCCATCTCGCGTTTGCTGGATTGCGATACCGTCACAAAAGGAACACGAGCATATACCAGAGGCATCAACGTCTTCTCCAAGAAGCTTGCAAGAAGCGCGAGCGGCTTTGGAAGAAATTGAAAGAACACTTCCTGATGCACATGATGTAACAGACAGACCACCGGTTCCTTTGCATAGAGCGGCGTAAAAAACGGGACGCCATTCTCACAGTCAATAATAACGTCAAATTTCCCGCGAAACCGCGCAAAGTAGTAAATGACCGCCCAGAGATAGACCAGGTAGAATCCGCCTCGTCGTACAATACGAATGCCTTCTCTCGTTTCATGACGCGGCTGATGCCCGTCATTCCCGCAGAACAGAGTCACCGAATTTCCATCCGCCACCCAGCGCTTCGCAATCTCTTCGACATACACCTCGGCACCACCGCCATAGGCATGTTTTGTATCGCGCCAATTGAAAACGAGCACTCGTTTCCCATGAGAAGGAATGGGCAGTTCCGGAAGACGCCCCCGAAACGCATCAAGAAAATCTTGCACCGCCCGTCCAAGAAATTGAAAGGATGGTTCGGTAATATGGAGAATGCTCAATAAAATCCACCCAAATAAGCTCGAAAGAAAAACGCTGTCCACGATATGGTCGAGAGACTCATGAAAAAGAATAATGCCGACCGATTCCGCGCCGGACATCAAGAGCACGGCAAAGACAAACACGTACCGCTTCCGCGCGAGATGATACGTAACGATAATGGTCGAGAGTGTAAAGAAAGCGATAGCAACCGCATATATGGGGAGGAAGCGAGAAACCGCGGAGATTTTCTCACCAAAAAGAAATTCAGAAACAACCCCATCAAAAAATCCCAAGAGAAGCACGCTCCCGGCAACCACACAAGAAGAAATTCCATAAATAATCCAGAACACTTTCTTGGTCCCCTTTCCAAGTCCGCGATTCCTTCCCACAAACGTCACCATGAACATATTCGGCATGGTGCCGAGAAAGAAAATCACCTTACCAACCAACGAGAGAAGCGCGTATTCGCCGGCACCGCGTTCGGACATGAAATGCTTCGCCAAAAGCACATCCATTGTCGTAAACATCGCCGTTGATACGGTCACAAGAATCGCCGCGGAGAAAAATTCTATCGGGAATGACCGAGTTTGCGGAGCACGTACCAGAGCACTTCCCGATCGAGGTATGAGAAAAAACGATGAGAACGCCGCCAGAACCACACTTATCGGAATTGAGAGATAGACATATTCGCCCAATCCGGAGAATACGAATCCCAGCGCCACCACGAACTTGCTCCCCGCCTCGATAAGCGAAAGCACTGCCGCCGCCCGAAATCGAAGCGACCCCTGAAGATATCCGAAGTTCCCAAACGCGAGGAGTCCCCCGGCAAGTAATGGCGCAAACGAGATCAGGAGAAGAATATCCGAGACATGGAAAAATCGCGAAAGCGCCGGAACGGCAAACAACCAGAGTGCCGTCACAAATACGGATGCAATAAGTCCGATTCGCATCACGGACGCCCAGAAAGCAAGCGCTTCTTTCTCACCGTTTCTGGCAGAAAGATAGGAAACTTCTCGATTGATCGTCGTGGCAAACGGACTGATAAATACCAGCGCAAGATACCAAAGAGTGTTCAGAAGCGCTATCATTCCAAGCGTCTCAAATGACAACACTCTTCCCAAAAAAGCATTGAACGCGAAGTTCAACACATTCGAAAGAAATGTCGCTATCACAAAAAGACCTTCCGCAGAAAGCGAAAAATCGAGCATCATCTTCGCGTACTCGCCAAAAGAATATCGCCGAAGCATGCCCCCAACAAATCGGGATTGTCCGACAATCCAAGAAACTGCCGAAGAATAACGTGTAGAAATTCCGTGAACGCAGGCATTCCACTGTGTCGAGAGCGAATTCTTCGACGCCATATGTATTGATGGCTCCAGCACTTTGTCTGTTTTCTTTATTGACACAGCATCAACCGATTTCTTTTTCCGCTTCAAGAGGTGGAGTCCGTGCGTCGTCTTCTCCCAGTAGTGCGGCTTCACCAGAAGCTGATACGCCGCCATGACGGCCGCGACCGATACCAAGAGCCAATAGAACGGAATGAGGAACACCCATTTCATAAGTTCCCATTTCTCTCGCTTCGCACAGCCGATCATGTAGTAGTACATCGCAAGGAAATTCCCGAAAACAAGCGAGACGACCGCCATATAAAAAACCGTCGGCGGATAGAGCGCCTCGATAGTTGGCCCGGCAATCGAACGAAATGCGAAGTATGCAATCGTTTGAAGCCAGAGGATCGGATTGATGAGCATGAAGGCAATCTTTCCCCCGACGACAAACTGAAAGAGAAGCGCGTGTATGCCATTGTCGCGGAAAAATCGGACCGGTTGCCGCATATGGACCAGATATGTCTGCATGTAGCCCTTGATCCACCGGGACCGCTGGCGAATCCAGTTCCCCACCTTGCTATTCGCCTCTTCAAGCGTCACGGAGTCTATGATGGCCGTCCGATGTCCGCGCGTAAAAATACGCGCACCCAAATCGCAGTCCTCCGTCACATTGAACGGATCCCATCCCTCCAGTTCGAGAAGATCTTCGCGTCGAAAGTGATTGCTCGTCCCGCCCAGAGGAATAGACGTGGCGACCGACTGCAATCCCGGAAGCGTCACGTCGAACCACAGCGAATACTCCGCCGTGAAAAGTCGCGTCAGAATATTCTGATTGGCATTGAAATAGTTGAGCTTTGCCTGCAGACACCACACATCTCGCGAGAGCGTCTGGAAACCCAAATACGCTTTTTTGAGTTGGAGCGGATCGGGAATATCTTCCGCATCATAGATCACGACGTATTCGCCACGCGTCATCGAAAGACCGTAGTTGCACGCTTTTGGTTTTGTCTTCGGCTCGGAATGCGGGACCACTACCACGCGAACAAACGACGGAAGATTCATTTCCGTCGCCGCTCGTATGGTTTCCTCGTCATTCTCTTCAAGAAGAAGGAGTGCTTCGAGCTTCTCCTTTGGCCAGTCGAGTTTCCCGATTGCCTCGAGAAACCCCGAGAGAATATGCGCCTCCCGATAGAGCGGGCAAAGAATGGAATACAGAGGGAGACGTTCGTCACGAATCGCTGCAAGTTCCTTGTCTGAAAAAGAAATTTCCGGCGGTCTCCTGAGACTTCGCACGACAAAGAACGCGTTAAAGAGCACGTCGAAAAAGTAGATACTCGTGAGCACCGCCGTCGCCGCAATCAAGGTCGCCATCGGTCGAAACAGCATGCCGAGAGCGAACGCGAACGCGATACCGATAAGAACAACCTTCTGCCACGATACAAACGTGTGAAGCGCCGAAAAATGATGCGGAAGAGTTGAGTGAGTGACAAATCGTTTGCGTTTGTGAGCAATGCCCGCACCGATCATGCCTTGAATTTTCCCGGCAGGAACCGCCTCAGGATGAATGCGAAGCGGCGGACGTCCTCGAAAGCGCAGCTTCACCGCATTCCATCCGATCTCACGAATCGCCTTCCAAAACACAATTTTCGATTCCCCCGACTTTCGTTCGGAAAATATAATCGAATGTCCTCCGATTTCATAGCCATAATTTCGCGCCGTGAGGAGAAATTCCAAGTCGAACGTCCATGGATCGGGAGCAATCTTTACCTCTCGAGCGATGCGCGCTCGAAACACCTTCATACCCGACTGCACGTCGACATCAAGCCCGTGCAAGAACTTCGAAAACACCAGCGCAAACCCGCGACTCAGAATCCTCCGCGCCAGACTTGTCTCGCGCTCAACCCGATTAGCGACGACGATATCGAGTCCGCGATGCAGCTGTGCGCACATCTCCGGCAGCGCCTCCGGCGGATACTGCAGATCCGCATCAATCATGGCAATTGTCTCGAATCGCACGAAGTCGAATCCTTCGAGAATTGAATGTGCTTTCCCCCTTTTGCCTTTCTTGAGATGAAAAGAGACGGGATACGAATGCGAAAGTTTCTCAACTTCCGCTCGCGTCCCGTCCGTCGAATGATCATCAATAAAGATCACCTCGTACTCGATATCGGCCGCCCGGAAAGACACATCAAGACGGCGGACCAAGTCCGCCACATTGCCTTCCTCATTCAATGTCGGCACCAAAACCGAGATTCGCTCCCGAAGCATGAACTTCACTCGTGGACAACCGTTTCAATGGCAAAGAAATTTCCGAAAGACGCCCTTCTCAATGTTTGTCTTTTCTGTATTTCCGAATGAAACGCGACACAGCGTGCCCGAATATATGGATGAATTCTGAT
>CAYQPQ010000013.1:19813-22017 GCA_964420045.1 uncultured Bdellovibrionales bacterium | reverse complement strand
TTCAATCGGCGACCGGACGTGTACATCGGCAATTTGAACGTAAATCGCACAGAGCCTTCTCGTTGAATCCGACGCGCAATATCCGTGTCTTCTCCAAAGAAAGCGATATCAACATCGAATCCGCCAACCCGCTCCAGTGCCGATCGCTTCAACACAAAGTTCCCTCCTTGAAGCAGTGCGCCCGAGTGAAGCACGCGATGATTCCACAAGTGAAAGAGAAGTCCTACTGAGTAATACAGCCGAATAAAAAAATTCGTGCGTGCCGGAATATCGTAATAAATATACGGACCGCTCAAGGCAACCAGGTCGCCCCGCTTTGAAAACTCCGAGATCGCTTTGTCAATCCACCCGCGCGGCACCAGAGAGTCCGCGTCGATATTGGCGATAAGCTCGCCTCGCGACGCGAGAAACCCCGCCTGTCGCGCCCGCGAAAGCCCCTTCCGGGGCTCATCCACCACCGTCACATCTGGAAACTCAAGTGCGATCTCTCGCGTCCGATCGGTGCTCGCATTATTCACTACGATCACTTCTATCGCACGACCGCTCTCGCGCACTCTCTTAAGAACTGCTTGCAGCGTCCTTTTGAGAAATTTTTCTTCATTGTAAGCGGGGATCACAATGCTCATCGAGGGCTTCCCTGTTTCCAGCGGCTCGCCAAGGACAGCTCGAAAGATTCGTTCCCATTCACCGGTAACGGCTGACACGGAAAACTCACGAACAAAACTTCTTCCGTTCTCTCCAAGTCGCCGAGCCTCTTCCGAATGAGAGAACAGAAAGAGAATTTTCTCCGCAAGACCCCGCACATCTCCCGGCGAAAGTACGAACCCGGCGTGTTTCGGAACATACTCCGGCAAGCCATACGCATCGGCGGCAATCACCGGAAGTCCGGATGCAAACGCGTGCATCATGCTAAGACACTGCGTCTCCGCCGTGCTCATCACCGTGAAAATATCCGCCGCCCGATACACATCGGCGAACACTTCCGGCTTCAAGTAGCCAAGAAAGATAACGTTGTCCTTCAATCCAAGTTCGGAAGCAAGACGCCGAAGCGATGCCTCGGCAGCGCCATGCCCTGTGATTGCGCAAGAAATATCCGGAATCGTTTTCTTGACAATCGCCATCGCGCGAAGCATCACGTCAATATTCTTTTCTTGCGCAAGTCGCCCGGTATATATCAACGCGTGCTCAGACAGTCCGAATTGCTTTTTCAAACGCTGCTTTTCTTCCGCAGAGCTGCTCGGAGAAAAATCAGAAAGCTCCAACGGATTGGAAAGTACGCGTGACTTCGCACGAAAACCAAACGACTCCATCTCGGAAAGCAATGCCCGGCACGGCGCACTCACGAAGACACAGTGCCGATAGTACCAGTTCACATATTTCATTCCCACATTCTCAAGCCATTTCCATCGAACCGGCGCATACTTGAGAAATTCGAGAAGCGGCGTATGGTTCGTCCCCACGAGCGGCTTCTTCAAAAGCCGAGAAAGAAACAGCGCCTCAAGACCCGCACCAAAAAAAAGTTGCGTGTACAGAATATCGGGATCGAATGTCTTGATGTGTCGATAGCTCGAAAAAATCGGGAGCACAAGCCGGCCTTGCTTGGTCGGCGCCGCCTTGTACGGAAGCGAAAACAGTCGAACAATTTCTATATTCTCACCGAGATCCGGCTCGCGAAACGGAAGCTTCGAAACGGCAAAATCGCGGCGCGAATATCGCGGAACATAGAAGACTATCTTGTGCCCACGCGCCGCAAGCCCCTTCGCTAAGGAGACAATCGAATCGGATATCCCACTCATCTCCGGATAAAAATTATCCGAGAATATCGCTATCTTCATAGAATCTGTTGAAGACCTCTCGTTCTCAAACGCTGCCAGCCATACCTTGAGCACGAGAAAACCGGCGAGCTAAGACATATTGTAACACTGTGTATACGGATATCGTGAGAAAAAACTGCAGGACGACATCAAAAGAAATCAGAGGGATTTCTATCTCAAAGAAGCGCAGAACAAGCGGGATATGGAGTGCAATCGGAAGCAAAATCGCCTCAAAAATCGCAAGAACTGCAAGATCCCATTTCTCGGAAGAGGCAAGCTCCCCGCGAAAGACCCGCGGGACAAAGAGAAAGAAAATAAATCCAAGCAGAAGCGAGGCAAGCACGATAAGAAAATTCGACGACGCATCTTTCATTTGATCACTGCTTATCG
>CAYQPQ010000013.1:0-19713 GCA_964420045.1 uncultured Bdellovibrionales bacterium | reverse complement strand
CCGCCCGGAAGCGCCGTGAAGCTGTTGTTAGTCAGCACGATCGAGGCGACCTGCCGCGTCGCCGGCGCTCCCTCAAACATCGCAATGCCGAGGTCCGACTTTTTGAGTGCCAAGGCATCGTTTGCGCCATCGCCCACCATCGCGGTAAATCCGTCCGACTTCAGCGCTTCAACAATACGTTCTTTTTGCTCGGGAAAAATTCGCGCGAAGATCGTCGTCTCTCGCACACGATCCCCAAATTCTTCTTCCGTCCAGCGTTCGATATCCGACCCTGTCACGGCGCGATCAACGTGAGTCACACCGGCCGACCGAGCGATAGCGCGAACCGTCTCCACATGATCGCCAGAGAGTATACGAATATGTACCCCGCGCTTCTGAAAGAAGTCAACCGCATCTCGAATGCCCGGACGAAGTCGGCTCGAGAGGACAAAAACACCAAGCAGAGACAGTGTCGACTGCGCGATATGCTTTGGAATCGAATCGCCATCCGCAAGAGACACGCACAGCAGCCGATTACCCTCGCGCGCCTCGCGCAGCAACGCCTCTTGCAACCACGATTGTTCCGATTCGACCGTCAGTTGCGGAAGCATCACTTCAGCAGCACCAACAAGAAGCACATTCGTTTCTCCCGATACGCTTTGGAAAGACACCGCCCCAAATCGACGCCACGAAGAAAAAGGAAGTCCGTCAAATATCTTTCCACCGAAAGCTCCCGACGGAAGAAGCGTGCGCACGGCGAGAGCTGTTTGAGACAGATCATGCGTCCCGTCGAGATACGCCCTCATATATTCGAACACAGTCGATTCCGGCAGCGTGCCGCGCAACAAAAATCGCTCCGCCGTAAGACCGTTTTCACACAGCGTCCCCGTCTTATCCATGCAGAGATTTCTGATCCGACCGAGCTTTTCCGTCGCATTCACTTCCTGCAAAAGCACATGCCGCCGAAAGAGGTGCGCCGCACCATATGCAAAAAGAAGCGTCATGCCAAACGCGAGCCCCTGCGCCACGATAACGCTTGCGAGCGCCCCTACATGTTTCACGATACTCACGCTCGACTCATGCGCCATCACACCGCGCACGACCGCGAAAGCAATGACAACAACCAGCACATACCCGGAATATCGAATAACCGTATTGACCGACTTTTGTATCGGGCTCTCGGCAATCGACGACCGTTGTATTCCTTCGGTCATACGCGCGATGCGACTCTCGGCAAACACGGTTTCCACGCGCATCGAACCGGAACCGGCCGTAATAATACTCCCCGCAAGCACGCGATCCCCCGTGCCGCGCGGCAACGATGCCGACTCACCCGTAATCAAGCCCTCGTTCAACTCAAGAGATTCCGAAGACAAAAGCACGCCGTCACATGGCACCTGATCGCCCAGCCCAAGCAAAAGTACGTCTCCTTTCCGAATATCTTCCGTTACCACCGATTCCTCCTGTCCGTCACACACGCGCCGCACATGCGGCGCCGTCAAGAGCTGGAGTTTTTCGAGCGCGCTCCAGGCGCGAATATCCTGCGCAAGACCGAGCGTCATATTCACCACCGTCACCAATCCCAAAAACACTCCTGCTTGCCGATCGCCAAAGACAAACAGAAGCGCCACAACCGTCAAAATAACGCCGTTCGTCAAGAGAAATACGTTTCTCGAAATGATATACCACAAATCCCGAAATTGTTTCGCGCGCGATGTTAGCATAGAAAACTCCTATCTCACAAAAAAGTTCGAAAAAAGATTTTTTAACTTTGGAACGCCTTTCAGAGAGAATTCTTTTTTGCGGCTTTCCCACCTACCGGCAGGCAGGCGTACGAAGTGTAAGACAAGCAAAAAAGAATTCTCTCTGAAAAGCCCCTACCTCAAGGAAGGAATCAAACATGCATGGTTTATTGCGTCGGACACACCACCTCAAAAAGTCTTCGATCTTCATCGGTCAGCGCCGGCTGCTGCTCGCCGACGGAAGGATACATAATCGAGTCGCTCTTCGCCGCATGGCCAATACCGAGCGCATGTCCCATCTCATGAGCGAGAATAAGCACCAAATCGGCGTGATCATAAAATTGAAACACGTCGATACGCGCGCCGGATGCGTCTTTGGTGTAAAGCCCCGTCGTAAATTCCTCGCGCGCACCGGATATCTGATTATAGGTATCGACCGTCAAATTGAGCGCGCTTGCCATACGATTGAGACTCCCCGCTGCCGTATTCACTTGTCCGGAAAGCGCGTTCAGCTCGCGAAATTCCTTCGAAAGCGCCGCCTTCTCATCATTCAATTCATTTCGTTCGTCTTCAATATCGGACGCCTCTTTCTTGAGATCTTTCCGTTCGTCTTCAAGCTCTTCATACTCGTCGGGCGGAGCGCCGCCTTCGGCGTTCCACTGCGCCACCAGCCGTTCATACGACGCCAATCGGTCTTGGTACTTCTTGACGCGACGTTCATACCGGGCAAGATTCTGCTCATACGAAGAGACGTGTCCGTCATATACAGACTTCTTCCGATCAAAAGCCGTGCGCAACGAGTCATACTCAGCGCGTAACGAATCATAGGCGGACTTCCGACTCTCAATATCCGACGATGTTTCTTTGAGAGAATCCGTCTCCGCTTGGCGATCATCAAAAACAAGATTGATCGGAATCGCATCCGCCTCCGAACTGTCCGCGAAAAGATCTCGGCCGGTCCCCACTTCCCATATCGCCTCGGCCTCATGAATCGCGTTCGAGAACTCCGCCTCCGAGAGATGGAAATTCGGATCGATAGTCCCCACGCGATATGAGAGCGGAAAGCGACAGGAATCATCCAAAGCCGGAATCACCTTCGACAACACCGCCCGAGAAGAAGAAACGGTTGGCATTTTCCCGGTCTTCAACGCAAAAACAAGCGCAAACGAAGACGCCAGAACCACCAGAGAAAGAGAAATCGCTCGAATTGCTCGCAGGAAAAAATTCATACAATACGCACATTGTCTCGCCTCTCGAAATCATGCTACCATACCGGTACTATGAATAAAACACCCAAGAAACTCCGCATCGGTTGGTTCACTTTCACGTGTTGTGAAGACAGTACCGTCATCTTTACCGAGATCATGAACGATCACTTCGAGACCTGGCGCAAAGTGCTCGACATCCGTCATGCAAGAGTTCTGCAAACTAAGAACGTGCTCGATGAACTCGACGTTGCCTTTGTCGAAGGCGCCATCAATTCTGCTGAGCAAGAGGAAAAACTCAAAGAGATCCGCGCCAAGTCCAAAAAGCTCGTCGCGATCGGCGCCTGCGCCTGTACCGGCATGCCAAGCGCGCAAAGAAACGCATTCCCGCCCGAACTCAAAGACAAAATTCAATTTCTTCTCGACCGCTTCAACCAAGGCGAGAAAGTGAAGAAGCTCGACGAAGTCGTCACCGTCGACGAACGCGTCCAAGGCTGCCCCATGACCGAATCCGCCTTCCTCGCCGTCGTCAACAAAATGCTCACCGAATTCGGTATCATCCCCCGAGTAGAGACAGAAACAAAAAATCAAGCATGAGAATTCAGCAGAGTATAGCGTAGACTCCGTGCTTAATAATTTCCTTTTTCTTGTTATCAATTGTTTGTTGTTCGTTGTAAGTTGTGAATTGCTCCTATGCATCAAATATCCGAACTCAGCCAATTCAGTATCGAGGAACTCACTAAGGTCGAGGGAGCGGCTGGTATGAACGTGTTCATTGAAAATGGAAAAGTGAAAAAGGTAGAATTCGCCATCAAAGAATTCAAGCGATTCTACACGCATGCCATGGAAGGCAAGCCGATCGCCGCCATCCCACAACTCCTCGCGCGCATCTGCGGCACCTGCTCGAACGCCCATCTGGTCGCGAGCATTGAGGCGGTCGAAAAAACACTTGGGATCGTCCCGAGCGAACAAACCATGCTCCTGCGCACCCTCACCTATCACGGGCTCATCATTCGCGATCACGCGCTCCATCTCTATCTCTTCTGCCTCCCCGACTTCTTCGGGAAAGACTCGCTTTTGGGATTCGATGACGACGATCCCGTTCAGCACCAACTCTTGCACGACGCCTTCGCTGTGAAAGCCGCCGGCAACCACCTCGCAATCGCCGTCGCAGGGCGAAGCGTTCACGCGCCCCTCCCTATGCCCGGCGGCTTCGGCAAAATCCCCGATGCAAAATCCATAACCGAAGTCATCATCGAACTCGAAAACATCCGCCCGGCAGTACTCCGTCTTATCAAAGTTTTCACCGATGATCCGTCATCACTCGTCCGAAAAAGCAATTACGCCGCCCTTCGAAACAGTAAATTCTCCTATCTCGAAGGCGATCTGTGGGACATGAAGGGATTCGTCGTCGATGAAGCGGGCTATCGCAATCACCTCGAACACGTCGTTCTCCCCTATTCCCAAGCCTCCGCCTACACCTTCGACGGCGAAACCTACCGCGTCGGCGCAATCGCTCGGCTCAACATCAACAGCTCCGGTCTCCATCCGCGCACCAAGCACGACGCCGCAGAAGCACTTGCGCTGTTTCCTTCCGACAACATTTTCCACAATAATCTCGCCCAAGCCATCGAAATCCTTCACTCCGTAGACGAGTCGATCGACCTCCTGAAACAAAAGGCCTTCCAGCCCGAACCGCCGCAAAAGCTCACTCCCAAGGCCGGCGTCGGCGTCGGACTCGTCGAAGCGCCCCGCGGCGCGCTCTACCACAAGCTCGAAGTGAACGACAAAGGAATAGTTGAAAAGGGCGAAGTCGTCGTCCCGACCGGACAAAACCAAATCGCCATCGAACTCGACCTTATCCAATTCATCAACGAGCACATGGACATGGAAGAATCCGCCATGAAACTCGAGTGCGAAAAAATCATCCGCGCCTACGACCCCTGTATGTCCTGCGGCGCCCACTTCCTCGAACTCAAAGTAAGCAAGAATGGCTCGAAACTGAAAAAGGTAATTTCAAAAAAGCAAATTTCGAAGAATACTCCAAAGAAACATCACTCACATCATCACTAAAAAGCACTCTCACAATAGGAAAAGGCGTCACTTCAGCAAGTGACGCCTTTTTTCTGTTCGCCTTTCTCCTAACAGCGTGGATCACGCGGAGCAATGCCAAATATTGAGAGAATCTCTGAAAGGGCAAGAAGACTGTTCACCTGAACAAACAACACCTCATCAGGAACATACAAATTATATTGCATAGCCAAAAAAGCTCCTGAAAGGGATAGTACCGTCCAAAAAGATACACAAAAAAGTACATTCTTCAACACGGAATCCGTAATATAGTTTTTCCGTTGAGCTTCGCAGAGAATTCTTTCGATATTTGATCGTCGGCTCATCTGGATAGCGAGGCTTACACTCCCACATCCAAAGGAAAACACAGCAACAAACACCTTCCATGAATCAATACTTTCCCAGATGCCGTAGAACAATATTGAAACTATCCCTGTAAGCAAAAAACAAGAGAACACCGTTTGTCTTGAAACCCGGAACAACCAGAAAAATTTATAAAGAACGCTCATTAGCTCATTCCTCTTTCAACACTTTCATGAGCTCTCGAATGACTTCCGAGAGCGCCCGTTCCTCACTCATGCCTTCCGGCACGCCGAGGATACTCGGTTCAAAGGATGCATCAAGCTTCTTCGCAAGAAGTAAGAGTGTCGAAAGGTCGTAGTCATGCGCCGTCATCCCGGCGTTGCGGGAACGAGCGATGTCATCGACCGAAAGCCACGACACCCTTTCAAGTCCTCGAACCGTGTCGAGGATAACCCATTTTCCATGCTTCGGCAAGTCTATTTCATTGGGATCTTCAACAACGAAACGAATATCCGGAAATCGCCGCCGAAGCTTTGGAACCAATTGCACCGGCACACTGTCCGAAGAAAGATCGGGATTCCCAAAGACTGACACCGAAAATATCGCATTACTTTTTCCGTTCATAGGCATTGGCAAAGGCGATGCTCTTCAACGTATACGCGCGCAGTCGCGCGACGGTTTGTTCCGAGAGCGTCTCGCACGGCACACCCCAGTGAATCGACACCCACGCCCCGGGCGCGAGTAAATCGATATCGATATCCGCGGACAGATCGCGAACCAATCGGCGCGAAACCGGCGAGCCGAGAGAGAACGCTCCGCGCTCATCGCGAACAAGCGGCTCGGTCAGCACATCGATAAACGGCCCCGACACGGCAATTACCTTCCCCCAACTCACAATGCACTCGGCAACCGCCGACCAGTCATCATCGCGAAGCAATTCGTGATTCGTCTCGCGCCACACATTGAGCACATGAAACGAATGATGCGGAAATCCGCCCCGAGTCACTTTCTGCCCGATTGTCTCAAACCGCTCTCGCCCGGTTCGCTTTTTTACGTCGAGCGCATCGAGCAGTCCCAGATATTTCCTCGGCGAAAACGTATCAAGAAGATGATTCCCGATCCAGTATGCCTCCACCACCTTGTCGTCGAACGGATCGCGAATGCCGTTCCCCTCGGCGATGTGCGAGAGATACGGGTAGAGATTTTGGAACCGCTCGAGGAGAGCCGAAAGCCGCGGGTCGCTCTCGCCCGCGTCCAGATACTCCTTCATCGTTTTGTTCGCATCGGGTCCGCAATAATGCAACCGATTCGGCCCAAACGCATACCGACTACATCGAAACACTCCGTCCATATCCTTTCACTCTACGCGAACCCAAAAAAAAGCGCAAAAAAGCCGAGAGGGTAAACCTCTCGGCAACGGGCATGTCAACCACAGTGGAGTGTTCGGGAAAACGCCGGGTAAGGCGCATAAAGGACAGCTTTGTTAGCCTTATCTCCCCAGACGTTTCGAGATTGCCGCAGAGCTTCTTCCGCCCTCGCTTCCCGAAGCAATAAATTAGATCTCTCATTCAGAGGTAGGGCGCGAAGCCTTTCCATCCGTTCATGGGTTCCGTGAGGAGGCAATAAATAAAGATCTCCGTTCATTGCTATACCCCTTCTTACCGAGATTTTAGGAAATCTCCATACGTCCTTCCAATACTGCAAATTTTCAAAAAACTACAAAAAGTATACCGATTCTTTTTTGATAAGCATGTCCTGATTAACGTTACGAATTATACACTAAATGTCTATCAATGTCAAATAGTATCCTTCTTCTCCCCATCGAGGCGGCGAATCAAATCGCGCATGGTCCAGACGCCGGCAAGAAGCAGCGCAGCAAAGACCACTTTGAAAAGAGCGGCAATGGTCAGGAACAACATCGTTTCCGAAAAGAGCTTCCCGATGAATTCCGAGAGAAGCAGCATCACGAGCGCCCCCAAGAAAAGTTTGTACGACACGTCGAGTTCTTTCTCCACCCTCCACACAATACCCGCCGTAAAAACAAGCGAGACAAAAAGAAGGAGCAGCGTCGCTATATTGGCAATCAGCGTAACCAGTGGCATATTCATGATCGATTCACCTCCTTTCTTTTCCGCGTGCCCAAGAATCCACGCTCGAGAAGTGCCTCCTCGCTGACATACCTCGACGCATGAGCATACAACCAATATTCTCGGACAAAGAGGAGAAGCAACAGAAGCAGCAACAAAATCGACCAGAGCGACGCCCAGCCGAGAAATCGCACAGCATCATCCCACGTCACCACAATACCGCCGCCAAACTCAAAGAGCGGAAGCTCCACGACTCGAAACGGCGCGCCCACTTCAATATCGGCATCTTCGAAATGCAGTCTCGCAGACACGTGATAATCGCCCGACATCCACTCGCGCAAAATAGCAATCTCCTCGCGATACTCCCCGCCCCGATGCAGTACGATTGCCTGTTTTTTCTCAAATACTTTCTCACGAGAAGGGTCGGAAACCGTATAAAAAATCTCTCCGGATCGCCCTTCGAGCGATGGCTCCAGATGATCAATACGGAGTACTGTTTCGAGTGTGCGAGACTGGAATACCCAATCACCGGTATTTGCAATATCAAGAAATATCGAAATCGGCACATTCGTGACCGTGCCGGAAAGCCGCTCCGAAGGAAGCGTCTCCCGTATTGGCAGCACAGGAGGAACATGATACGTCGGGAGAGAAACCGCTGCCGCAATGGGTTTTTTCTTTTTCTTTTTTTTGTCGCTACTGTCATCATCGTCCGATCCGGACGAAGCGGAAATTGTCAGCGCAAGCGTGTCGCTTGCCGTCTGCAGTGAATACAACGGATGTGTCACCGTCACGGTAAGCGTATAGGTTCCGGACGAGAGATCGACAAGCGGCGTCCATTCCCAATAGCCGTTCGAGTTGGTGAGGAATGTCGCATACACAGACGACTTTCCAACAATCGAGACCGACACGCTCGCATTCGGCATATTGCTCGTCCCGGTCAGCGTGGGCGTCTTGTCGGAGATGGAAACACTCGAGAGCGAGGCGACATTCGTACCGCCAATCGTCACCAGTGTAATTGTCGGTGCACGCGAAGAAAGGCAATCCGAAGGCGTCGAAATAGTCACCGAGTCCGACGAAGCAACTCCGGCGCCCATCGGACCATAGGCAACTACAACATAGGAATACTCCGTACCCGGAGAAAGATTCGTGTCAGTATACGACGAACTCGTGAGTCCCGACACAAGGAGCGAACTGTCACGATAGACATCGAACGACGTCGCCCCGCTGTCATCCGCCCAGTCGAGACTCACCGAAAGCACATCGGAAAGACACGATGCATCAGCGGTCACTATCGGAACCGCCGGAGGCGCCGGCACAACCGTCGACACCGTCACATCATCAGCAATAGCACTCCACGCTTCTCGGAAGTCAGCAAAAGAAAAAGACGGTCCCCAGAGAAACCCGAGCAACGCATAAAATGCAAGGACGACCATCGTCACCCCCGTATGCAACCGAAGCACCAGTCGTATTCGCCGAAAGCGAACCGCTCGCCGTTTGAGAGTCTTCATGAAAACAGTATACCATCCCTCCCGATATCAAGACGAAGCAGGTATCAATTGTCGCAGAATTTTATTCGCCAAGCAGGCTTTTGAGAAGCGTGGTGAGCCGCATCGAAGCGATGCCGACAACGCGATCGGCGCCGCCGTAATAAATAAATATCTTGCCGGCATGAAGCGTCGCCCCACACGGGAAAACAACATTCGGCACAATGCCAACCTTCTCGTATTCCATTTCCGGCTCAAAGAGTGGTCTGTCACTCCGCGCAATCACACGCTCCGGATGATCAATATCAAGCAGTGCCGCGCCCAGACGGTAAACAGAACCCTCGCTCGACACGCCGTGATAGAGGAAAAGCCACCCCTGATCCGTTCGAATCGGCACCGTATTCAATCCGATTTTCTGATCGTCCCACATACCCTGCCGTGGCAACATAAATGGACTCTGCGACAACATCGTCCCTTCCGAAAATTCCAAATCGTCGAAAAAATTGATATCTATCGAAGGCTGTATACGGTGCAACACTACATACTTCCCGCGAATTTTTTCCGGGAAAACACAAGCGTCTTTGTCATCGATGCCCGGCGGAGATATGAGTTTCGGGCGCGCCCAGCGATTCCATGCATGCGACAGGAAATCCTTCCGCGAAAGAGAAGTAATCGCGACACGCGGAGCGTTTGCCCCATCAACCGCGGTATAAAACATATAGATCGTCTCATCGATACGTGTCAATCGCGGATCCTCGCATCCGGAATACCCTCCGCCGGCTCGCATCTCAAACGACTCTCTCGGCACATAGAATGGCTCCGGACTCCGCTCATCAATCGACAAGCCATCGCGACTCGAAGCATATCCCAAAACCGAGGTATCTCCATTGGAAAGCGCGCGATACACGATATGCGTCTTTCCGCCATCTCGAATCACTCCCGGATTAAACACGCCTTTTGCCTCCCACGCATGTTCCGGAATCGGGAGAAGCACGGGGTTCTTCGGCGCGCGTTCGAATGAAATTCTCTTCTCCGGATACGAAAGCGCCCGAAGCAACTTCTTCATATCACAGGTCGCCACACAGCACGTCGAATCCGCCGCACCATAGTACAGAAACAATGTCCCCCGACGAAGAATCGCCCCCGACGGAAAAACGATATTCGGTACCTTCCCATACAATTCATACTCCTCCTCGGGGACCAAAAGCGGCGCATTCGTCCTCGCGAGAATTTTCCGAGGATCATCCCGGTCAAGAAGCACCGCCTCAATGCCGAATATTTTTCGTTCGGTAAAATAATTCCGTATATGCGAATACACCAAAAGCCACCCGTCCGGCGTCAAGAGAGGCGGCGCTCCTATTTCAACATGATCGGTATCTCCGCGCTGAAGCCGAATCTCGTGTGTCTGCAAGCTCGAATACCACTCATTCCAATACGCCTCCGACCACATATCTTCCACATGATCAAACACAGCAAGTCCGATTGTCGACGGCGGACGATCGGTATTTGCCGTCAATATTGCCGCAAATTTTCCATTCACCTTCTCCGGGAAGAGCGTCATGGCTTTCGCATTGAACGGCGTCACCAGATGCTTTTCATCTATTTTCCGAAGATTCTTCGAAAGTGCCACTGCCACCTTGATACCGTCCGCCGAAAACGGATAGGTTGAGAGAGCTGTATAGAAAATATAGTACGTGCCATTTATTTCCGTCACTCGCGGATCCTCACAGCCAAATCGTTCCCATGATTCTTCGGGAACAATAAGCCTTCGATGCTTTTCGAAATGAATACCGTCGGCGCTCATCGCGTGCCCGATCGACGATACTTCATACGTTTCACCTTCGTGTAACACTCGCGACGATTGCGCCCGGTAGACCAGATCCGTCCACTTCCCCCTCCGAACCGGACAGCCGTTAAACGCCGCCGACCGCTCCCAGAAATTTTCACTTTCCCCGACCAACACCGGATTTTCATTTGATCGTTCGATTCGAATCATACGCGTGCAAAAAATTGTAGAGCCCTGACAAACATAAAACAAAAAATTCCTCACGCCTGATACCGTTTGGAATGTTAAACTTCAAATATCAAATTTCAAAATAATACTTGGATTCTTTTTGGCATTCACGCACTAAAGATTTTTTGAAATTTAAAATTTACCGTTTAAAATTCATCTATTCGTCTCCCAATTTCACATACCGCGTCGGCACCACCTTGTTCGCGTGGAGCAGCGCGTCAAGGAGACGAGCAAGCGGTACTGTTGCAACACAAGTCACTGTGTCAGCGCTCCCGTAATAGACAAAGAGTGTTTCGTCTTTCACTACCGCTCCACAGCTGTAGACCACCTGCGGTTTCGATCCCTCATTTTCATACCACACCTTCGGCTCAAGAATCGGCGATTTCGATCGAGCGATCACTTTTGTTGGATCCTTCTTATCGAGCAGCATCGCACCAAGCTTATACCCGCAATCCCGTGTTGTCGCATGATAGAGCACCAACCATCCCGCTTTCGTTTTGAGAGGAGACGGTCCGACACCGCGAACCAGAAGCTCCCAACGCCCCTTGAGCGGCTTCATAACGCGCTCGCTTCTAATAAACGTCTCTCCGTCAAAATCAAGCGTATCGAAATAATCGACGCGCACCTCGGGACTGATGCTATGAAGCACGGCGAATTTTCCATGAATCTTCTCGGGGAATATCGTCCAATTCTTGTGAATTTCTCCGGGCGGCGAAATCAAAACCGGCCGAGACCAATTCCACTTCTTTGCCAAGAAATCATTGACGGAGATCTTTGTGAGTGCAACGCGCGGAAAGTTATATCCGTCAAAAGCGGTGTACGTCATGTAGAGCGTATCGTCGACACACGTCACTTTCGGATCTTCACTCCCTCCCCATCCGCCACCGGAAGCATACGGCGTCGTACACGACTCCTGGATTCTCGTCACTCGCACATCATCGAGCGTTGGCGAAGAAGCGTAAATGGGAACATCAAGCCGTTCGTGCACCGAGAATCCGTCTCGGCTATTTGCATAACCGATCGTCGACAGTCCGTTCGTCCCGATCGCGCGGTAGAGAATATGCACCATGCCATCATCGGAAAGAAACGCCGCCGGATTGAACACCTCTCCCGATTCCCAGGCATGATCTTTCCGAGAGGCAAGAATGGGATTCCCCGGATACCGCTCAAGTTTCGCGCCATCAGGAATAACCGAAACCGTAGCATTTCGAGACACTTTCCAAAATTGGGCAATCTCTTCAACAAAAAGCTTCCCGTCAACACTCCAGTAGATCAGGATTTTCTTCGCCCGCAAGACAGAGCCGATCAGTCGCACATCTTTCCCTTGCCATGAATCCGGAGACGCCCATATCGGTTCTTCCGATCGCCAGAGAACCGTCTTCGGATCGTCCCTCCCAACCAAAGCCGAACCAAGAACTCGGCGACCATCCTGCGCCTCTGAAGCATAGAGAAGAAGAATCCCATTGCCAACAGGAACTGCCGCCACAACACGTATCGGTCCTTCGTCAAAAAAACCTTCCCGAGGCTTCAAGACTGCCGCACGTTTTATCGCCCAATGTTTCAAATCAGCCGAAATCGCCAGCTTCACCGTACGATCGCCAAAGAAAAATCCATATCGAGCGCCTTTCCCTTCTCGCAGCGGAACGGCAATGCCGGTCTCACGAAAATCCTCCATTTCGGAAACATCGCTCCACTCGACGCCATCGAGCGAAGTACCGGACATCGTCTGAAGGGATCCATCACGACCTCGTTTCTTATAGGAAAGGAAAAGAGAATCTCCCGTTGAAGAGAGCGGCGAAACAAGAAAAACATCCGAAACATCCGGATGCGAGCGAAAACTCCCAAGCAATTTCGTAAAAACCAGCTCTTTTTGGATCGGGTTGAAAGCAATTCCGTCCGCGCTCCTCAAAATGGAAATCGGTCGATTCGATTTCCCCTCCGCGTCGCGCGCATAGAGATACACATCAGTCCCAACTGACGAAACCCCAAGAACCAAACGATCCGAAGAACGTTCCATAGCGATTCGATAGGTATGTTTCTTGCATTATAGCACCAAACCGAAACAAGATTTTTTTGCGTTGTCAAGAACCGCGCCGTCCACCTATTCGTATCGCAGCGCCTCGATCGGATTGAGACTCGCCGCGCGACGTGCCGGATACCACCCGAAGAGCACACCAATAGCCGCAGACACTCCAAAGGCCACCAGAACCGAGGAGACGGAAACCTGCGTTGTCATGCTACCGAATTTCGAAAAAAGAAACGCGGCCAACCAGCCAAGCAACACGCCCAAGACGCCACCGCAAAACGTCAGCACAATCGACTCAGCCAAAAACTGCCGGCTGATATCTCGCCGCTTCGCGCCAATCGCCTTGCGCAAACCAATCTCACGCGTCCGTTCTGTAACCGTTGTGAGCATCATATTCATGATGCCGATACCTCCAACCAAAAGCGATATGCCGGCAACCGCCCCAAGCAAGAGTGTAAACGTACTCGTCACCGATGTCGCTGTCTGAACGATATCGGACTGATTCATAACGCGAAAGTCCGAAGTGTCATTTCCCGTAAGACCATGGCGCTCGCGCAAGAGCGCGGTAATTTCCTCCGACGCTGCGTCCATCTCCGATTCATTGGCAATGGTAATATTGATAAGCGACACCGCATCACTTCCCGAGAGATACTGCATCGCCGTCGAAAGCGGCACATAGATAACATCATCTTCGCTTCCAAAGCCGCTCCCTCCTTTTGAAACCGTCGTCCCTATAACCGTGAAATCAATTCCGTTGATACGAATTTTCTGTCCGATAACATCAGCCGGATCAACAGTCGAGATATTCGACGACGTTCCATCTCCAAAGAGAGTCTCAACCACATCCGGACCAAGCACAGCTACTTTTGCAAGCCGAATGTCTTGCTCATGAGTAAAGAATTGCCCCGCGTCAATACTGAGACTCCGGACAGAAACATAGTCCGGCGTCGTTCCGGTAACGGATGTCCGCGTGTTCTGCCCGTTCGCGATCACTTGAAAATTACCCGAGACAACCGGCGCAATCGCTTCTATGGAAGAAACCGAATCCCTGATGGCGTTGGAATCTTCCAGCGTAAGCGTCACTGCGGATCCCTGCCCCTGACTCACCGGCTGCCCCGGACCCCGCTGTGACCCCGGACGCACCATGAGGAGATTTGAACCGATAGACTGGATACTTTCCTGGACGGACTTCTGCGCACCGGTTCCGATCGCCACCATCGCAATCACCGAACCAATGCCAATCACGATACCAAGTACCGTAAGTCCCGTTCGCACCTTGTTCGCAAGAAGCGCCGTTGCCGTTTCAAAAAAGATATCGGAGAAAAACATAGAACGTGCGTATGCCAAAGAAACACTCAATGACGAGAAGACACCGATGTATTCTGAACATCGCTCACCAGAACACCATCACGAATAGAAATAATTCTGTCCGTATGCGCCGCAACATCCGGCTCATGCGTAATGAGCACAATCGTATGCCCCTGTTCGGTATTCAACCGGCGAAAAGCCTCGAGCACCAAAACACCCGTCTTCGTATCCAAATTTCCCGTCGGTTCGTCCGCAAGGATAAGCGACGGATGATTCACAAGCGCCCGCGCAATGGCAACACGCTGCATCTGCCCACCGGAAAGCTGATTGGAGAGATGATTCCACCGATCCTCCGGAAAACTCACGGCACGAAGCGCCTCTTCCGCCCGAGACAGACGTTCGCTTCTTGGCACGCCCTCATAAATAAGCGGCAACATCACATTTCGAAGCACGGTCGTTCGCGGCAAAAGGTTAAATGCCTGAAAAACGAAACCGATCTTTCGCACGCGAATATCGGCAAGCTCATCCTCGGAAAGCTTCGAGACATCCTTTCCATCAAGGAAATATTCGCCACTCGTCGGAGAGTCCAAAAGCCCGAGAATGTGCATAAGAGTCGACTTTCCCGATCCGGATGGTCCCATGATAGAAACGAATTCCCCATCACGAATGGAGAGCGATGCTCCACGAAGCGCAAGCGTTTCCGAATCGCCATTCACATACGTTTTTTTCAGATTTGAACACTCAATCACACGCGTAAGACAAGCAAATAAATCGACTCGCCAAAATCCATCACATCAATCCACCAAAACTTACAGAATTCGTGTTTTTTCAGCGAGCATCCCCTCCCTAGAAGGGGAACATCCCGCCACCCATGCCACCTCGAGACGATGACGAAGTCGAAGTCGAACTGGAAGTTGAAGTTGCCTTGGTTGTCATAACAACATCACCCCCGCTTAAACCGCTTTTAATTTCCGTTGAGACATCATCGGAGCTCCCAATGGTCACTGCGACTTTCTTGAACATATCTTCGGTAAGAGTAGCACTTTCTTGCTGTTTGGAAGCATCAAGAACAAGTACGTATTTCGCATTCCCATCCGAACGAAGAGCGGATGTCGGAACATACAAGACATTTTTCGCCTCACTCAAGACAATTTCGACATCCGTACTCATGCCCGGTTTCAGATTCTTCGGAACATCGTCAAATCCGATCTCAGCATTATATGACACTACGCCACTGCTCACCGTTCCGATCGTATCGATTTTCGAAACCGTTCCCGCAATACCCGAGGCATTCACCGCCCCGAAAGAAAGTTCTGCGCGCTGTCCGACAGAAACGCTCGCAGCATCCACCTCATTGAGCAGCACTTTCACGTAGAGCTTTTTGGAAATAATCGTCGCCAAGACATCGTCGCGCGAAACAGAATCCCCCGCAGAAACCGAGAGTCCCGTCACCACACCGTCAAACGGCGCTCGAATAAGATACTTCTGTAAATTCTCTTTTGCATCCGCAAGACGATTCGCCGCATCATTGACGGCGATCTCTTGCAACTGGCGAGTACGACGATCATCCTCGGTTTGACGCTTATAGAGTTTTTCCGTCTGCGCCATTTTTATCTCGGCGCTTCGCAAAGAAAGTTCTTCGTCACGAACAGACTTCTGCGCATCTTCCATATCAAGCGTAGCAATCAAATCGCCTTTCTTCACTTCCTGATCATTCTTCACGGACACACTCACCACATCGATAGCATCGCCGGCAACAACTGATTTCAAATCAACAGAAGATTCGGCATACACCTGCCCACTTCCTGTCACAGATGAAACGATATCGCCCCGCTTGACCGTCGTCGTTTTTATCGTCGAAGTGGTATTCGTGGTGCCCGTCGATCGAGACCACAGATAATATCCTCCGCCAAGCACCATCGCAATGATCGCCATTGGAACAGTGAATCGCCGAAACTTCGACCGACTGGTTCGTTCATTCATAAGAAAAATTCAATAACGCCACACTATCTCTCCTGTTTTCGAGAGTATCAAAAAAGAGAACGTCTCACAACGAGCATTCTCCTTTCCTACCGTAGTACGAACAAATTTTCCTAAGTTTGCAGGCTCGGATGTCTATGCGAGCGACTCCAAGTCAATCGCTTCATCGATACGAATTTGCGAAACAAAGTTGTAGTCGTGACTCACGAGAATCATAGTGCCCGCATACCGATCGAGCGCCTCGGCGATAACCGGCAAATGACGGAAGTTGATATGATTCGTCGGCTCATCGAGAATAAGCAAGTCCGGTTCCTCAAGGAAGAGCTTGGCAAACATAAGAAGACCCTTCTGTCCTTCGGACAAACTCTCGATTTTATTTTGTATGAGTGACGCCGGCAAGAGAAATCGCGCCGCCGTTTTGTAGACATCTTCCATACCGCCACCCTTCATCGAAGCGCGCAACGACTCCGCAACCGTTTCATTGAAATCCAGCGTCGAGAAATCTTGCCGATAGTAGCCCACTTTCACACCGGCAGAAATCTCTGCGATACGTTTGTCACCCGAAGCAAGCGCTTCAAGAAACGTGCTCTTCCCAATACCATTGGGACCCGAGACCAAAAGGTGCGTTTTTCGTTTGAGCACGAGGTTGATCGGACGAAGCGTCGCCTCGCCATTTCGCACGACCGACGCCGCAAGAATATTCACGATCGGCCCCGTCATATCCGAAGACGAAATATCAAATGACGGAAGCGTCTTGTCCTCGCGGCGAATATCCGCTTTGTTCTCCTCCAAATCATCGGCGAGCGTCCGCATGCGTTTCGCGACACTGCGCAATTTCCCGCCCTTATGCGCAAACACATTTGCCTGCGCGCGCTTCTCTTTGATCGTGTGCTCGCGACGTGCATTCTCCCGCTCCGCCTTCTCGATACGCCGTGCAATTTCTTCGACTACATCGTAGTAGTCGCCGGCATATTGTTCCACCTGCTGTGTGAAGATATCGAGATAGAGCACGCCCTGTGTAAACGCATTCAAGAAATCCGCGTCATGAGAAATCACGATGCACGTCTTCGGATAGCGAATGAGAAACTGCGTCAGGTGTTCTTTCGCCTCGACATCGAGATTGTTCGTCGGCTCATCCAAAAGCAAAATATCCGGATTCTGAATGAGCGCCGACGCGAGCAAGAGCCGCGCCTGCTGCCCGCCGGAAAACTCTCGGAGCCTCTTGGTCAAAGGCGGCACCGGCAGATGCACCACCTCGAGCACCTTCTGAATAAGCGCCGGCAAATTCCATTTTTTCTCAAGAAAGCACTTTGCAAAAAACTCCTCGACCGTCATGTCGAGCTCGTCGCGCGACACCACCTGCCGCGCGATCGCCACACTCGCCCCGGGGTCAATCGAAATCCGCCCCTCCGTCGGGCGAAGCTCACCCACAATGAGCTTGAAAAGCGAGCTCTTCCCCGCGCCATTTTGCCCCATAAGAGCCGCCTTGAACCCCGCCCGCACCGAAAAACTCGCCCCCTCCAAAAGCGGCTTCTTATGACTATATTCAAACGACACACCCTCAAACCGAAGAACGATAGAATCGGACATACGAAAATCAATACAAAGAAAAGACTTACCTCAACCGAATCCATTTCCCATACGGATGATACTTATCCTTCCCAAGACCTTCACTATTTTGAAAGTTTTTGCTCACATACCGAAACAGAACACGCTTCATTTTTGGCTCAAAACCATTACCTTTCAAACAGATTTCAATCTGTATCGGAGCAAAATGCACAAGTGCCCCATCTTTATCAGCGACATTTTTTATATGAAAAGACGTCTTTTCACCAATAAAAAGGTCTGCCTCAAGAATCTTTTCCCAACAAATATTTTCCCAATTGGAAGTGTTCTTAAGAGAAGAAGCCTTCTCTTTGTAATCTTCTGAACGAGCAGTGTACCCCAAAAATGTTTCGCTCTCGGCTTTTTCAAAATTGCGAGGTCGGCATACCTTTACCCTCAAAATAGAACCCGAGGAAGTATTCTGAATCGTAGCAACCCCATCGTCACGAACATTTACAATGGACACACTTGCAAGATTTCGCTCTCTTTCTTGCTTTCGGTCATACAAAAATTTCCAAAAACAACCGATAACCCCGATAACAAGTATCAATTGCACGCTGTTTCGATATTTTTTTGCGAGTTCCTCAATACCCATAAAAAAACTCCCAGGAATCCCAGCGAAGTGATGCCAGAGGAATTCGCTAAACACCACCAATGGGTACAACAAAAAAATAAAGGCGAATAGCCACCAGTATTTCTTCACAGAATCGACACAGCTCCTCATATCCTTAAACAAGGATTAAGAATCAAAATATCCCTCATTCAAAAAAAAGACACCATCCAAAGGGTCTTCCACAATGACAGAAAAAAAGAGAAAAGGCAACCCTACACCCTCATTTCTCTCCCCCGACCCGCACCAATTCCCCGCCAAGCCGCCTCTCTTCCGCGGTATCGCCTCGTTCGCGCGCGGCGCGCATGGCGCGTTCTATTGATTGCATGTCTTCCTTGCGAAGCGCGTCGACAAAGTGCTGCCATGTCGCGTCGAAAAATGCACGCGCTTTTTCAATATCAATGTCTGATGTGGTATCTCCGGAAACCCCCAAGAGTTTCTCTCCGGCAAAGGCAAGCGTTGCCGCATCGTCTTTGAGTTCATTCGGAATATTTGCAAAAGAAAAGCTCTCGGCAGTTTCACCGGCAAGAAACGAGAGTATCGGCAGTGCCGCGACAGCTGAGAACACGCGCTCCGGCATACCCTCGAGCGAGAGCGGCAAAAGCGAGGGGCACGCGAGGAGTATTCCCGCAATATCGCGCCCGAGTTTTTCCGATTGTGTTTCAAAAGAAGTCTCTGCAAGAGCAATCTTCGAATTTTTCGCACTGAAAGAACCTTCGCGTGAAGATACCGAGAGTAGCGACGAGGGTTTCAAAGTTTTGAGCGTTTCAAGCAGTGTCTGCTCCAACACGCCAAGGCGATTGGAAAGCGCATGTACCCAATGCATTTGCTCTATCCGCTGAGGAATGAGGGCGACAAGCGACAAGAAATCTTCCGCGATACGCCGCTTCCCTTCCGCTGATTTCGCATCATGTGTCGACAGCGACGCCTCGAGAAAATATTCCGGCGCCGGCTTCGGTTTCGAAACCGCCTCACGCAAAGCGTCGATATTATCCTTCGCCAATTCCGCAGCATCCTTCCCCGACGAAAGCGATACAATCGATACCGAAAACCCGAGTGAGAGCGCCATCTCGGCGCTCTTTCGAGCCGCCTTTTGTCCGGCGCTGTCCATATCAAAGAAAAGCCGAAGCGTCTCCGTGTACCGCTTGATCAAGCGAAGCTGCTCCTCCGTAAGTGCCGTCCCCGACACTGCCATCGTATTCGAAAATCCAGCCTGATGCATCGCAATCACATCCATATTCCCCTCAACGAGAAGTGCAAATCCTTCCGACCGAAGCGCCTGCCGCGATGGAAATATCCC
>CAYQPQ010000012.1:0-38597 GCA_964420045.1 uncultured Bdellovibrionales bacterium | reverse complement strand
CGAAAACCGAAGGCACTCCCGAATCTCCGAAGGATGCAGAGGTGGAGGATGGGAAGAAGGAGTAATAATACGTGTTCGTGGAAGGCGGGGTGTAATATGCCCCGCCTTCCAGCTTTTCAGTATATAGGCAGCTGGTGATTTATTTGAGAAGATATCTTTTTCCGAGAGTTTCCTCTTTGTCATCCCGACCGAAGTGGAGGGATCTACGCCTCATGTTTATCAGGTACCTTTCCGGGAGTTTGAGATTCCTCGACTTTGCTCGGAATGACATAGGGTTGACTTCGCTTGGGATGACGCAGGATTGGTTTTGCTCGGGATGACACGTGTGGAGATGGTCTTTTGGAAGAGAGATGTACTAATATGAATGAGAGAAACTATTGCGTGTATATTATGGCGAGCCTATCGAAAGTGCTTTATATTGGAGTGACCGGAGATTTGCCGCGAAGAGTTTGGGAACACAAGAGTGGTGTGCAAGAAGGGTTTACGAAACGCTACCGAGTTCACCGGCTCGTCTATTTTGAACAATCCGGGAGTGTTGTTGGTGCTATCGAAAGGGAAAAACAACTCAAACGATGGCGTCGGGAGAAGAAAATACACCTCATAGAATCCTTGAATCCGGAATGGAGAGATTTGTCTGAAGGCTTGTAGAATTTTCCTGTTTTTTCCTCCTCTTTGTCATCCCGACCGAAGTGGAGGGATCTGTAGCTCATGTTTTAGCGAGCACCTTTTTGAGAGTTTGAGATTCCTCGACTTCGATCGGAATGACACAGGGTTGTCTTTGTTCAGGAGGGCACGGTACTGGATCCATAGTATGGCACGGGGTCAGTTTTGTTCGGAATGACAGAGAATCAATGCGATCTTGTATTCTAGAGAAGAGGTGGCCTTCCTTGCCTCTGGGCGGGGGTTTGGTACAATAGGGCGGTAGGGGCTTTGTTTTTTCTTTTTATGGAAACAGATTCCGGGCGGGTTCGGTATTCGGTCGTTGTGCCGCTCTATAACGAAGAAGGGAATGTCGAGGAGCTTCACCAGCGTATCAAAGCATCGCTCGAGAAGCTTGGAGGACCCTACGAAATCATCTTTGTCGATGACGGGTCGAGAGATGCGACGCTTGAGAAATGCCATGCTCTTTCGCCGCTTACACTCGTGGTGTTTCGCAAGAACTTCGGACAGAGTGCGGCATTTGATGCCGGGTTCAAGCGGGCGACGGGCGATATCGTGATTACGATGGATGGCGATTTGCAGAATGACCCGGCGGATATTCCGCTTCTTTTGGCGAAGCTTGACGAGGGGTATGACGTAGTTTCCGGATGGCGAGTGAAGCGGCAGGATTCATTGAGCAAGAAAATCTTTTCGCGTGGTGCGAATTTGCTTCGGAAGGTGCTGATTCATGACGACATTCATGATTCGGGGTGCAGTCTCAAAGCGTTTCGGAGGGAATGCTTTGAGGACTTCGATCTCTTTGGCGAGATGCACCGCTTTATCCCGGCGCTTCTTGAGATCAAAGGCTTTCGCGTGGCGGAAGTGCCGGTTTCGCATCATCCTCGCGTGCATGGTGTCACCAAGTACAACTGGAAGCGGAGTGTGAAGGGGTTTGTCGATATGCTCGCGGTGTGGTTTTGGCGGAAGTATTCGCATCGCCCGGTGCATCTTTTCGGTGGCGGCGGGTTTCTGCTCTCGATTGCGGGATCGGGGATTCTCTTCTGGATGTTTGTGGAGAAGGTTTTCTTTGGCGCGTCGCTTTCGGATCGTATTTGGCCGATGATTGGCGTCTTTTTGCTTCTGGCAGGCATTCAGCTCTTTATCTTCGGACTCATGACGGATATGATGATTCGCGCGTACTACAGGAGTCATCATGCTATGAACTACGGTATTCGAGAAGTGATTGAGCGGAGGTAGATGAGACAGGCGCTTTCTTGTGGCGTCTGGTGAGGTTCGCTTTTCCGATAAAAATTCTTTTTTGCTTGTCTTACACTTTGTACGAAAGCCGCAAAAAAGAATTTTTATCGGAAAAGCTCTGTCTTTACATATTTCTTTTGCTTGAAGTTTTTTCAACATGCGATCAATAATCAGTTAGTCAGAAACGATATGAAACTCACGTTTGTCGGGGCGGGATATGTCGGGTTGGTGTCGGGGGCGTGTATGGCGGAGATTGGGCATACGGTGGTATGTGCGGATGTGGATGCGAAGAAGATTGCGAAGTTGAAGCGCGGCGGGATTCCGATTTATGAATTCGGACTTGAAGAGCTCGTGAAGGAGAATGTGCGACAGGGGAGACTTTCTTTTACGACCGATATCGGAAAGGCGATTCGCGAATCGGACGCGGTTTTTAGCGGTGTGGGGACGCCTCCCGATCCCAAGACGGGAGAGGCGGACTTGCAGTATGTCTTTGCGGTTGCGGAGACATTTGGGAAAAATTTGAACGGATACAAAGTGCTCGTCAACAAGTCGACGGTGCCGGTCGGAACGGCGGATCGCGTGCGTGAGATCGTGATGCAATCGAGTGATGGTACGCAGGAATTTGACGTCGTATCGAATCCGGAGTTTTTGCGAGAGGGGACGGCCGTGAAAGACTTTTTGAATCCCGATCGCGTGATTGTGGGGACGGAGTCGGAACGTGCGTGGGCTATCATGGAGCGGATCTATCGACCGGTTGCGCGTGCGGGGCGCCCCATTATTCAGACGGATGTGAAGAGCGCGGAAATTATCAAATATGCATCCAATTCATTTTTGGCGACGAAGATCTCTTTCATTAATGAAATTGCGAATTTCTGCGCGATTGTCGGCGGCAACGCCAAGGAGGTCGCTCGCGGCATGGGGTTCGATACGCGAATCGGTTCGCGATTTCTTTCGGCGGGCATCGGCTATGGCGGTTCGTGTTTTCCGAAGGATGTGAAGGCGCTTCTTCATACGGGCGCGGAGCACGGGTATGAATTTACCATTCTTGAGGCAGTGCGAGCTGCCAATGAAAAGCAGAAACTTTTGCCGATCAATTTCCTCAAGAAGTCGCTCAAAACTTTGAAGGGCAAGCGCGTCGCTGTATGGGGACTTTCGTTTAAGCCACGCACCGATGATGTGCGCGAGGCGCCGGCGCTTCTCATTATTGAGACGCTGCTTAAGAATGGAGCTTCTGTTGCCGCATTTGATCCGGTCGCGACCGAAAATGCCAAGACGGTACTAAAAAGCAATGCCCGGTTGAAGTTTGCCAAGGATCAATATGCGGCAGCGGACGGTGCGGATGCGCTCGTTGTGGCGACTGAATGGGATGAATTCCGTACGGCGGATTTTGCCGATTTGCAGAAGCGTATGCGTGGCACGGTGATTGTCGATGGGCGAAACATCTTCCGCCGAAACGAAGCCGAGGCCGTCGGGTTTACCTATTACGGAGTGGGAGTGTAATACTTCTGGCTGATGAAAATTCTCATACATAACTATGAATATCCGCCTTTGGGGGGCGGGGCGGGGAATGCGACGGAGTATATGCTCCGGGAGTTTGCGACGTTTTCGGATATGGAGATTGTGCTGGTGACGTCGTCAGTTGATGGCGTGCATCGGACGGAATATCCGGCGCCGAATGTTCGGATAGAGCGGCTTCCGGTTGGGAAGAAAGACGGAGCGCGCGATCTTCATTTCCAGTCGAAAGCGAATTTACTTTCCTATTCGTGGAAATCGTGGGTGTTTTCTCGCGCACTCTTGAAGCGTGAACAATTTGATTGTATGCACGCATTTTTCTCGGTGCCGTCGGGATTTGTGATGCGATTGCTTTCGATGGAGTTTCGCATTCCCTACATTGTTTCGCTTCGGGGATCGGATGTACCGGGGTATAGCGAACGATTCAAGAACCTCTATCTCTTTTTGCGTCCGGTGACGCGGTTTATTTGGCGGCATGCGGCGCAAGTTGTAGCGAATAGCGAAGGGCTTCGGACGCTCGCGCTTCTCACGGAATCGTCGCGGGATATATCTGTTGTGAGGAATGGGGTTGATATCAAAGAATTTTTCCCGGTTCCGCGGAATTATTCAAGTGATGTTGCCGAGTCGTTTCAAGTGCTCGCCATTGCGCGTCTGACGCCTCGGAAGGGACTTCGTTCATTGCTCGAGGCAATGCGGTTGTTGAAGGCTTCCGAGAAACGGCGGTTTCTCTTGGATATTGCTGGCGACGGACATGAACGTGAGTCGCTTGAAGCGTTTGTATCGGAGCATAATCTCTCCGATCGGGTGCGGTTTATCGGGAGAGTGCCACATGGCGATGTTGTGGTGCTCTATCATCGGGCGCACGTGTACGTCTTGCCGTCTCTCAATGAAGGTATGAGTAATAATGTGCTCGAGGCGCTTGCGTGTGGGCTTCCCATTATCACGACGGATACGGGTGGGACGCGCGAACTGGTGGGGGACGGCGTCAACGGGTGTATTGTTCGCATGCGTGATTCGCGGCATATCGCCGAGAAGATTCTCTTTCTTGCCTCGCACCCGGAAGAAGCGAAGCGATATGGCGAGGAAAGTCGCCGCCGTGCGGAATGTTTGGGATGGAACGAAGTGGCGAAGGCTTACCGGAGGGCGTACGAACATGCGATGACGGCAAAATCATGAGAGGGACTCTTCGAAAACGACTTTCTTTTTTCTTGAAGCTCCTGGTGTCGGGCGGGTTTGTTTTGTGGCTCGTATGGCGCATCAATTGGGGAGAAGTAGTTCGGAGGATTTCGGAAGTGGACCTCCCGTTTCTTTCGCTCTATGTCGGTATTCTTCTTACGGGCATCGCGATATCTTCGAAGAAGTGGCAAACAATCGCTCGAGCCAAGGGCTTTGATCGTCCGTATAGGGATTTTTTTCGTGCGTATCTTACGGGGACGTTTATCAATAACTTTCTTCCTTCGACTATCGGCGGCGATACATATCGGACACTCTGGCTCGGGAAGCGAGAGGGAAAACTTTCCCCGGCACTCTCTACGGCGCTCTTCGATCGGTTTACGGGTATTTGGGCGGCGATGGTATTTGCAATTCTCTTCTCTTTGTTTCATTTGAAATTGGTTTTTGCGAATCCGTTCTGGCTCTTTTTGGATATTGCCATTCTCGGTTCGCTTTCGTTTGATTTCGCTCTCCCGATTCTTCGAAAAATGCCATCGATGCAGCGTCTTTTGGGGAGGTTGCCGGAGCGGATGCAACGACTGGTCCGAGAGGTTATGCGCTATCCGTTTCGCAAAACGACCGTCCCGGTTCTTGGATGGTCACTTCTTTTCAATCTGGTAGGTGTCGGATTGGCGAATCTGGTGCTCTTTCGGGCATTGGGCGGCGAGGTGCACACCATCGAATACCTCGGCGTTATTTTCTTGGTCACGATCGTTTCGAATATTCCGATCAGTATCAACAATATCGGCGTGAAGGAATGGGCGTATGCCACGTTCTTCGGGTATCTTAGCACCTCGGTCGAAGCGGCAGTTGCCGTTGCTGTGACGAGCCGATTTATACAAATGATCGTCAGCTTTTCCGCTATTCCGTTTTATCTCCGCTCCCGAGATATATTGGGGCGCGATGCGGAGTAAGGATTTGACTGTAAAGAGGAGAAGACATTGCGTCAGTTTCTTTTGAGCTCCTCTTGGATACGCTCTTCGAGTCCTTTCGGTGCATTGCGGAAGCGGTCTTCGATGATGGTGGCACCGTGATGCGCTTCCGGGTATTTCTTCCCGGTTCCCATGAGGAATCGCTCATGGAGTTCGTGGAGGAGGATGAATCGACGCTCTTCTTTGGGGAGCGCTTCCTCGATCCATACTTCTTGCTCGGGAATCCACGGATAGACACGATCGTGTCCGCCCGCATCATAATTAAGGAAAAGCAGATCTCGTACGAGTTTTCCGTCTACAATCCAGATAGCGAGTTGGTCGGAGCTATAGGGTGCGAAGTGTTTTCGGTGGATTTTCTCAATGAGTGATTTCCTTGAATCTTTGAGCTTGAGGATTTCTCGGGAGAGGGATTCTTCCCGTTCATGCTGTTCGAGTATGGCGCCGATTTCCTCGGCTTTTTCTAACTTCGCTCCGTTTTTTATAAGGATTCTCTCGGCAAAGAATCTGTCCATAAAAAATCGGTGTTCGTGAAAATCCGTATCCACATCAATCCAAAATTCATCGATCGGAATGAAGGGAAAATGCGCATGGTGACTGCTTTGCACGAAGTTCTCACTTAAGTCTTTTCGAACCCGCCCGCCGTCAACGAGCCAGACAGAGACGCTGTCCACGACGCCTATATTTTTAATGTGGTAAGAATGTGCCGGTTTTGTTTCCATAAGTGAGATCTCTTATTATTTTGTAGCTATGCATCGTGCATGGCGCTTTCAGTATACTACATCCACTCTTTTTTTATGGAGGTTGTGTGGGGTTGTTTGTTGAGGACTTCTATCGCGCAATGACGATGCCGAAAACTCGCTGTGCGCCGTGTTCTTTGAGTGTTTGCGCACAGGCGGCGATTGTCGCTCCGGACGCAGCTACATCGTCAATGATCCAAAAACTTTTTCCGGCAATGCCAGTTTCTTCCGCGTTCAATGTATTTTCCGGTTCGCGCAATTTTTTATGCACCCGCTTGTTGTTGGCAGATACATCGAAAGCTCCGTCGATATTTTTCGTGCGGAGCGTTTTGTCTGACAATGACATCTGCGGAGTGGTGAATCTTATTCGAGTGAGAACGTGTTTGAGAATTGGCGGAGCGATATCTTTTGGAAGATTCTGCACAATGGTTTCGGCAAGGACGTCCGCTTGATTCCATCCGCGCCAGCGTTCTCGTCGGGGGTGGAGCGGGACGGGGATGATCGCGTCGGGAAGGGGGAGTTCTGACTGCAGAATGGCGAGAGAAAGAAGCATGCCGAGAGGCGATCCAAGGTCGCGGACGAATTGATATTTGAAAAGATGAATAAGGTGTGCGACACGCGGATCATCATAGCGAAGCGCGGCAAATATGCCATCATGCGCAACTGACCCGGTGCAGGAGAAGCAAAGCTGTCCTTCGGGCGTTTCGCGCGTGCCACAGTGTCCGCAAGTTTGGGAGTGTCGTTGTCCTTGCCGCAGCGTGGCGAAACACGACTCGCAAAGGAAAGAACCTTCCCGATGACATATGCCGCATGTTCGAGGAAAAAGCATCTCCGTTCCGAGGAAGAGGAGATGCCGGATCAATCCACGTGGTTCGCGCGTAGCATGAGTCATGGCAGTACTTTGAGAGTGATGCGGTCTTTGGCTGTTGGGAGAGAAAGGGATATTCCTTTGGGCGGGTGTTTCGCCATGATAAGGGCATCCGCGATCGGATCTTCGATAAGCGTTCCGATCACCTTTCGAACGGCTCGCGCGCCGCCGGATTCTTTGGCACTTCTTTCGCCGATACACTCGGCAAGGGTGGGGCTTCTGCGGAGGCGGATGTTTCGGCGCTTCATGCTTTCCGCGAGCTGATCGAGTTCCTTGGTGGCAATCTTCGAGAGCGATGCTGTATCGAGCGGGCGGAATACGATAGTGTGATCGAGGCGCGCGAGGAGCTCGGGGCGAAGTGAGCGCTTGAGTTCTCGCGAGGCTTCTTCTTGGAGCGATTCAAATGAAGGCGCTGCGATGTCGCCAAAGCCGAAGGAGCTGCCTTTGAGGAATGATTCCGTGCCGATGTTAGATGTGAGAATAACGATGCTCTCACGGAAGTGTGCTGTTTGTCCTTCGGCATCGGTTAAGACGCCTTCCTCGAGGATTTGCAGGAGGAGATTGAGTACGTCCGGATGCGCCTTCTCGATTTCGTCGAAAAGAACGACTGACGCGGGGTGACGACGGAGATGCTCGGTGAGTTTTCCGCCTTCGCCAAAGCCGACATATCCGGCGGGCGATCCAATCATTTGCGCCATGGTATGTCGTTCTCGGAATTCGCTCATGTCAAAACGAATGAAAGCGTGTTGTGCGGCAAAGAGTGTCTCGGCCAGTGTCTTTGCGGTGAGGGTTTTCCCGACGCCGGAAGGTCCCAAGAAGAGGAATGATCCGGAAGGGCGATTGGAAGACGCCTTTAGTCCAAGTTGGGAGCGAACGATGCTCTTGGAGAGTGTTGAGAGTGCCGCTTCTTGCCCGATGATTTTCTCGGAAAGTTTTGGGAGAAGCGAAACGATGGTGTCGCTTGATGTGTTGAGAATCTTTTCGAGCGGAGTCTCGGTCATGAGGGCGACGGTTTCGGCAACAACCGCTTCCGAGAGTGTGATATTTCGCGCCTTCTGACTTTGTTCTTCTTTGTCTGACAGTTTGCGCAGTTGATTTTCAAGGGAAACTTCTTCGGTGCGGAGTGCCCTGGCTTCTTCGAAGTTGCGCTCTTTGATGAGTTGATTCTTGAGCGTGGAGACTTTTTCGTGCGCGAGCGAAAGTGTTGCGTATTGTTCGGCATCGTCTGTTGTGAGTGTGCGGCGGCGGAGGAGTGAGGCGGCTTCGTCGAGAATGTCAAACGCCTTGTCAGGGAGAAACCGTGCGGGCATGTGACGGACGCTGAGCGTAACGGCGGCGCGAAGCGCGTCCTTTCCTATGGCGATATGATGATGGGTTTCATATTCTCGACGGCTCTCCTCGAGCATGGCGAGCGTCGCTTCGGCGGAGGGCTCGGCGATGCGAATCGGCTGGAATCGTCGTTCGAGCGCGGGATCTTTCTCAATATGACGCTTGTACTCAGCAAAGGTGGTCGCGCCAATGCAACGAATATCGCCGCGCGAGAGGGCGGGTTTCAAGATATTCGCCGCATCAAGTCCGCCGCTTGCATTGCCGGCGCCGACGATAGTGTGTATTTCGTCGAGAAAGAGAATGATATTCGGATGTTCACGCGCTTCACGGACGATTTCTTTGAGGCGCGCTTCGAATTCGCCACGGAAACTGGTGCCGGCGACCAGGGCGGGTAAGTCCAAGAGAATGATCTTCGCATCACGAAATGCCGGACCGGCGAGACCTTTGGCGAGGCGTTCCGCAACGGCCTCCACGATGGTTGTTTTTCCGACACCGGGATTGCCGATCAAGAGAGGATTGCTTTTTGTCTTCCGACCGAGCGTACGTAGAATATGCTCTATTTCTGCTGCTCGCGTGTGGTATGTTCGTTTGGATACATGCTCGCCGAGCAGGAAGCCATATTCATGCAGGGAAGGAGTGTCGGATTGATCTCCCGACTTGTCCGAGACAAATCCGATATCGGGAAGATCCATCATGCGTGAGAATCCGGGGAGTTCCGGAATGTCAAGCGGCGCACCCGAGGGTACTTTTTTTTGCGAGTCTTGATGCGATGGTTTTCTCTGCAGAGAGAGGAGCGGTTCAATATCGGGATCGTGCGCTTCTATGAGTGCGTGTACTAAGTGTTCACTCCCGACATAGGGGTAGGAAAATCGATTGGCAAGGAGGAATGCATGTGCGACAATGTCTCGCGTTCTTTTTGAAAGCGAGGGTTCTTTGGGTGAGAGTTTCGTTGAAGGAACTTCCGAGGGTTTTTCTTGTGTTTCGGCATGTGTATCTTCCAATCGAATGCCGAATTTTTCGAGAAGTGTATGACCGAGCGAACCCTTTTCGAGAAGGATAGCTGTGAGGAGATGTCTCGGCTCGACTTCTTTGGCGCTTCCGCTTCGGGCAACGTCAATCGACGCCCGGAGTATTTTCCGTGCATTGAGGCTGAGCTTTTCAAAAAAAACAGGCTCATTTATCGCATTTCTCGATATTTTCATGGGAGTTTTCGTTCGTCTTATTGTATTTTTTCTCAGCGTTTCTGTCAATTGTCGAATGTAGCCTTGCCTGGTTTTTTCCGGAGTGCTTTTGTATGTTATACTGCTCTCAGTTGAATGAATCCTTGGAGTAATACAAAAAGACTCGTGTCATGTTTGGTATCAACAAACCGTATTTTCTCGGTATTGATTTTGGAACATCCTATATCAAGGCTGTTGAGCTGACCCTTCAGAAGGGCTTGCCTGTTTTGGTGAATTACGGGTATATCGAGATGAGTTTTACCGAAGGGAAGAATGCGGTTCTTGCGGCGCAATCTCCCGAGAAATCGATCCATGAGTATCTTAAGGCGCTTTTAAAGACGCTTTCTCCGAAGGCGAAGAGTATGAATATGGCCTTGCCGGGATTCAGTGGGCTTATCACACTCATCGAGCTGCCGATGATGGAGATGAGGGAGCTTGAACAAGCGATTCAGTTCGAGGCGCATAAGTATATTCCCGCGCCGCTCGAAGACGTGGCGTTTAGCTGGGAGGTGATTTCGCAAAGCGGCGTGGGGAGTGAAGAAAAGTCCGGGAAGAAGACTATGGAAGTCTTGCTGGTTGCGGCGTTGAAGAAAGAAGTGTCGAAATTTGAACGCTACATTGAAGGCATAGGCATGCCGGTCGATCTTTTGGAGTTGGAGATTTTTTCTTTGGCGCGTGCTGTTTCCGGCGATACACCCGGTTCGTCGCTCGTTGTTGATATTGGGTCGCGCGCTACCAACTTGGTTCTTGTTCGGGATGGCGATGTGCGGTTGAATCGCAGTCTCAATACGGGCGGCAATGAGATTACCTCAACGCTCTCCGAAGGGTTAGGCATTACTTGGGAGCGTGCCGAAGAATTGAAGTGTGGTACAAAGGACTTTTTGACACAGCCCGAGTCGGCGCTTGTTTTCTCAACACTCGACGTTATTACGAGTGAGATACGGCGAATCTTTACAATGTACGCCGCAAAAGAGGGCGCTGATGCGCTTCGAGAAATCGTCCTCTCGGGAGGCTCTGCAAAAATGCAGGGGCTTCCGGCATATCTCACCAATCTCTTTCATGTGCCGGTTTCGATTGCTAATCCGTGGCAGGGTATCCAGATTGATGACGCTATACGTCCGGCAGTGGAAAAACTGGGTCCTTCCTTCGCCATTGCGGTCGGACTGGCGCTCGGAGGTGTTGACCGATATCGGAAGAAATGATTTTCGCGGAACGATTTCTTTGTGGTATACTCAGATAGAGAAAAAGAAGCAATCAATACATAAACAATAACTCATACGAAATTCTTTGCGCCTATGTCTCAAATTAATCTTATGTCGGGAGGTGAGGCGGCAGCGGGCCGTCCATCGAAAAGCCTTTTTAGTAGCTCATTGTTTCTTTCGGTGGCTATTTTGGTTGTCACGTTTGGCGTGTATTTCGGAGTGCTGTACTATTCTCAATCTCTGGAGAGCAGCGTTGCGTCTCATGAGGAGGAACTTGTCGCCAAGAAAAATCTTGTTGCCGGGGAGAAGGCGAATCGTGTCGCCGATTTTGCTGATCGGTTGAATGTTATTGATGGAAATCTCCAAAAGACAATGACTGTGCCAAATGATCCTCTTTCTCGTATAGAGCGCGCCATAATGCCGGATGTGAATCTTTCTTCGTACTCCTACGACGTTGACAAAAAGATGGTGGATATTTCTGTAGTGGCTGATTCCTTTCGGTCGGTTGCTCAGCAGATTGTGACGCTCAAACGAGACAATGCGTTCTCTGCGGTGGCGGTTGATGGGAGTGTGGGTATTAATGCGGATGGGAAAGTAAGTGCGAAACTGAATCTTTCTTTGTAAAGGTGGTAGGTGAGTGTTTTTTAGCTGAGGAGTTCTTTTTTGTTGATTCTTCGGTAAACGGTCTTAATATACAAATACTATGAAAGTAAAACTTCTTCTCTTTCCGCTTTCGATTGTGATTGCGTTGGCGGTCGGCGTGTTTTGGATACAGCCGGAGATTTCTTCGGCATTGGCGCTTCGTACACAGGATGCCGATGCAATGGCGCGACTCGCGCAGATGGATCAGGTGATTGCCAACATTGATGCGCTTGATCGAAACCTTGCGGAGAATGACGGAGACCGGCAGTTTGTGGAGATGTACCTTCCGAAAACCGGCAGTGATGACTCTATCATCGATGAAGTAAATTTCCTTGCGGGTGAATCCGGTATACTCCTTGTTTCGACCGGCTTGAAATCTGTGTCGAGTGATATTGCAAAGGCAGCTGCTTTGCAAGTGCAGGCGGAAAGTGAGCGCGCCGAAGTCGCGTCGAATTCTCCGGGGAGCTTATTGAACACGGGTTCAGTCGCATCTCCCGAACTGGTGTTTACGAAATCTTCCCCGGATGCTCGGCTTCGTTCTATCGAAGTCTCTGTTTCTGCACTGGGGAAATACGATCAGATCAAATCGTTTGCCGATCGACTCTATCATGCCAATCATTTCCAGAAATTTGTTTCTCTGGATATTACGCAGAAGCCTCAAGGGCAATTGGGATCTGAATCGGCGAGTACCGCTTCCGATGTATTGAGTGCTGACATGATTCTCCAATTCGGAGTGCTTCCGGCGACGGTAGTTTCTTCGGGTGTTCTTCTCGACACGTTTCAGTCGCCAGCATTCAAGGTGTCGGTTGTCCAGGATCTTCGGGCACGAGTGACCAATGAACTGCCTCAGCTTGATGCGGTTCCTGCAGAGCGTCCAAACCCGTTTCTTCGCTAGAAATGCTTGTTTTCCAGGTGTCACACGCGGTTTCTTCTGTCTATTTCGATGGTGCTGCTTATGCCGGATGACTCATCCCGTCCACACAATCCGGTTGCTTCGTCTCATGCCAAGAGTCGGGGCGCAACAGTTGACAAAGGGGAGAAAGCGCTTGCTTCTCCGGATATTGTTGCGGGAAAAATAGAGAAACAGGTTTTGAATTTTATTGCCGAAGACACTGCCAAGCGGCATCGCATGGTTTCGTTTGAGCGTAATGGTTCGGTATATAAGGTTGCCATGGAGAATCCGCAGGACATTGAGGCATTGAATGTGCTTCGGTTTCTTGCGGAAAAAGAAGGTGTTGAAGTTCGGACATACCAAGTCTCAAAAGAGGTTCTGGAAAATGTTCTGTCGCAGTATTCCGGAACGGAGAAAGCGCTTTCCGAGGCGATTCAGTCGTTGAGTGCTGATGATGAGCCAAGTGACACTCCTCTTGTCGCCAATGAAGACAAAGGAATGTTTCAGGATGCTCCGATTGCGAAGTTGGTTCAGGTTGTTATCGGACATGCGATTGATGGACGTGCGAGTGATATCCATATTGAACCTGTCGAAGGGAATTATCGTGTTCGATTTCGTGTGGATGGTGTATTATCCGCCTCTCTTATCTTGCCGGTTTCCGTTGGAAAGGCGGTGGTTTCTCGCATAAAAATCTTGGCAAATCTCAAGATTGATGAGAAGCGAAAGCCACAAGACGGGCGTTTCCGCGTGACGGAACGCGGGACCACTATCGATCTTCGCGTTTCGACGCTTCCGGTTGTCGAGGGAGAGAAGGTGGTTTTACGGGTACTCGATAAATCGGCTGGACTCGCGAGTCTCGAGAAGATGGGATTGTCAGGGCGAAACTACGAGGTGCTGACCAGAAAGATCATGGAGCCCTACGGCATTATTCTCATGACCGGACCGACGGGGTCGGGGAAGTCAACGACACTCTATGGATTTCTGAATATTCTCAATAAAGAGGAGCGAAACATTGTGACACTCGAAGATCCGGTGGAATATTTTCTGGACGGAATCAATCAGAGTCAGGTGAAACCGGAAATCGGGTATACATTTGCGAGCGGACTTCGGAGTATTTTGCGCCAGGATCCGAATGTGCTCATGGTTGGGGAGATTCGCGATAATGAGACGGCGGAACTTGCAATTCATGCGGCGCTTACCGGTCACTTGGTTTTCTCGACACTGCATACCAATGATGCGATTGGTGCGGTGCCGCGCCTTATTGACATGGGTATCGAGCCGTTTCTCCTCGCCTCATCGCTTCAAGCAGTCGCGGCACAACGTCTGGTTCGGCGCATCTGCGAGCATTGCAAGGAGCGGGTTTCTACGCCAGACCGGGTACTTGCAAAGATTCGGGATTTTCTCGCCGATATTTCGCCGGAAGAAGCGGCGCGCTATCATGTGACGCTTAGTGAGGCACTTCAGTTTTTTGCAGGGAAAGGTTGTTCGGAATGCAATGATTCTGGATACAAGGGTCGTATCGCGCTTCACGAGGTGCTTGAAATGACTGATCCACTTCGGGCGGTTATTGCGGAGCGGAAGGGAAGTGAAGTGGAAGTGCAAGAAATTGCCAAGAAGCAGGGTATGACCTCGATGAAACAGGATGGAATCTTGAAAGCCTTGCGGGGAGATACGACGATTGCCGAAGTGGAACGTGTTACCGAAGGAGCGACTCTGGTTGATGAAGAGTAGTCATGAACAAAAGGGGTGTTTCTGTATAAATTTTTCAAAAAAGCGTATGAGTACGGAAGATATGAAGGGAAAAAAAGTATTGATTGTTGAAGATGATTTTTTTGTGAGTGACATTTACGAAACGAAGTTTAAACATGAAGGCTGCGAGGTCGTCGCGGTTGGTGATGGCGCAAAGGCGATGAGTAAGCTTCAGGAAGGATTTGTGCCCGATGTGATCTTGCTCGATCTTATCATGCCGAATATGGATGGACGGGAATTTCTCGAGGAAGTGAAGAAGTTGTCGAATCTTTCGAATGTTCCCATACTCGTTCTCTCAAATCTTTCGCAAGAAGAAGATGTGAAAGAGAGTCTTGCTTTGGGAGCGAAAGATTATATTGTGAAGTCTCACTTGACGCCGACCGAGGTGTTTCATCGAGTGACAGAATTGCTTCGAGGAAGTGCTTCGATCGGATCGGGGAATATGATACAATAAACTACGAGATATTCTGTGAGTTTGGTGGTTTTGCGTAGCGAATCTTGTGGCTTTGGCTTTGCTATTTTTTTTGAAGTCTGACTATTTTTATGGATCTTCGGTACGAACAGCGAATGAAGGCTATTCTACTCCTTGTTGGACAAGAGGGGGCGTCTGATTTGCATTTGGCAGTGGGACGGTATCCGACGCTTCGCATTGACGGGCGTTTGGTGCCGATCTCGAAGGAAGGAATCTTAACGCCGGATGATACGAAGGGACTTGCCGATGTTATCCTCCGGGAGGAAAATAAAAAAGAATTGCTTGAGGAGGGGCAGACCGACTTTTCCTATAACTTTGACAACAAAGCGCGCTTCCGAACCAACGTTTTTTTTCAGAAAGGATACATTAGCGTCACGATGCGTTTTGTGGGCGAGCGTATTCGAACGCTCGAAGAACTCAATATGCCGCCCTCGCTTTATGATTTTACCAAGCAGTCGCAAGGGTTGGTTTTGGTTGCCGGTCCAGTCGGACATGGGAAGTCAACAACGCTGGCCGCATTGATCGATTCTATCAATCACAATCAGGACAAACACATCCTTACTATCGAAGATCCGATCGAATATGTATATGTGCAGGATCACTGCATTATCAATCAGCGCGAGGTTGGCGAGGATGCCAAAGATTTTTCGAAAGCGCTCCGCGCGGTATTTCGCGAGGATGCGAATGTGGTCTTGCTTGGCGAGCTTCGCGATTTGGAGACCATGTCGACGGCGATGACGGCGGCGGAGACGGGTCATCTCATCTTCGCGACACTTCATACGAATGATTCCGCGCAGACAATCGATCGTGTGATCGATGTGTTTCCGGCGTATCAACAGAATCAAATCCGGGCACAGATGGCGAGCGTCCTTTTGGGAGTCGTGTCTCAGCGGCTTTTGCCGCGGATCGGCGGCGGGCGCATTCCTGCTATTGAAATCATGTTAAAGAATCATGCGGTTGAGAATCTTATCCGTGAGAATAAAAGCTTCCAAATCGACAGTGTTATCGAGACGAGCTTGAAGGATGGCATGGTTTCTCTTGATCGATCACTTGCGGATCTGGTGCAGCAGGGGCTGGTGGATGTGGAAGATGCTTTCCGATATGCGAAGAACCGCGATTATTTCCGCATGCTGGTTGGCGGAAAAGCGTAGAGCTCATCTTAAAAATAATTTTGAGGCGATTTTGAGGATTTTTTGAGCGAGAACAGTGAAAATCGAGAAGGAATAATGCTATTATTCCGACGAGGTTGAAGTGTTCAGAGCCAAAAAAGACCAAGACTCGAGTCATAACGGATTTTTCAGATGAGCTCTAGTGACTCTCAAATAAATGTTCTTGACCGATCTCGAAGCGGTTTGAGGTGGCGCGGAATTTCTTTGGGAAAAAAGAATGTGGTACAATGAGGTGTAAGAGAACTCTTTCTAAAAATCTCGAGCGCGTCTCGACTTCATCTCTTGGTACGTATGTGCGGGAATGTTCGAGTCGAATAAAAACACAATTTTTCTATGCGATACACATTTACCGCGAAAGATGAATCGGGAGCTGTCAAAAAAGGCACTGTGGACGCTCTCAACAAGGATCTTGCGGCGCAAATTTTGCAGCGGAACGGACTTGTTCCGGTTGCTGTCGATCGGGAAAACGCCGGTTTTTCTTTGGAGCGCGAGTTTCAGAAGATGCTCGATCGCGTGACGCAGAAGGAACTCATGGTGTTTTTTCGTCAGCTGTCGACCCTCATCGAGGCGCGCGTACCGGTGGTGAGTTCGCTTCAGGCGATTGCCGATCAATCGGATAATAAATACTTGCGGCTTATCGTCAAAGAAGTGGCGGATGATCTCGAAGACGGCATGTCGTTTTCGGAAGCTCTCGGGCGATTTCCGGACACATTTTCGCCGCTCGTGGTGAATATGGTGCGATCGGGAGAACTTTCGGGGAATCTTCAGAAATCCGTGACATTTATCGCGGACAATATCGAACGCAACTATCTTCTTTCCTCGCGCGTGAAGGGTGCGCTTTTCTATCCGGGATTTGTGGTTGCGGTTGCCGCCATCATTTCGTTCATCGTGGTGTCCTTCATTTTGCCGAAGCTGACAGTGATGATCAAGGATCTTGGCGTGCCGATTCCATGGTACACGCAGATAGTCATGAGTGTCGGAGACTTCATGAGTTCTTATTGGTGGGCGGTGCTTCTTATTTTGATCGGCGCTTTCGGTGGGGCGGTTTTCTATGCGAAGAGTGAAGACGGGCGTCGAGAATGGAATCACCTCCAGTTGAAAATCCCGGTTATCGGAACGCTGTTGCGCTATGTCTACATAGCGCGCTTTGCAGACAATTTGAGTGCGCTTCTTTCGAGCGGTATTCCGGTCGTGCGGGCGCTTCATATCGTTTCCGATGTGGTGGGAAATACCGTGTATCAAGCGGTCATCTTGCGTGCCGCCGATGAAGTGAAGACGGGTAAGACTATCAGTTCGGTCTTTGCGCGTTCGGCTGATATTCCGCCGATTGTCTCGCGCATGTTGATGATTGGCGAGGAGACCGGAAAGATGAATCATGTGCTCGATAGCACGTCGCGATTCTATAGCCAGGAAGTCGACAATATTACGCGCAACATGACGTCGCTTATCGAACCAATCCTCATTGTCTTCCTTGGTATCGGTGTGGGTATTTTGGTGGTTTCTGTTATAATGCCTATATATAATATTACCGGGTCGATTTCGTAGATGTGGGTCACGAGGGTGTCTGGCGGGGAACGTAAATAGAGATAGAGCTGCATGATACTAAGTATGAACAAAACAAAAGGTTTTACCCTCATTGAACTTTTGATCGTTATCGCGATTATCGGTATTTTGGCGTCTATTGTGCTCGTGAGTTTGCAGAGCGCACGAGAGAAGGCAAAACTTGCTCGATTTAAGGCGGCGGTTCATTCGGTTCAGACGAAGGCAATCGAAGTGTGCGAGAATGGAACGATGGACTTTACCGATGGAAGCGGATCATTTGGAACGTTTCCAGTTGATATTGATGCCGGATCTATCGGGAACGATGTTGATGTAGAAAATTGTGGATCAAATTCGGAGAATTCGTTCCAGGTGTCTGTTCCATCAGCAAATCTTGCCACGCAGTGTACGGCAGTGATTGAAGAGACGGGCATTACCAGCTTCAAACTTTCCGATGGCGTTACCGATTGTTAGCATTCATTCATCGCAAAGTGTTTCATCTCGCAAGAGATGATTCGCAAAAACAGAAAGGAGGTGAGAAACTATGAAAAAAACAAAAGGTTTTACCCTCATTGAACTTTTGATCGTTATCGCGATTATCGGTATTTTGGCGTCTATTGTATTGGTGAGTTTGAGTAGTGCGCGTGATAAGGCAAAAATTGCTGCATATAAGGCGCAGGTACACTCTCTTCAGGCCGCAGCAGTGCTTACTTGCGATTCTGCTACGATGGTTGTTGGCACAGCTCCTATTGCCGAAGCTGCATCAGGAACGCAATACTTCCTTAACGGTGGTATTACAATTAACAACCAGAGTTGTGGTATAAATGGAGCGGGAACGTTTCAAATTACCATCACTCCATCTGCTGCTGTCCCGACTGTTTGTACTAGTGCGGTAGTTAACCCGGAAGGTGTTACCTTTAATGGTTGTTAGAGTATACTTTAGTTTTTCAGAAAGAACCCCGCAATGTCGGGGTTCTTTGTTTTAGGTGGGTCATTCCTTTGGTGAATTAAATCGGGGAATGGTATACTAACTCGGTAGAATATTCATTCGTTGCAAAATAAAATCACCATGTCTATTCCCATTGATTTCTTTATTTTTGGGTTGCTCATCGGGAGTTTTCTCAATGCGGTTTCGTGGCGCATGAAGGAGGGGATCGGGTTGGGTGGGCGGAGTATGTGTCCTGTGTGTCGAGGGAAAATCGCGTGGTATGACAACATTCCGCTGTTCTCTTTTTTTGCCCTCGGAGGGAAGTGTCGTTCGTGTCGCGCGAAGATATCGTGGCGATACCCGATGGTTGAGGGTGCGACCGGCGTGCTTTTTGCGTTATTGGGAACCACGTTCTTTTTGTGGTGGGATGTTGCTTCGTGGGTGCTCACAGCGTTCTATCTGGTCTCGGCGGGTATTCTTGTTTTGATATTTCTCTCCGATCTCGAGACGATGGAAATTCCGAATATTCTCTTGTGGATCGGGGTTGGCTGGGCATTGCCGATGTTGCTTATCCTGGATGTGCTGCGTTCCGTGCCGAATGCGTCGATATGGTCGCTCTCTCTTCATTCGGGGGCGCTTGCCGGGCTTGTTGCGTTTTTGCCGCTCTTTCTTATGGCGGCGCTTTCGAAAGAGAAGTGGATGGGTATGGGAGATGGGTTTCTCGCTTTTTTCTTGGGGCTTGTCGTCGGGTGGCCGCATGTGGTGATAGCGCTCGTGTTGGCATTTGGCATGGGGGCGGCTGTCGGCATAGCGCTTATTTTGTTTGGGAAGAAGGGGATGCAGAGTCAGGTTCCGCTCGGACCGTTTCTGATTCTCGGCGCGCTTTTCGCACTTTTGTTGCCGAAGTGGTTTCCGATTACGTTCGGCATGTTCTTTTGGTATTGGTAGCAACGAATTTTTCGTTGATGCGTTGAAGTGTGATATACTTATCTTGTTTTTGAACATACGCTTCGCAATTTTTCTCAAGGTGTCTTATGCGAATTGCTCGCGGTTTTTCTCTGGTTGAGATCATGACGGTGATTGCATTTATAAGCATCATGATGGCGATCACGTTCGTGTCGTTTTCGGGGAAGCGTGATGAGACGGCGTTGAATGTTGCGGCGCGCGAGGTGGCGGCGGCGGTTCGGGTCGCGCAGAACAATGCGCTTTCGGGAGTGAAGGAACGAGGGAATGACAATGGGTTGTGCTTTCATACGGCGGAAGGAAAAAGCAGTAACGTCTACGATCTTTCCGTGACGCATTTGAAAAATGGGAGCGGTCGGGTGTGTGGCACTACGACCGATATGGAAGATTTTTCTCTTGGAGTGTACACACTCGAAAATGGCGTGACGTTTGCTTCGCCAACGTGGGAGGTCTCCTTTGGCGTCCCTCGCGGAGAGGTGCTTGGAGGGGCGGATCAAGGTATCGTTCTTCAGAAAAGCGGCAAGTATTCGGCGGTGTGTGTACTTGCTTCGGGTGTCGTGATCGAAAAGTCGGTTTCATCTTCCGTTCCTTCGTGTCCTTGATTTTGCGCGGTGAATTCTTGGCAGTATCTTGTGATCTTCCCTATGGAGTCTGGAAAACATTTCATTCAAAGCAACCGATCGTGCAGGGGATTTTCCTTTATAGAAGTGATCATTTCGCTTTTTGTGCTTTCAATCGGGTTTCTGGGTGTCGTAAGTCTTGCGACGACAACGCTTCGCAATTCTTTTCTTCAACGTGATTCAGTTGTTGCTTCGATGCTGGTTCAGGAGGGTGCGGAACTCGTGTACAATGTGCGGGATACGAATATTGCCAAGGGGAACGATGCTTTTGACGGCGATTCGAGCGTTTCGTTGGATGATATCCAGACCGGATCGTATCGGATAGGTTATTCGAATCCGAATTTTTCTTCGTCATGCTCAACGTTTGAGGAGTGCCGACTCTCTTCTTTTTCGGTCGGTTCGAATAATTTCTTCGGATATGGAGCGGGTGGTACGCCGACGAAATTCTCTCGGAAAGTTATTATTGAGGATACTTCGAGCGGGAGCGGGCGGAGCCGGAAGGTGACGAGCGTTGTCGTATGGGGAGGTTCTCCGTTTCCTGCCTCCATAGATACCGAACACTGCGGGAAATCCATACCGAATCCTCCAAACCCGACTATTCATTGCGCTTTTGCGCAGACGGAGCTTCAAGAAAATTAACCGAATGCGTATTGTATGCGAATTTCTCCTAAAAATTTACCGGGTTTCTCGCTTTTGGAAGTGCTTTTGGCGACGTTTATTTTTTCCATTGTTATGGTGGGGGTGACGTCGTACTTTGTGAGTATTGCGGCGGCGAATCAGAATACAAAACGTCTTCAGCAAAATCTCGAGGATATTCGTTTTGCCATGAGTCGCGTGGCGAAAGTTTTTCGAACATCGGTAGTGGTTTCTCCGACTTCGAGTCAAGATGTGGCGGAAATACGCGTGTTTGATTATTCGCAGTCGCAATGTCTCCGGTATGCGTTCGAAGGAAGTGGCATGGTTGAATATTCCATGACATTGCCGGAGGGACAGCCTGATGAAAAGCCGTGGTGCGCCGGACTTAATCCGGCGGCGTTTACTTCAAATACACTGGTAAGTGTGGAAAATGGTGCGACTCTGAAGGGTCGATTTGCGGTTGTTCCTTCGGATGACGGTTCTGGGGGATCGGAGCTTGCCGGTCGAGTCACGATGAATGCGACGGTGACGCGCCAGAATGATGCTTCGACGGTGCAAACGACTGTATCTCTCAGAAATTACCAAGAGGCATACCACCCCTAGGGAGCGTGCGGGGTGAAGAATGCAGAGGATAGATTGCTCGGTGAATATGCCGGGCATTTCTTGTTTGAGGCTGTTGTCTGCGATATACTTTGGGGTATGGATGCAACACAGGCACATGATCGAATTGAGAAGCTGCGAACCGAGATACATCGCCATCAACGGTTGTATTATGCGTTGGATGCGCCGGAAATCTCCGATACGGCTTATGACTCTCTTCTTGTTGAGCTGCTCGATCTCGAGGAGAAATTTCCGGAGTTTGACTCGCCGACAAGTCCATCCAAGCGCGTGGGTGCGGCCCCGCTTGACGCGTTTTCCAAAGTGCGTCACGAAGTTGAGCAGCGATCCTTTGATGATGCGTTTGACAAAAGCGAGATGCGAAAATGGGAGGAGCGCAACGTGAAGATATTGGAAAAGTCCGCGGTGGTGACTGAACCGCTATTGTATGACTGCGAGCTCAAAATAGACGGTCTGAAGATTGTGCTGACCTACGAGCGGGGCGTACTGGTTCGCGCGGCGACTCGGGGTGATGGGATGATTGGTGAAGATGTAACGAATAATATTCGAACAATAGCAAGTATTCCGCTTCAACTTTCCGCTGCCGTTGATGTGATTGTTGGCGGGGAGATTTGGCTTTCCAAAAAAGAGCTCGAACGTCTCAATGCCGAACGCGCGCAAAGTGGGCAGTCGCTTTTTGCGAATACAAGAAATGCCGCCGCCGGTTCTCTTCGTCAGCTTGACCCGAAAGTGACAGCCGGAAGGAAATTGAATTCATTTCTGTATGCTCTCGAAAGAATGGGGGGCGGAGGAGAGAAAATGGAAGATGGAAGACGGGAAGTGCAAGAGGGAAGAGAGAAACTGGAGGATGAACAGGGTGAAGAAGCGCAGAAAGAAGAAGATACGAGTATAGGGAAGAGAGGGGAACAGACGGATGTGCTGCGTCTTTTGAAACGGTTGGGATTTAAGGTGAATCCGGAATTCCGCGTATGTAAAAACCTCGAAGAAGTGGAGACATACTATCAGGAGTGGGGAAAGCGCCGCGCGGATTTGGACTACGAGATAGACGGCATTGTGGTAAAGATAGAATCACTCGCGCTTCAGGAGCGATTGGGTGCGACGGGAAAGGCGCCTCGATGGGGCATTGCCTATAAATTTCCAGCAGAAGAAGTGTCGACAGTGGTGGAGAGTATTGCGGTGCAGGTGGGGCGGACAGGGGCGCTTACGCCGGTTGCGCACTTGCGTCCGGTGCGCGTTGCTGGCTCGACGGTATCTCGGGCGACGCTTCACAATGAAGATGAGATTCGTCGTCTCGATGTTCGAGTCGGGGACACGGTTATTCTTCGCAAAGCGGGTGACGTGATCCCGGAAATCGTTCGCGTTCTTGAGAACTTTCGGACCGGGCGGGAGAAACCGTTTCATATGCCGAAGGAATGCCCGGCATGCGGTTCTTTGGTGTCTCGGGTGGCGCTTGATCGCGCAACAAAAAATGGCTCTGACACGAAAAGCGCCGCACATTACTGTACGAATCCGAAATGTTTGGCGACGGAAAAAGAAAAAATTATCCATGCGGTTGGTCGGAAGGGTTTCGATATCGCCGGGTTTGGCGAGAAGGTGGCGGAGCAATTGTTTGAAGTCGGTCTTGTGTCGGATATTTCCGATATATTCGAACTTACGGAAGGCGATCTCGAACCATTGGAACGCTTTGCCGAGAAATCAGCGGGAAATCTGGTTGCTGCCATACGGAAAAGCCGCGCAGTTCCTTTTCCGAAGTTTCTTTTCGCTCTCGGTATTCGGCATGTCGGAGAGGAAACGGCGTACCTCATTTCCTCGCGTCTCACGTCTCGTATATCACAATCTGCGGAGAGGCAGGATGACTCTCCTCTCCTCGACTCTTCTCTTTGGAATGGCTGTCGGATAGAGAGTCTTGCGGATATTGCGCGTCTATTTCCGAGAGTTTCAGCAGAAGAATGGGCAAGTATAAAAGGAATCGGAGAAAAGGCGGGAGCGAGTCTTGCCACGTGGTTCGAGGATGCCAAGCATATCGAATGTTTGCAAAAGATGGAACGACTGGGTGTCGAAGTGGTCTTCGAGAAACAGAAAACAACCCCCGCGTCTTCTCTGATAGCTGGTAAGACATTCGTGTTGACGGGCGAACTCTCCCGCTTTACACGTGACGAGGCAAAAGATATGATACGAAAAGCGGGTGGGAATGTTTCTTCGTCCGTAAGCAAGAAAACGGATTTTGTGGTCGCCGGGTCGGATCCGGGATCAAAATTTGAAAAAGCTCGTTCGCTCGGTGTTCGAATTCTGAACGAGAAGGAGTTTTCGAATCTGGTGAAATAGGAGTGTCTCTTTGTTGTGTTTCTTATGCTCTCAATCGAGGAAGTAAAACATATCGCTCGTTTGGCGCGGATTGGGTTGGAGGAGAAAGAGATCAAGACGTTTCAAACGGACCTCTCGGCAGTTCTGGATTCGTTCCGAGAATTGGAGCAAGCCGATGTGGAGGGAGTACCCGCGTTTGACTGCACGCCGGGTATGGCGAATGCCCTTCGGGAAGATGTCTCGAGTATTCCGGATGTCGATGGAGCAGCTCGTATTCTCTCGCTTTTCCCTCGAAAGGAAGGACGAAGCTTAACGGTGAAATCGGTATTCTGATATGATTCGTACGCTGCATCAAAAACTGCTCAATAAAGAAATGACTTCGGTGCAACTGACCGAAGAGCATTTTGACGCCATTGAGAAACGAGACGGCGACATCGGTGCGTATCTGACATTGACGAAAGAATCGGCACTACAGGCGGCGCATGAGATTGACGAGCGTATCCGGCGTGGCGAACCCCTCGATCTTCTCGCGGGTATTCCGTGCGCGATCAAGGACAATATGTGCATGACGGGTGTTCGTACTACGGCTGCTTCGAAAATTCTTGACAACTATATTGCGCCCTACGATGCGACGGTGGTGAAGGAGTTGCGCGATGTCGGATCGATTATTCTCGGGAAGACGAACATGGACGAGTTTGCCATGGGATCGTCTACCGAATCGAGCGCTTACCAAAAGACGAAGAATCCTCGCGATACGGATCGCGTGCCGGGCGGATCATCCGGTGGATCGGCGGCGGCGGTTGCGGGAGAGTTTGCTGTTTTTGCGCTCGGGTCCGATACGGGCGGATCTATCCGACAGCCGGCATCGCTGTGTGGTATTGTCGGGCTGAAGCCGACGTATGGCAGAGTGTCTCGACATGGGCTGATTGCTATGGCGTCGAGTCTCGATCAAATTGGACCATTGACGCAGTCTGTTGAGGATGCGGCAATCGTGCTCTCGCGCATTGCCGGGGAAGATGCGCTGGATGCAACAAGCGCGGAGAGTGGCGGGAAGTCGTACGAACACTTTCTCTCTGGCGATATTAGCGGGAAGCGCATTGGCATTCCGAAGGAGTATTTTTCCGAGGCGCTTGACGTGTCGGTTCGTGCGGTTGCAGAGCGAGCGATTGAACAGTTTCGGAGTTTGGGTGCGGAGATTGTTCCGATGTCGCTTCCGTCGAGTTATCTGGCGCTACCGGCCTACTATATCATTATGCCGGCCGAGGTAAGTTCCAATCTTGCCCGACTTGACGGCATACGCTACGGACTTTCCATAGACAATGAGCAAACGTCGATTCTTGAGAAATCCGGATTGTTTGAAACCTATCTCGATACGCGGCAGTATGGGTTTGGCGCGGAGGTAAAACGCCGCATCATGCTCGGGACCTATGCACTTTCTGCGGGATATTATGATGCGTACTATTCCAAAGCGCAGAAGGTACGAACGCTTTTGCGGCGCGAATTTGAACAGGCATTTCTGAATGTCGATCTTATTTTCTCGCCTACGGCGCCCGAGGCGGCATTTCGATTTGGCGCGAAGGTGGAGAATCCTCTCTCTATGTATCTTTCTGACGTGTATACGGTGACGGCGAATTTGGTGGGTGTTCCGGCGATATCGTTTCCCATCGGGTTTATTGAAGAGAGTGATAAAAAACTTCCGCTCGGGGGGCAACTCATGGGAAAATGGTTTGATGAAGAAGGTATTCTGAATGCCGCACACGCGTTCGAACAGAGCATTCGGTAGCGTGGTAATTGTACGCATGTTGCATATCTTTAAAATGCTATGGATGTTTCCGGAGATGTTATTTCAATAGGGCGTGGTATTTTTGAAGCGGTATTAGCGTCGACGACGCTTTCGCTTCTCGTGGGGTTTCTCGGACTTTACTGTCTTGTGTTGTTTTTGGATATTGTCTTGCTTTTTGCACTTCGATCGGTTGGTGGCGATCTCAAGAAAGGGTTCTTCGGCACAAAGGAACGTCCGCTCGTGTCAGCGCGTCGCCTTTTGAAAGAGTGGAAGACAATTGAGGCGCGTCTTTTGTCTAGACGCTCTTCGGAGTACAAGGTGGCGATACTTGAGGCGGATGCTTTTGCGGACAGGGTGCTTGCCGACATGGGGTATGCGGGAAGTGATGCCGGTGCACGATTTGGCTCGATTGCTCCCGAACATTTTTCGGGGCTCAGTGGGCTTCTTGAGGCGCATGAAATTCGCAATCGCATCGTGCACGATCGGGATTTTTCGCTCGATCAGAGCGAAGCGGCTCGAGTGCTCAAACTGTATAGGGATCTTCTTGAGGAAGCGGAGATATTCTCGTAGAGTGGGTACTGCAAGGTTTACAACTGCTGCTTTTGATCCGCACATTGTCATTCCGACTGGAGCGACGAAGGCGCGGAGCGGAGGAATCTCTCGGTATGATTCTGCAGACATCTGAAAGGCTATACTCTTGTATTGAGATTCCTCGGCTTCGCTCGGAATGACACGAGGGAAGACGGTTGGAAGGAACAAAGCTTGGAATCGACCATGCTTGCTACGAGTAAGATACCTAAGAGGGTGTCTAAAAAGCTCTACAAGAATGCACAATGTAACCGCTTTTCCGGAAGAAGTTCTTTTTTTGTGGCTTTCCTACCTACCGGCAGGCAGGCGTACGAAGTGTAAGACAAGCAAAAAAAGAATTTCTTTCGGAAAAACAGCCTTTCTGGACACACTCTAAGATAAAGAGCTTTCTTCGAGAGGATGTTTGACAGAAAGGGGATTTTCGAGTACTCTGGAGGCACATGATAGAGAGTTCACAAGAGTCCGAAGGGACTCTTTAAAAAACCCAAAAATAAGCGCTTTTCCATAAAGAATGTGTCTTGCGCTATTTTTTGGGGACTCATTTCCTTCTCGTATTGTCGTGTATGCAAAAAGTGATCGAATATTTCCTTGAGGCAAAGGCGGAAGCGCTCAAGATAAATTGGCCGTCGCGAGAGCAAGTCGTCCGATATACGTTGATTGTTTTGGCGGTATCGGCCTGTGTTGCAATATTACTTGGAACGCTTGATGCGATTTTTGGGGCGCTTTTTCGAAAAATCATTCTTGGCGTGTAGTGCATTTTTCTTACTTTCATTATGGCAAAGCAAACACAACATCATGGGCGGGCGTGGTATGTGCTGCATACATATTCCGGCTACGAGGATAATGTCTGTCGCAACCTCAACCAGCGTATCGAATCCATGGGCATGCAGGAGTTTATCTTCGATGTCATGGTTCCGAAAGAAAAGAAGATAAACATGAAGAACGGGAAGCGCGCGGTGGTAGAGGAACGAATTTACCCCGGATACATTCTCGTTGATATGATCGTGACGGATGCTTCTTGGTATGTGGTGCGCAATACGCCCAATGTGACCGGATTTATCGGACTCGGTACGACGCCGACGCCGGTTGACCCCAAGGAAATCGAGGCGCTCAAGAAGCGTATGGGTGTTGAGGAGCCGAAATTCAAGATTGATGTGCGCAAGGGTGATCCGGTGAAAATAGTGGACGGTCCGTTCAAGAATTTCGATGGAAAGGTGGAAGAAACGGATGACGCGAAAGGAAAGGTGAAGGTGCTCGTGTCTCTCTTCGGTCGCGAGACGCCGGTCGAACTGGATTTCCTCCAGATCAAAAAAGTGTAATGAAACATATCAAAGCTACTTTGGCAGTACAGACAAGGAAAATTCACAGGTTTTAATTGATAAGTTCTGCGTGACAAGATTTTTCTGAAATTCGGAATCTTTCACCCCCCTACTTCTATGGCAAATATCAAGACAGTTCTCAAGCTTCAAATTCCCGGAGGGAAGGCGAATCCGGCGCCGCCTATTGGTCCGGCATTGGGTCAACACGGGCTCAATATTCAGGACTTTTGCGTGAAGTTCAATGAAGCGACGAAGGATAAAATGGGAGATATCATCCCGGCGGAGATTACGGTGTTTGAAGATCGAACGTTCACGTTCGTATTGAAGACGCCTCCGGCATCAGAGCTTCTCAAAAAAGCGGCAAAGGCTTCGAAGGGCGCTGCGAATCCATTGAAAGATACAGCTGGCTCTATTACCAATGATCAATTGCGCGATATTGCGACAGCAAAGATAGTGGATTTGAATGCGAATGATGTTGAGGCGGCAATGAAAGTAGTCGCCGGAACGGCGCGAAGCATGGGTATTAAGATCCAAGGATAATTTTTTTGCGTGGGAGTTTTGCTCACTACGGCGAGAAGAACGTATGCACCACGACATGACTATGAAACAGGGAAAGAAATATCGGAAGATTGCCGAACGAATCGAGAAAGACAAGACATATGAGGTGAATGAGGCACTTACGCTTCTCTGTGAGGCGCCGGTCGCAAAGTTTGACGAGTCGGTTGAGTTGCATCTTCATCTTGGCATTGACTGCAAGAAGACGGATCAGCTCGTTCGCGGCACTATCATCTTTCCAAACGGTTTGGGAAAATCCAAGAAGGTTGCCGTTATCACATCGTCAAAATCGGCGGAAGCGAAAGCAGCGAAGGCGGATATTGTCGGTGGCGAAGAAATGATTGCCGACATCAAGGAGGGAAAGGTACTTCCCGGGACAGATTTCGATGTTCTTCTCGCAACGCCGGAGATGATGCCGAAGCTTGCGCAAATCGCGAAGATCTTGGGACCGAAGGGATTGATGCCAAATCCGAAGAACGAGACAGTCACCACAAAGATATCCGATGCCGTTACAGCGCTCAAGAAAGGGAACAAAGCGAGTTTCAAAACGGACGACTCGGGCAATATTCATCAGGCGGTTGGCAAGATATCGATGTCTGTTGATCAGCTTTCCGAAAATGTGACCGCTTTTGTCGAGACGGTGCAACGACTGAAGCCGGAAGGATTAAAGGGAAAACTTATCGTCTCCATTACCCTGACAACAACCATGGGACCGGGCATTCGGGTCCACATGTAATCGATGATGGTGTGTGGTTTATGATCTTGGGACTTGCCGTTGGTGGCGAGTCCTTTTGGTTTCTCTTTTGGCTTTGTGATACAATAGAATCTACATGGTGATGCTCGATATGGTGAGGTATTTTCGTACATTTTTTATGTTCTCGCTTTGTTGTATCTGATATGGATGTGACGTCTTGAATTTTCTCTTGCTATGTATCATGTTCGGTTGGAACAATTCGAGGGACCGTTGCCGCTTTTGTTGTCACTTATAGAGAAGGAAAAGCTTGATATCACACGTCTTGCGCTCGCGACGGTGGCGGATCAATATCTTGAACATCTTGCCCGGGAAAATGACGTTCCACTTCCGCATCTCTCGCAGTTTCTCTCTGTTGCTTCACGGCTCTTATTACTCAAATCGCGCGCGCTTCTGCCGATACTGTCGTTTACCGAGGAGGAAGAAGATGAAATAGAAGATCTTGAGTGGCGGCTGCGGGAATACAAGCGATACAAGGAAGCCTCGGTAAAATTGGGAGGGCTGTTTCTTCTGGGACATCGGAGTTTTCATCGGGAATCGTTCGTGAATATTTCGGAGGTTTTTGCGCCGCCATCCAACGTATCTATTGAGAATATTCGCGAGGCGTTTTTTGCGATATTAGAGTCGATTCACATTCCGGTTTCTTTAAATGAACACATTGTTGAGGAGGTAGTGACACTCGAAGAACGCGTGGCATTTCTTGAAATGAGAATTGAGCAGTGTTTTGAAGCGGCATTTTCCGATATTGCCATGGAGTCTCGCGATCGCATCGAAATCGTTGTTTCTTTTTTGGCGCTTTTGGAGTTGGTTCGACGGAGAACATTTGAAGTTGATCAAGGAGAGCTTTTTGGAGAGATACGATTTCGAAAAGTGACCGTAGCTGTGTAGAATTTTTTTGTTGGGATATGGATGTACAGAAACTGGCATCAATTGTGGAGGCGCTTCTTTTTGTGTCGGGGGATCCAGTGTCGGTCGCCCGACTTGCCGAGGTGGTCGAAGTTTCGGAGGATGCGTTGGAGGATGCACTGAAAACACTCCAGGCGTCGTATGAGGCAGGGGGTCGGGGGCTTTTTCTAATTCGGAAGGAGCAAGGGGTGATGCTGGCGAGTCATCCGGACTGCGCGATGTTTGTTGAGCGGTTCGTACGGAGCGAGCGCGAAGGTGTGTTATCTCGTGCGGCTTTGGAAACACTTTCGATTATCGCGTATCGCGGACCGATCGGTCGCGCGGATATCGATGCGATTCGCGGCGTGAATTCGACGATGACGCTGCGCAATCTTCTCCTGCGCGGACTTGTCGAGCGACACGGAAATCCGGATGATGCGCGCGGATACCTGTATAGCCCGACATTTGCATTCTTGGAGAAGCTTGGTCTTTCGCATTGTTCGGAGCTTCCCGATTTTCAGTCGCTTTCCGCTGATGATCGTGTCTCGAGCGCGCTATCGGATTCAGACGTTCTCGAGACTCAAGAGGAGAGTCAACCTATCACAGAACGGAAAAAATATGACGACTGAACGCCCATTCTATTTTGTGGTTGTTGCCGCTTCTCTGAAGGCAGCGATTCTGCTTGTTGTTCTTGTTGGCGGTGTGTTTTTCGTGAAGGACAAGCTTTTCTCGAGTGATGCGCTTCCTTCCCAAGAATCTCGTGCCGATACGTCGCTTCCGATGCCGGAGGTGGCGGGTGTCTCGGATGGGCAGAACGATCTCTTCCCCATTTCATTTGAATCTCGAGACCATGCGGCGGAATTTCGGCCGATTCGAAAAGAAGGTGTTTATGATCTGTCGCTTCCATCGGCACATGCGAGCGTGGTTATGGATGCCGAATCGGGCATTGTTTTGCAGGAGAAAAATTCTCATGAGGAGCGGCAGATCGCCTCTTTGACCAAGTTGATGACCGCTCTCCTGGTTGTCGAACGCATCAGGGACTTGGATGAATTCGTGACCATCGATGAGGATATGATCACTACTGAAGGGACGAGAGTAGGCTGTCCTCGATCGGGATTTTGCAATGGTGTTCGCTTGCATGTCGGAGAAGAGATATCGGTGCGCAGCCTTCTTATGGCGATGTTGATGAATAGCGCGAACGATGCGGCGCAATCGCTTGCCAAACACACTGCCGGATCAGTCGATTCGTTTGTGGAGCTTATGAATGCTCGCGCTCGCGCGCTTGGGCTTTTGGATACGCATTTTTGCACGCCATCGGGATTGGAGCCGGATGGACGAGAATCAAGCTGTTACTCTTCGGCATTTGACATTGCTCGCATTGCTTCTCAGGCACTCAAGTATGATGTTATTTGGGAACTTGCGCGAACTCCCGGTACGACGATTATGTCTCGGGATGGGAAATATGCGCATGATATTTTCAATACGGACGTGCTGCTCGGGGAAGACTCTCATCTTATTGGGACGAAAACGGGCTTTACGCCGCTTGCGGGATACTCGCTTCTCGCGATTTCGTTTGATCCGGATCGCCAGCACAAGGTGGTTTCGGTTGTTTTGAATGACCCGGAGCGATGGTCGAGTATCAAGAAGATGTTTTCGTGGGCGTTCCAGTCGCACTATTGGCGTTAGAATGTGCTGAGAACTTGCTTTTCCGATGAAATTCTTTTTTTGCTTGTCTTACACTTCGTACGCCTGCCTGCCGGTAGGTAGGAAAGCCGCAAAAAAAGAATTTCCCTGGAAAAGCTCTGTTGGCTCTCTATTTGAAAGTGTTTTGCTTGATTTCCTTGGGAGAGTGTCGAGGTTGAGGTACAATTAAGTGGCGGAGTGTACTGCTTTTATACAACACATCATGTTGCAGGTTTCCGATATACAAACTATTCCGGAAGTAGTGCATGTGCTCAAGGTTCTTGTGACGGGGCTTATTTCGTTTTGCATTGCATTCTTTCTGACACCGCTCTGGACGCATATTCTCTATCGGAATAAAATCGGAATCCGGATTAAAGATCGCGGTGTTTCCGGCGATAAGCTCACCGTAGTTAGTTCGCTACATGCCGGGAAAGCGGGTACGCCGACGATGGGCGGTGTTATTGTATGGTTTTCGGTTGTTTTCTTGGCGCTCTATTCGCATTTTGTGTTCCCGGCAATCGCCGGTTTTTTTGGAAAGAACTTTATCGCACGGCTCGATTTTTTGAGTCGAGCACAGGTGTGGTTGCCACTTTTTGCGCTTACGGCCGGGGGAATGCTCGGGCTTCTTGATGACTGGATGAGTGTTCGAGGGATCGGGAAGAATAAGGGCGGCGGCATGCGATTTATCATGCGATTCTGGTGGCTCTTTGCGATTGCAGGAACCGGAGCATGGTGGTTCTATGCCAAACTCGGCTGGGATCGTATTCATGTGCCGGCAGTCGGAGACTTTTCGATCGGGTGGTGGTATATCCCGGTCTTTATAGGCGTTATTCTTTTCGCGGCTATTTCTTCAAACGAAACTGACGGACTCGACGGACTTAATGGAGGTGTCCTTCTCATGGCATTCGGATCCTTCGCGCTCATCGCCTTTTTTCAAAATAAAATGGATCTTGCGGCATTTTGTTCCGCGATTTCCGGCGCTTTGCTTGCTTTCCTGTGGTTTAATATTTATCCCGCCCGGTTTTTTATGGGCGATACCGGCGCGGTGTCGCTCGGCTTGACGCTTGGTGTTGTTGCTATGTTGACGAATTCGGCGCTTGCGCTCTTTATTATCGTTTTTATTTATGTGCTTGAATCGGGAAGTGCCGCGATTCAACTCTTAAGTAAGCGGCTTTTTCAGCGGAAAATTTTCCTTGCTGCGCCGATACACCATCATTTTGAAGCGCTTGGCTGGCCTGAGCCAAAGGTGGTGATGCGCGCCTGGATTTTTACGGTCATCACGGCGACTCTCGGAACCATTATCGCGATTCTCGGCATGGGGAGGTATCATTGATATCGATCGTCTCTTTGTGACGTGAGGGCATATTAACTTCTAACGGTTTTCTGTTATGAATCTACGAAGTGTGCGGGATGCGGATGTGGCGGGCAAGAAAATTTTGGTTCGGGTGGATTGCAATGTCGAATTGAATGAGAGTCGTGATGTGAAGGAGAAATACAAAGTGGCGGCAGCGCATCATACGGTCGAGTATCTGCTTTCATGTGGAGCGAAGGTCGCGCTCGCGACGCATCTCGGTCGTCCTGATGGAAAACCGAATGATTCATTCTCGGTTCGGTATATTGCGGATGATGTCGAGCGGATTTTGGCGCGCAAGGTTCGATTTGTAGAGAGTTGCCTGGGAGATAGCGTTGGCTTGGCGTTGAAAGAGCTTGCCGAGGGAGAAGTGCTTCTTTTGGAAAATGTTCGATTCTTTCCCGGAGATGAATCGAACGATGCTGAATTTTCCCGAGCGCTTGCGGCGCCGTTTGACATCTTTGTCAATGATGCCTTTAGTGTCTGTCACCGGGATCAGGGGAGCGTCACGGGTGTTACGAAGTTTCTGCCGAGTTTTGCGGGACTGCATCTCTTGGACGAAGTGAGGCATTTGACCGATGCGCGGGAGCGTCCGGCGCGTCCGGCTGTCGCGATTATCGGCGGAGCAAAGATAGAGACAAAGCTGCCGATTATCCGCATGTTTGAAGAAAAGTATGATCGCGTGTTGGTTGCAGGAAAGGTTGCGTGCGAGGCGCAAGATGAACATGTCTTGTTTTCCGACAAGGTGCTCCTCCCGGAAGATTATGCTCCCGAACGGCAGGATATCGGCAGGAAAACGCTTCTTCGGTTTCGCGAGGAAATATTAAAAGCAAAAACAGCTGTATGGAACGGTCCTTTGGGGAAGTTCGAGAATCCCGAATATGCCGCGGGGACGAATATGACGCTCGAAAGTATTATCGAGAGCGGTGCATTCTCGATTGTCGGCGGCGGAGAGACTATCATCGCGCTTGAAGAAGCAGGTGCGTTCCAGAAAATTTCTTTTGTATCAACGGGCGGTGGAGCGATGCTTGAATTTTTGAGCGGTGAGCCGCTGCCAGGACTTCTCGCGCTTGAAATCGAAGCACGTTGATATGTTTCACGGATTTCTTGATTTCTTTTGTTGACGGGGAGTAGCCGGACTATTTAGAGTGCGTCTAAAAAGGCTGTTTTTCCGAAAGAAATTCTTTTTTTGCTTGTCTTACACTTCGTACGTCCGCCAGCAACGCTTTGCGTAGCAATGCGGACGGGAAAGTCGCAAAAAAAGAATTTCTTTCGGAAAAACGGTTACATTGTGCATTTTGTAGAGCTTTTTAGACACCCTCTTAGACATAGCTATTGTCCAAATCCAAAGAAACCGGTTGGTTCCGGGAAAGTAATGGAAGACAGTGTTGTTGTGTTCGATTCCGTATGTGGAACAAGAAAGAGAAGCTCATTCTTTGATCCGATACTTGAGAGTTGAAGCGGCTCAGTGGGAAGATTGAGGATGGTGATAGTGTCGCGACTTCCTCGATCGTCGAGCTCGAGTGCCTTAACGGCATTTCCGGAGAAGAAGACGACATGCTCGTAGTCTTTTGTCCATTGAACATCGTGTATTGCACTTGAAAATCTTCCGATATCGAGACGATCATTCTCTTCGCGCACAGGTTGTACGTCCCATTTTCGGGTGAAGAAAGCGAATATTTCCCAGTCGGTCCAGTAGAGGAGTTTTTTGCCATCGTCGGAAAATTGTACCCCTTTGACACCTGCTGAAAGGCGCTTGAACCATTCTTCTGTTGCTCCCTTATTGAAGAGAAAGAGATCTCCCGTGTTGCGGTTGAGGATGGTGATTCTCGTTTCGTCATAGGCGACGAGCGAGAACGGCGGCGTGTATTCTTGAGAGAATCCTTCCGGAGGAGCGGTGGTTAGTTGTCTTTTGTTTGCAGTGTCTCCAGTGGAAAATTGGTAGAGTATGCCTGTTTTCGGTTCAAGCGCAATCAAGGTATTGCCGACGGTGTCGAACGATTCCACGTTGTCGGAGAGCAATGTTTCCTGGAGTGGTGTATTGAGAGGGAGGGAGAAGAGCTTTGTTTCCGAGAGAAAGAAGAGTGTATTGGCATTTGAACTCCATCGTACCTCTCGGGGACTTGGAACGCGCACAATATCCTTTATGTCCGTTGCTGCAAGGGTGTCGGTTTGAACGAGGAACGTGTGTTCTTCTTGTGTTTCTCGAGAGGTGAGAGAGAGAAGAAAGTGCGTAGCATCTTTCGGCGACCATCGAAGGGCGCTTCTTGCTGTGTCTTTGTTGAGAAAAAAATTCGTTGTGCTGAAAACCTGTGTTTGGTTTCCGGTTGTCGTGTCGAGCAGGGTTACGGTTGTTTCTGTGTTTTTCTCCGACACAAGAGCGACCAGATTCTTTTGAGGGAATGGGAAAAATGCCTGACCGCCCTCGAGTGAGGCGAGTGTTTCTTGGGGATATTCGGTTCGAGCTAGGAGGATATTCCAAAACTCCGTGGCAATGCCGCTTCGCACGGTGATTTCTTTGGACCACGTGCTGAATCCTGGCGCGGAGACCGACACGGTGTGCTTGCCAGGAAGAACGCCTTCGATATGGTAGGAATTGTTGAGGCGATTGCTGTCGGCAGATACGAACTTGCCGTCGATTTGTATGTCAAGATTCTGGGTGGGATTCGCTTGGATGGAGACGGACCCGGTGTATATAAAAATTCCCCGATCAAAGCGGTAGCGGTATCCCATGAGGAAGAGCACGATGACGGGGGTGGTGACGAAGAAGGTGAGAGTGAGTAGCCAAAAAAACACGCGCCGACGGACCGGACTCATAAGAAGGAAAACTACGGACAAGTGTTCTTATAGTACCGATTCATCGCCTTTTTCGCAAGCGTTGACCATCGGAGTGGCGCGGTGTACGCTTTGGGTGCGGAATGAGCCGTGAGTTTTGTTTCTTGTCTGTCCTATGAATATCTTTTCGCCTCTGCTTTCTTTCATACCTGCGAAGTTTGCAGGAGATCTTTCTTTTCTCTTGCTGTTCATCGGCGGGAGTCTTGCGCTGTCGTTTGTCTTGGGGCGTACGCGACTCTTGAGTGTCGTGGTATTTTCCTATGTGGCACTGGCGTTCGTTTTGGCGCTTCCGGCGTCGTGGCTCGCTTTCTCTTCGGAGGGGAGGGCGATTGCTTTTCTTGTGCTTCTTTCGGCACTTGTCATGGTAGGCGACTATATTCTCGATATCCATATCTCCAATCCGACCTCGACGTTTTTCTCGAGAGTTTTGGTAATGGGGTGTTTGGGGACAGGCCTTGCTATGAGTATGGCGCTTTCTTTGGTGTCGCAATCATTTGCGCTTCGATTTCTCTCGCCGACCGTCTACGGCTATTTCTCTGACTCGTGGGCGCGCCTTGTGTGGATGGCGGCACCGCTTCTTTTTCTGCTCTTCGTGAACAAGCGGAAACGGTAGTTATATGGCTTATACTAGGCATTATATTGACGAACTTGCCAGTTGAAGGCGATCCAATTGACCGGAGAGCACTCGAGGAAATGCCGGATGCTTGACAGAAGTCTTTTTGTTCCTCTATACTTCACATGCGAAGGAAGAAAGCTTTCCGCTTTCTTTTTTATCGCCAAGAGCCCCTTAACAATTTGCGAAAGTATGATTGCAATTTTTTGCGGTCAATCCAATAGTTCTACGGATCTATCAGTCTTCTCTTTTCCGCAAGGGGAAGGGAAGCATTGGGTTGAGGCAATCGGATTTGTGGTTTCTAGTGGTTTTAGTAGGAAACGAAAAGAGGAGTTCCGGCGATGATTGAAAAGTTTTGGAAATGCGTGTCGGATGTACTCAAGGAGTATTTCCTTGTCGACTTTTTCCAGTCTCTGATAAGAGATAAACCGGCGGTAATACTTGTTGGGTCGTTGCTGTTTGTGTTCCTTGCTGCGATGGCTGTTCTTGTCTGTTTTTTTGGCGAGGGTGGCGAGGGTAAATGGGTTGCGTTGCTCTTTCTGCTACTTTTTATCTTTTGGATTTGGGTAGCCATAGTTTCGTATCGGGCGTTTCAAAGGAAGTATCCGGAAGTTTTTAGGAAATAGTTTTTGCCAACATGGATTGTTGGCACCACAAATCCGATTGTCTCGCCTAACTTCGAGAGATTATTTTGTTGCTGTAAGATGGGCAATGAACGTTGGTTCTTCCAATGATTTCTCATATACATCTTTATTGAGAGTTTGATCCTGGCTCAGGATGAACGCTGGCGGCATGGATAAGGCATGCAAGTCGAGTGGGTTTAGACCCACGGCAAACGGGTTAGTAATACGTAGGAATGTTCCCTCAAGTCGTGAATAATGTGTCGAAAGACACGCTAATACACGATGTGCTCTACGGAGTAAAGATTTATCGCTTGAGGAGCAGCCTGCGTCCTATCAGCTAGTTGGTGGGGTAAAAGCCTACCAAGGCTCTGACGGGTAGGGGGTGTGAGAGCATGGCCCCCAACATTGGGACTGAGACACTGCCCAAACTCCTACGGGAGGCTGCAGTCGAGAATATTCGTCAATGGGCGAAAGCCTGAACGAGCGATGCCGCGTGTAGGATGAAGGCCCTCGGGTCGTAAACTACTTTTGTAAGGGAAGAATCCCGCACCTTTTAGCTTTCAAAACCGATATGTTTTACGTATATGTTTTGAAAAGTCTCTCAACAGATAATTTCTACATTGGGTGTACTGAAGATTTGAGGAGAAGATTTGTCCAGCATAATTCTGGAGAGTCGTCTCATACTTGGAAGTATATGCCATGGGAACTTATTTACTATGAGGCGTATAGTTCTCGAAAACTTGCTTGTGACCGTGAGCGAAAACTTAAGCATCACGGCAAAGGTTTTGCAGAACTTAAGAAAAGAATTCTTGAAGGTTAAAAGGTGCGGGATGACGGTACCTTGCGAATAAGAGGTTACTAACTCTGTGCCAGCAGTAGCGGTAATACAGAGACCTCAAGCGTTATCCGGATTTATTGGGCGTAAAGAGTGGGTAGGTGGTCGTGTTAGTCAGATGTCAAATCCTTCGACTCAATCGAAGAACTGCATTTGAAACGGCACGACTTGAGGCGGTGAGAGACCAGTGGAATTCACGGTGTAGTAGTGAAATGCGTTGATATCGTGAAGAACACCAAAGGCGAAGGCAGCTGGTTGGCACCGATCTGACACTGAGCCACGAAAGCGTGGGGAGCGAATGGGATTAGATACCCCAGTAGTCCACGCCCTAAACGATGCATACTAGGTGCAGGGAGAATCGACCCTTTCTGTGCCGTAGCTAACGCGTTAAGTATGCCGCCTGGGAAGTACGAGCGCAAGCTTAAAACTCAAAGGAATAGACGGGGATCCGCACAAGTGGTGGAGCATGTGGTTTAATTCGACGGTAAGCGAGGCACCTCACCAGGGTTTGAAATCTAGCTGCAGGGCCCAGAAATGGGACGTCCTTCGAGGGTGCTAGACCAGGTGCTGCATGGTTGTCGTCAGCTCGTGTCGTAAGATGTTCCGTTCAGTCGGGAAACGAGCGCAACCCTCATGAAGTGTTACATGTGTCACTTCAGACTGCCCCCTCAAAAGGGGAGAATACTCAGTTTGTATTCTCAATTTTTGAGGGGGAGGAAGGCGAGGATGACGTCAAATCAGCATGGCCCTTTGACACCCTGGGCGACACACGTGCTACAATGGCCGATAATAAAGGGTTGCCAACCAGCGATGGGGAGCTAATCTCAAAAACTCGGTCTCAGTTCGGATTGCAGGCTGCAACTCGCCTGCATGAAGCTGGAATCACTAGTAATCGTGAATCAGCCACGTCACGGTGAATGCGTTCTCGGATCTTGTACTCACCGCCCGTCACACCAAGAGAGCCGGCAATACCAGAAGGCCCCGGGTTAAATCGGGGACGACGGTAGGGTTGGTAATAAGGGTGAAGTCGTAACAAGGCATCCGTAGCGGAAGCTGTGGATGAATCACCTCCTTTCTAGGGAGTAATGGTGAACAAATTGTCTGTCGCAAGACGGATAATGACACACATATGGTCGTTTTCTTCTCTCGCTTTGGCGGGAGAAGAAATCAGCATCTTGAGACGTTGGATTGACCGCAGAGGATTGCAGTATTGACATGGGTGTGGAGAAAATCCGCTGAGAAGCAGATTTTTGTTTTTTTGTAGAGTTCTGAAAGAGGATATATACACATCACACTATGAAACCGAACTTTCCGTGATAGACTTGTTTCGTGATCA
>CAYQPQ010000011.1:0-40170 GCA_964420045.1 uncultured Bdellovibrionales bacterium | reverse complement strand
CGGAAAAACAGCCTTTTTAGACACTCTCTCAAGGCTACACTTTTCCTCTCGCATGTCTTCCGCCCGAACTCCGTAAGTTTACCACAGACGAAGCGGCGGAACCACTCTCCGCAGATGCACCCGCTTCCTGCCGTGCCTCTTCTTGAAATCCGAATTGATTTCCGCGCGGTCGGATCACGCTGATAGCTTCCGGTTCACGACGACCTTCCGAGGGATGAGGGCTTGCATCTTTCTGAAGCTTCTCTTCCTGCGCCTTCTCATGTGGCAGCACATGGCTCGAGCTGAAACTCATGCTCCCCTTCTGGGCAAACGGCGCCTCCATCGCGGGTACCGCAGCCGCCGGCGCATACACCGGTGCCGACACGCCCACTGCGCGCGGTTTCTCTCGCTCTGGCACGCTCGAGACGCTCATATCGCGTTCCGATCCGCTCCATTCCAGTGCCTTTCGAATGGGCGCCGCCTGCGCCGGAAACTTCTCAAGCGGTCGAAACGACGTTTCAAGTGCCGGCACAACGCTACTCGCCGCCGAAGTAGCTGCGCTTCCGCGATCTTCAAAAACAGGGAAGATTACCTCTTGCCGTTCAACATCGAGAGGCACTGGCGTGTTTTCATCAAGCGCCTTCAAAAGAAAGGAAACCCGCTCGCGCTCCGGCGCCGAAAGTCGTCGCGTATTTTCCCCCTGAAACAAGAATTGCCCCCGCTCCATCGTCGAGTGTTTCCGAATACCCACCGCGTCGCGATAGTGCCGCAACCAATTCCGAATCGACCCCCGAACCGGCGCCGATTCCCCCTTCACGGCAATTCGATCCTCCGTCACCATCTGCTCCGACAACCGCTGATACTTCGACAAGGCATCGAGAATCGGGAGTTGGATCGTTTGCACCGTTGGAGATCCACTATCTTCTTCTGGCACTTTGGGAACCGGCTTGATTGTAAGAATGTTTTTCTGAATATATTCCTTCACAAATGCCACGTCTTTTTGATCAAGCTTTGCTATGAGAGCATTCTGAAGCCAAGGAACATCTTTCTTTCCAAGAAAATACTCGCGGATAATCGCCGAGACAATCTCAATGGTTTCATCCGAAAGTCCTCGTTCTTTTTGAAGCAATTCGATTTTTTTTGACATTTCTGGTGAGGTAACAATATCTTTTATTTCTTCAGAAAGCCCCTTAAAAACACCCCACAATTCAACCGACGTATGTACATTTATTTCCTTACCAAAACAATCTCTCATGACCAGCATGGGATAATAGCGAATATTCTCCAAAATCGATTTCTCAACCATAATTTCAAATTTTTCTTTTCAAGATCTTCACATGTGTCTATGGTCGACCCATAAAGTTTCTGAAATTCTCCTGCTCATCCGTAGTTCCTTCAGCAAATCTCAAAAATCTATTGTAATCATTCACGCTAAATGCTCCTCTATTCATTTTATCCCTAAAGAACGCTTGGAATGAAACGTCTCCCATAAGACCAGACTGCTTTCCAAGTTCTTCCCCGCTATATTTTCCAATTACCTCTTCGTAAATATCACCTACTGGAACTCCTTGTCCTGGATTATTTCTTTCAAATTCATTAATTCGATAATCAATAAGATTCTTTATCTTTCCTTCTTTCTTCATCTTCCCCGTCAAAACCCTTTCCAGGTCAGCATCTCCACCAAAAGAAGCTACTATTCGTCTCATTTGATCAGAATCTCCAGCAAGTGCTCCCCCGCTCGATTTCTCAATAAGCGCACCCATTGTTCGATCGCGCAAGCGTATTCTTTCCCTGTTCCTCGCTTCAATATCTTGTTGATTTGCATTTGGCATCCTATTTATCGCAGATTCAATAGTTCTATTAACGCTTTCAAATGCTCTTGAGAGATTTTCCGCATTGTTTATCATCTCTTTCGGAGCTTTTTTGGTTATACTTGCCACAAGATCCAAGTCATCTCCAGCAGCCACAAGAGCAGCTTCAAAATCACTCACCCTCCTACCATCAGGTAGCGTTGTTGTCTCTGGTGTCCCCGTCAAAAGCTCCCTTTCGGAAAGCGTCATAGCAGCAGCCTTTCTTCGAGCTCGACTTCTCCAATCATCACCTCTCATTTGAAGGTCTGCTCGAACATCATTCTCCAGTCGTCCATTTTTCTTATTCTCCTCAGCAATCTCACGAGCTTTTTTGTTTATATAATCACGTTCAGCATTTGCAGCAGATCCCCCACGAGTAAAACGACCCTCCATACGCGCCGATGCTAACTCTTGACGCTCCTTCATATCCTTTCCACCCCACCCACGCCGATTTCTCCATGCCTCACGTATACCCAACATTGACCCAGATATTCTATTACCAGAAAGTCTATCAACTCCTTTCGGAAGAAGCTTTGCAGTCCACACACTCCCTCCTCGAGCTTGCCTCGCTCCCCATCTCCCCAACTGCGATCCCCACTTTATTCCCAATCCGGATATGTCATTGCTATATTTTTCCGTGGATGTAATAGCAATCCAAAAGAGCACAATCGGAATCGTGAAGAATGCCACAGCGGAAACCATATTATCATTCACCGAACTCCCCGTGGATTGAAAAACGCCACCAGCGCCCGCTGAAGGATATATAGAATCTCCCGCCGACTTCATCACAATCACCGATACCAACACAAACATCACCGCTATCGGTCCATAGAACGCCCATTTGAACAGTTTATCCCACCATCCCTTCGCAAAACTCTGCAGCGCCGGCGTAATCATACCCACAAACCCGATCGGTGAGAACATTACCAAAATAGCGAGCGCAATCATACGAACCAGCATAAGAATCGCCAACACCAAGAAGGATATCCCAAACAAAAACATACAAATAGTCGCCGCCAGAAGATGCGTCGTCTCAAAATCCTTCAAATCCTTATTATTATCAACCCCTGGAATGAGAATATTTTGCATCTTTGTCCCACTCAATATCCCCGAGGTAATTTCATTCGGACCATCAACGCCAAAAATATTCTGCGAAAAGAAATACATGGGCACATTCGCCAAATCGATAACAAATCGCGCAACCGGAAAACTAAAATTCACCAAAAGCGCCATAATAACCAGCATCGGTATAGTTCGCTTGTATTCATACTTATCAAGCTGAAATATTGTGGCAAATGCCGAAAACAGAAGAACGAGTATGAAAAAAATATTCAGAAAATCTCGAACAATAAGCCACACCTCATAAATAGCGCCTGCATTCATGAGTTTTGTGAATGTTTCCGCATTAATTACCCATACAAAAATCCCCGCCGCAAGATTCACAATCCACGAGAAAAACAAAAAGAACGGATATATAAGCGCATTAATCCACGCCGTCGGCGATGTCAAATTCTCAAACCAACCAGCTTGAGCAAATTGCACACCTGGTATTAATAAAAAACACCCCGCAAGCACCATGAAAAGCAGAGTAGGGTGACTCTTCAGAAAGAAACTACTACGAAACAGGAAGGAATTTTTTGTTTTACCTCTTTTCTTCACACTACAAGACACAAAAACATTTTTCCATTCGGAAGTATATCACGAAACTTCTCTTTTGAGGAATACATAGAGAGAGTTACATTTCTTTCTTATCTCATTAATGAGTGAGCGTGCAATACTTAACTATTTATTCTCTAAGAAATACAGGTTTTCTTTTTTACTCAGCATGTAGTGATGAATGATATTTTATTTTTTTAACTGTATTACTATTAGTCCTGTGGAGAAGTGGAGAAGTGGAGAAGATTGGCACGTACTTTGATTTTTTCGGTGTTCTGGTTTGTTGTGAAGGGGTGTGGATTATATGGTGGTAAGAGGAGTTGGGAGGAATGCGTTTGTTTATTCACGCTGTGCCGGGTGTAATTCACAATGTTTTCCTAGGGTTTTTCACAGATAAATGTCTGGTTATGCACAGGATAGGAACAATTCTTGTAAATCGTGTTTTGATGGGTGGGGCACGTGAGGAATTGTTGGTAACTTGAAGAGGGTATTTCTGTGTGAAGTATTTTGGTATACGAAAACTTCCTTAGAGGGTGTCTAAAAAGCTCTACAAAAATGCACACTGTAACCGCTTCTCCGAAAGAAATTCTTTTTTTGCTTGTCTTACACTTCGTACGCCTGCCTGCCGGTGGGTAGGAAAGCCGCAAAAAAGAATTTCTTTCGGAGAAGCAGCCTTTTCATATACCCTCTTATGGGGAGTGTGTATGAAAACAACCCCTTCTTAAATGAAGAAGTGGTTGTTGTATTGTGTGGAAGCTGAAATGTGTGAGAGTGTGCGAGAGGGTGTTTCTTGTTGGCACTAATAAATGTATCCTTTTATGCTTCTGTTGGCGGTTGAGAGGGTTCGTCGATCGGTTTTTCCCCAGCCGGCGTAGTTCATTTCGCTGACAATAATGGCGTCATCGAGGACTTTTTCTACCAGGGCAACGTGTCCGTAGTAGCGGTTTTCCGTGGTAACAACAATAGAACCGACTCGCGGTGCTTTTCCGGTTTTGTATCCGAGTGCCTTGGCGTTGTAGAGCCAGGTACCGGCATTGCCGCCCCAGGGAACGTAGCGCTTCTGAGCGACATACCAGGTGCAGTAGCCATAGGGAAAGGTGTGTCCTGTGCCGGCTTTGCCGGTTAAGTTTCGCCATCCGGAGATATCGGTGGCGGCTCCGCCATTGGATGTGGCATACTGGCGGCGGTCTAGGAGACTGTCGGAGGCTGGTTTTGGTGTATCTTTGTAGCCGTCGGGAATGATGAGTTCTTGATTGGTTTCCAGTCGACCGTTTGCAGGGAGATTATTGAAGGCAATAATGCGTTCGGTGTCGCCGTGGTACTTTTTGGCGATATCTTGGATAGTATCGCCTTCTTGAACAATGTATTTGAGTCCGGCAATGGGAAGAATGAATATTTGGTCTCCGGGGCGAATTTCGTCGACATTTTCGATGTCGTTTGCCCAGAGAATGGTGTTTACGGTGATGTGATGATCCTGAGCGATCTTTCCAAGTGTGTCGCCCTCTTGCACGGTATATATTTTGACGCCGTCGCCCTCTTCCGGATCTTCCTGAATAACAGGCGCAAGGTCTGAAGAAGCGATGATGGTGTTGCTGGGCGAGCTTATCTCTGAAGGATCTTCCAGTTTCGCATCCGTATCGACGGTGCTGGAGGCAAAAGCGAGGGGGGCTGTTCCGGGGTTTTCGCGTTTCGCTTGACTTTTCATGGGAAATTGCTGTGAGGAGTCGTCTTCGGTGTGAAAGTAGCCGGAAAGAGCGCTTCCGGGGCGCTTATGCGTTGCTATATTGGTTCCGGTAACGAGAAAAGCACTCGACACAACGACGGTGAGTGCGGAATATTGACGGAAAATATGGAGAATCCGAACGGTCTTGTGTTGTTTGAGATAAACAACACACTTTCTTTGCAAACGGTGAATGCGGGTATTTCCTGTGTGTAAGAGCAATTGCCCTCGTCGGAAAATACGAAATAACCCCCCGAAAATGCGCGTAGAGATACGCGAGTCCTTTCGATTGCTTCGTGTCCTAGGGGCGCTCGCTTAAATAAGGCGCTCCATCAGAGTTGAAACCAAAGATTTTTACGCAAAGTTGAGTATAGTAAGACGCGTCACCGCTGTCAATGTTTTTCGTGGGGAAAGGCACTATTTTGGCTTATATGTGGGAAAATAGAGGTGTTGGAACTATGGTATACTAAAAGGACTGTTTGGAATATTTTTTGAGTGTTGCCTTATGGCAGATGTGTCGGCTTTAGTGGCGAGATTTCTCGAATATATGGAGATTGAGCGCGGTCGATCGCCGAAAACGGTGGAGAGTTATGATCGTGTACTGAGAGAATTTCTCGCGTGGCTGAAGGTCCGAGATCCGCAAGACATAACGCTCGACAGTATACGAAAATACCGATTATTTCTCAATCGAAGACGTACTGTCCATGGCGAAGAACTCAAAAAAACGACGCAAAATTACCATATTATCGTGCTGCGTGGCTTTCTTCGGTATCTCGCAAAAGAAGGAATATCCTCGGCGCTTCCGGAGCGTATTGAAACGGCGAAAATACCGGAACGCCAGGTGGATTTCCTGGAGTTGGAAGAATTTGAACGGCTGTGTCATGCAGCGGAAGGAGTGAGTGAGACGGCGCGTCGAGATCGGGCGCTCTTGGAATTTTTATTCTCTTCGGGGCTACGCGTGTCGGAACTGGTCGCGCTTGACCGCGAATCGGTGAATCTTGAGGTGGGAGAGCTCAGTGTTCGTGGCAAAGGGGGGAAGCTTCGCATGGTGTTTGTGTCGGATCGGGCTCGTGTAGCGCTTCAATTGTATGTGGATGCTCGGAGAGACGCTGATCCGGCGCTGTTTGTCTCAACGCGTCGCGGGTTTGCGAGGCAGTCGTCCGCGGATGATATACGTATTACGGTGCGCACTGTCGAGCGTATTGTGTCGCGACTTGCTGCGAAGGCGGGTCTTACGAAGCAGGTGCATCCACATACTCTTCGGCACAGCTTCGCGACGGACCTCTTGCGAAATGGCGCCGATATTCGGAGTGTGCAGGCGCTTCTGGGACACTCTTCCATCACCACGACGCAAATTTATACCCATGTCACCGACGAAGGGCTTCGTGAAGTGCATGAAAAATTTCATGGAAAAGGAAGAGAGAAAGAAGCATAAATATAATAGAGAAGAACCTCTCAGAGGGTGTCTAAAAAGCTCTACAAAAATGTACAATGTAACCGTTTTTCTGAAAGAAATTCTTTTTTGCAGCTTTCCTACCTACCGGCAGGCAGGCGTACGAAGTGTAAGACAAGCAAAAAAAGAATTTCTTTCGGAAAAACAGCCTTTTTAGACACACTCTAAAGTTTCTCGAGGGGCGCAATTCCGAGGGCGAGTTTTTTGACGCCTTTGGTGCGGAATGCTATTGAAGCGAGTGTTCCTTCGATTTTGATGACTATGCCGTTTCCGAATGTTGGATGGGTGACGGAGTCTCCGGGGCGGAGCGTGTCTCTTGCTGCTGTACCTACAGGTATTTCTGGCTGCGTGTGGCGAGCGGCAGACTTCCCGTATTCGCTTTTCTCAAACCCCTTTTTTCGTTCTTCTGTTTCGAGAAGGTTCTCTGGGATTTCGCTGATAAACCGAGAAGGAGCGTTCATTTGCGTGGAGCCGAAGATCATGCGCGTCTCGGCGGATATGAGCCACGCCTTCTGCTTGGCGCGAGTGAGTCCCACATACATCAATCGGCGTTCTTCTTCGAGTTCGGCGGGCGAGAGCGCGCTTCGCGAATGCGGGAAAATCCCCTCTTCGAGTCCGACCAGGAAGACGAAGGGAAATTCGAGACCCTTGGCGCTGTGTATGGTCATGAGTTGTACGGCGTTCTCGCTGCCGTCGAGCGCGTCTGTATCGGACACGAGCGCGATTTCCTCCAAGAAGAAGGTAAGTGCGTTTTCGGGCGGCGTTTCGTCATATTTCTTTGCCACGGAAAAAAGTTCGCGCACGTTTTCCAGTCGAGCTATTCCCTCTTCCGTGCCGTCTTCCAGGGCTTTGAGGTACCCGACCTGTTCGAGGAGTATGGGGAGAAATGCGGAGAGAGAGCCGCTTTCGGGGAGTTTTTCGGTTTGTTCGTGAAGGATGCGGGCGAGTTGCGCGGCGGACTTTTGTTTGGAAATGGCTATATTGAGCTGTTTCCCTTCACTTTTTCGCGCGAGCGTGATTGGATCTGTTTTTGTTGTTTTGGCTGATTCGAGCCATGATTCGAGAGTTTTTTTGCCGATTCCTCGCGGGGGTTCATTGGCGATGCGCGCGAGCGAGAGGGTGTCCCAGGGATTCGCTATGAGACGGAGGTAGGCGATAGCGTCTTTTACTTCCTTGCGTCCGTAGAATTTGAGTCCGCCGATGATGCGATAGGGTGTGGAATGGTTGAGACAGGCTTCCTCGAGTGCGCGAGACTGTGCATTGGTGCGATAGAGAATAGCGAAGTCGGAGAATCGGGGGTGGCGTTTCGTGCGCGCGTCTTTGGCGGTTTTCGTGGTGAGTTCCTGTATTTTCCGGACAACGTAGTCTGCTTCATGGCGTTCGTCTTCGGCTTCGAAAAGCGTGAGCAGGTCGCCGCCCGTCTGCGATGTCCAGAGTTTTTTGTGTCGCTGGTTGGGATTTTTGGCGATAACGCTTCCGGCGGCGTCGAGTATGGTTTGCGTTGATCGATAATTCTGATCGAGCGTAACAATGGTGGCTTCGGGATAGTCCTTCTCAAAATTGAGAATGTTTCGGATATCCGCTTGGCGCCAGCCATAGATGGATTGATAGTCGTCGCCGATCGCAAAGAGATTGCGGTGACGCTCGGCGAGGAGATGGATGAGGGTGTACTGCGCGTGATTGGTGTCTTGGTATTCGTCGACCATGATGTATCGGAAGAGGTTTCGGTAGTGTTCGAGTGTTTCGGGATGTGTTCGGAAGAGCTGTATGGTAAGCCGCAGGAGATCGTCAAAGTCGAGGGTGTGATTGCTGCGAAGCTCTTCCTGATAGCGGCGATAGGCTTTCCCGACGAGTTCTTCGTAGTAACTGCCGGCTTGGGATTCGAAAACGAGTTCGTCAAGGAGTTGGTTTTTGGCGCGGGAAATCGTATCGAGGAGTGCACGCGGGTGGATGTTTTTTGGGTCGATTTCGAGCGCTTTCATGGTGCGCTTCATGAGTGCGAGTTGGTCGTCGCTGTCGAGTATGGTAAAAGTGCTTTTGTAGCCGAGTGCGATGATGTCTTTGCGGAGAATACGTGAGCAGATGCTATGAAAAGTGCCGATATGCGGCACGTCGCCCCTTGCCTCCCACCCCCTACCTTCGGGTGCCTTTTGGTTTGTTTCCTGTTGGTCGTTGGCGGTTCGAAGGAGGGCGCTCACCCGGGTTCTCATTTCTTCTGCCGCCTTGTTGGTAAAGGTAACCGCAAGGATGTGTCGTGCCGGTACGCGTTTCTCTTGAATGAGGTGTACGACGCGATGGGTGAGGGTTTTTGTTTTCCCACTTCCGGCGCCGGCAACGATAAGCACGGGACCTTCGGTTGTTTCGACGGCGCGGCGCTGTTCGGGGTTGAGGTGGTCATTGAGGGAAGCCATGGGTACACTCTATCATGATTGCCGGAAATTGCGCGAGAGGCTTTTGGTTTGCTATGCTTTGCCTATGAAAGCACTTCGTGCACTGCTTGTCTCAATAGAAGGTTCTGAAACGAGTCTCGGCTTGTGGATGATTGCGTTTTTCAGCCTTATTACGCTGCGACTTCTCGTGGAATCGTGGCTTTTTGGCTTTGGGAGTCTTTCGGCAGGGTTTTTCTTTTCTGAGTGGACGCACAATGTTCTCTTTTTTCTCTTGTCTTTCGTGCTGTTTCTTCCAATGTTTCGGTATTTTGCGCGGGTTTCTTTGCGTGTTGCGTCGAATATGCTGCTCTTTGGCTTCTTGATTATCCTTTCTCCGCCAATAATAGACCGTATTGTGTCGGGCGGATCGGGACTGTGGAGTTTCTATATTTTCGACGGACTTCCTGGACTTCTCGTTCGGTATCTTACCTTTTTTGGCGATCGGCCGGATTTAGGCATTACCTATGGCGTTCGCGTTGAGGTGGCGCTGGTTTCGATCGGTTTCGGACTCTATGTATTTCGGAAAGCAGGCGGAGTGGTGCGGTCTTTCTTGGCGATGCTCTCGGCCTATACGCTCCTTTTCTTTTTGGGAACCTTTCCCTCATGGGCGGCGTTGCTTATCGATGGTGTCTCGAAGGGTCAATGGGTGCTCCACGCTCCCGATGTGGCGGCTATTTTCTTGTCACCGCTCTCCCTTTTTTCTCACACGATTTCGGATCCTCGATCGGTGCTCAATATCAAGATGAGTCTTTTGTATGGAGCACTCCTTCCTTTTGTTGTCGGAATATGGCTCTTTCTGTCGAGAAAAAAAGCATTTCTCGCGCTTTTTCGAAATGTTCGACTTCCGCAGGTGATGTATCACGCGGGATTGCTCTTTGTTGGCATGGGACTTTCCTTCGTGGTAACGAATACATCTCTTTCTACATGGGGAGCATCATTCGGACTTTTTGATGTGTTTGCGATTTTCTTGGTGCTGGTCAGCGTGGTGTCGGCGTGGCTTGCTTCGGTTGTGGTGAATGATTTCTTCGATCAAGCCATTGATCGCGAGACAAATAGCACTCGCCCACTTGTTACGGGAGACCTCTCGGTTAAGACGTACGGAGCGATAGGCGCTGGGTTCTTTGCAGTCTCTTTGCTCTTTTCGGCTCTTGTGAGCGTGAAAAGCGCCCTACTTCTTTTTGTGTATCAGTCGCTTGCCTGGGTATATTCCGCGCCGCCCTTTCGGTTGAAGCGGTTTCCCGTTGTCGCTTCGCTGGTGAGTGCCGTTGCGAGTGCGAGCATTCTCTTCCTGGGGTTTCTTTTGGTGTCTCGTGACGGGACCATCTCTCTTTTCCCTCCGTCATTTATCGCCCTCTTCATTTTTGCTTATACGCTCTCTCTTCCATTGAAGGATTTCAAAGATGTGTCTGGTGATAAAAAGTGTGGCGTATGGACAATACCGGTGCTGTTCGGCGTTCGACGGGCAAAAGTATTGATCGGATCCGGAATATTTCTGTCTTTCGTAGCGAGTGTTTTTGTCTTCCGTGCCGCATCTTTGTTTTTTCCGGCGCTTCTTTTTGGCGGCGCTTCTTTTTGGGTGGTGATTTCCATGCAACAAAAAACCGGCAGTATTACCTACCGGTCGGTGTTTTGGTGGATATTAGGGCTTGTTTTCCTTCACGGTGTTTTCGTTGTGGAAAACCTTTAGCGCGAAAGAGGGCTCTTTTTTCTTGATCAAATTCAAAAGGAGCTTCTCTGCGATTTCTGCAAAATCGCCAGCCCCCGATCTTCCGTGAAATTTTATAGCTATTTTCACGAGGAGACTTTCCGAGAGTGCAGGATTTGTATTTTCTTGGCATTCTCCCAACTTTCTTAATGCCAGGGTGATGACTTTATTTCTAAAGTTGGAGTAGTGTTCGGCACAAAAGTTGTCGTGAACAACGAGTGCCAACATGATAGCTTCATGTGTTGAGCATTTTTGAATCCTTTCTTGCTCAAAAAACGCTTGTTGTCATCCTTCGTGATGAATAACTACTTCGATAGCTGCTTTTGCTCCTCCATGCGTTGAGAGGTTGATGCCCCCTATGAGATAACCAACAATCTCCCTCCGTCTTTCTTCGACCGTTTCTTTTTCGTCTTGCATGGTCTTACTCCTCATGTTTCAACATTCGGAACTCGCGATGGCGGGTTCTATGGACAAATGTTGGAAGTGAGGAGCAAAAACGCTCTTGTTTGTTAAAGGACACTTCAGTATGGCGTGTCTCTATATATTTGTCAAGAGTAACCGACTTTACAGATAGTCTCTTGAAGCCTCGTCCATGCTTCTGCTGACAGTTCTTCGGCGCGGGTGTTTGGGGCTTTCCCGATGTTTTTGAGGAAATTCTCTAGGGTTTCTTTCGAGTATTCTCGATGGGCGACGAAGTTGTTGATGAGGGTTTTTCGTTTGGAGGCGAAGCCGATTTTGGCGAGGCGAAGGATTTGCTCTCGTTCTTCCAGGGAAAGGCGATTGGGGTCGGGGGTGATGCGAATGACAGCGCTTTCGACTTTTGGCGCCGGGAAAAACGCTTCTTTGGGGACAGTGAAGAGAATCTCCGATGTGCCGAAGAGTGCAACAGACAGTGAGAGCAGGCTTTGTTTCTCGTCTTTTGCGACGATGCGCTCGGCAACTTCTTTTTGGATCATGAGGACGATTTTTCTTGGCGCCGGGTCGAGTGCGACGAGAAGGCGAATGATTTTTCCGGTAATCGCATAGGGAATATTGCCGAAGACGTCGTACGGCTCGCCTTTCCATCCGTATTTCTTCAGTGTTCCTGGAATATCCGTGCGGAGAATGTCGGCTTCGACAACGGACACATTTGAAGAAAGTGGGAAGCGGTTTAGCAACTCCGGTATGAGATCGCGGTCGAATTCGAGAGCAATAATTTTTTTCGCTCTCTTTGCCAGCTCATCCGTGAGTACGCCTTCTCCGGCGCCGATTTCGAGTATTGTTTCGGAGGAAGTGGCTTCTTCTGCAATGTTTTGAATGATGGTCTGGTCGCAGAGGAAGTTTTGACTGAGAGATTTTTTGGGATGCATAGGAGAAGAAATTTCAAATTTTTTTCATGTATCTTCCTTTTTCTCGTCATTCCCGTGAAAACGGGAATCCCATGCCTACCGGCAGGCAGGCAGTCACCACTTGCCAAACATAACGTTTCTACGAACAAAATTTGTAGTGTGCCTTTTGAAAGCTGATGGAATCTGGATACCCGCTTTTGCGGGTATGACGGATACGGATGAGGGATGTTAATTTGTAATCTCTTCCATTTTGACGGGAATAACGCCGGCACCGAGCGAAGCGATTTCTTTGAAAGCGACTTTGTCGAGGTCGATAATGCGGTTTTTCCCGAACGGGCCGCGGTCATTGATACGAACGATGACGGACTTGCCATTGTCGGTATTGGTAACACGAACATAACTCCCGATGGGGAGCCATGGATTGGCCGCCGAGAGGGTCCCGGTGAAACTATACCATGATCCGAGCCCGGTGTGACTTTTCCCCACCTCGACCTTGGTTCCTTGGGTAGCGACTTCAGTAATCGGCTCTTTGATGACAACGCTCTCTGCAAGGGTCCTCTTTATTTCTTTCCCATCATGGGAAATGATTTCATAGGTGAGCTGGCGAGTGCCCTTCTCGCCTTTTTGCGTGACGACGCGCTTTCTCCACGAAAGTTTCGGATCTTCGGATTCTTGTGTATCGAAATCGATTGGCTTCTTGACGACTTCGCGCCGAATATCCACCTGAATAACCGATATGCGGACGTTGTCGGTGAGAGCTTTCTCGGTATCCGGTGTGACGAGATCGTGCTCCCCGAGTGAAATTCCCTGTTCATCAAGGAGTTGTCCTATGGTGCGAAGCGTTGTTAACCCTTCCTTCTTTCCTGCTTTGGTGGTTATCGAGTAGCGCTTGGCGGTTTCGAGCGTGATTGAGGCATTTGCAGTGAGAAGCGTTTCCGGGTCTGGAGTCAGTGCATCGTCCTTGGTATACGAAATGCCAATACGCTCAAGAAAGTGCGCTACTGTCTCGTTTGGAAGCGCTGTCTCTGGAAGAGTGAGCCCATCAAGAGAAATAGAGATCGGGAAATCTGTTGGTTTCACTGGAGTTTCAGTGGGTTTGCTTTGAGGAAAGAGAAAAAAAACCGCTCCACCAAGTGCTGTGGCACCGAACAGGATTCGCAATGCGAATTTTGTGGATTTTCGTTTCACTCCCCCATTGTGCCTCGCCAAGCGGAAGAGCGTCAATTTACCCAATATTTACCGGTCTGTTATCGCTTTAATGAGCCAAAAGTTTTCACATTGTATTGACAAATATTATATTTTGCGCTATAGTATCAGGTACTTTAACAACTAAAACCTTCGCTCCTCGGATTCAGTGTTTGCCCCGTGGTACGCGGTCGCGTACCCCGAACATTGAAAAACGAGGAGTGAAGAGATGAAGGCTTCTTTTAGGGTTGTATCCAAGCATTCAGGGAAAGACTCTTTTGGACGGGGCTTGACCTGGCTGTCAGAGAAGGTCTTTGAGGCTATCTTCTGGGGAATTATTTTCGAATGCAACGGGCCATTTCATTCACTGTATTATTATGGCAGTGAAGTGGGAAAGAAGGCGTTCAGACGAATGGTCAATCAGACTGTTCGAGAAGGGAAAAAGGGTGTCTTTAAACAGGAATTGGTATATCCGAATGAGGCACGCGATCTTAGCCGAAGTTTGCAGAAATTTGAATTATTGCTACAAAATCTTTATTCCGCCCTGCTTGGATGGGCGCGTGGTGAAGGTTACACGCCATTTGTATGGCAGACAGGAAGATCTTCCCCAAAGGATGGAAGTTACCCAATCGATAATGGTGTTTCTGTTAGCGGAGACACTGTGAGGATATGGGTATATAACTCCAAGCTCGAGATTGTTCGGGCGATGGACAATGAATTTCAATTTTTTGCGGAGGGGCGGAGACATTCTTTTTCTGGAAACTTTACAGGTTCGATTCCTTTGAAAATATGGGAGGAATCGAAGCCGTGTTCTGTTGTAACGGATTTGTCTGTAGAATCACAAGGACAACCGTGGGATTGTGCCAGCATAGAAAGGATTTTCTCCCCAACGCTTGAATTCTTGGCAAGCGTATTTCTCTTTGGGGGAGAGTATGAAGACGGCATTTGTGCGGAAATTGACAATGATGATGTGCAGTATGCCGCCAAAAAGCTAATCGAGGCACTTCAAGGAAAGCGCATAAGGAGGTAATATAGGTCATACAACGAAAAGCCCCAGGATGGTTTCATTGGGGCTTTTAAACTTCCCAAAAAGGAAGTTGACCATCCTCTACTCCGCCTTAAACCGATACTGTATCGCTTCGGCGAGGTGTTTGGGGAGGATGTGGTCGGCGGCTTCGAGGTCGGCGATGGTGCGGGCGAGTTTGATGAGGCGGTAGTAGGCTCGGGCGGAGAGGTGCATGGTGGAAACAGCTTGCTTCAAGAGCACTTTCGAGGCGCTGTCGAGCGGGCAGACTTCGCGGATGAGGGCGGATCCCATTTCGGCATTGGTGAATATACCCTTTCCTTCGAAGCGTTTGTGCTGTATGGCGCGGGCTTTCTCGACGCGCTCTCGGATAGTGAGGCTTGTTTCGGCGTTTTCTGGTGACTCGAGCTTTTCGAACGGGATGCGCGGGACTTCGATGTGAAGGTCGATGCGGTCCATAATGGGACCGGAAATACGCGTCTTGTAGCGGAGTGTTTCGCGCGGGGAACAGGAGCAGATCCGTTCGGGATCGCCCATATTGCCGCAGGGACAGGGGTTCATCGCGGCAACGAGGATGAATCGCGCGGGAAAGTGAAGCGAACCTTTGGCGCGAGAGACGGTGATGTGTCCGTCTTCGAGTGGCTGGCGCAAGTTTTCCAAAATGTTTTTTGAGAATTCTCCGAATTCGTCGAGGAAAAGTACGCCGCGATGCGCGAGGCTGATTTCTCCGGGCCTGGGGAAAGAACCGCCGCCGACGAGTGAGACGGCGCTTGCGCTGTGATGCGGTGAACGGAAGGGGCGCGAGGTGACGAGGGCGTTGCTCCGTGTGAGGAATCCGGCGATCGAAAAAATCTTCGTAATCTCGATGCTTTCTTCGAAGTTGAGCTTGGGGAGAATGGAGGGAAGTGTCTTGGCGAGGATGGTCTTCCCGCTTCCTGGGGGACCGCTCATCAAGATATTGTGTCCCCCCGCGGCGGCGATTTCGAGGGCGCGCTTGGCGTGTTCTTGTCCGCGTACGTCTTTCATGTCGAGGAGGAAGGATTCTTCTCGGAACATCGCTTCCATATCGATATCGGGTGCGGGTGCGAGTGTTGTGGCGCCCGAGAGGTGTTGCGCGACTTCGAAGAGCGAGGTGATGGGAATAATGCGGATTCCCCGTACCATGGCCGCCTCGGCAGCGTTCTTCTCGGGCACATAGAGCTCTGCCATGCCGAGTTTCTTGGCGAGGAGGGCGATGGGGAGAACGCCTCCAACGGGGCGAACTTTGCCGTCAAGTGAAAGTTCGCCGATGAAGAGCTTGTCGCGAAAGTCGAAAGAAAGCTGTTCGGTTGCCAAGAGAAAGCCAAGTGCCATCGGAACGTCGTAGACCGGGCTATTCTTGGGTAAGTCGGCGGGCGCGAGATTCACGGTAATGCGACCGAATCGATGCGGCGGGAGAAATCCGCTATTTTTGAGCGCAGAGCTGACGCGGTCGCGGGATTCTTTAATAGTAGTGTCGGGGAGTCCAACAACAGTGAAATGATGCATGCCGGTATTGAAGGCGTCCACTTCGACTTCAACGAGCTCGCTTTCGAGTCCGAGTGTGGCGGCGGAAAAAATCTTGGCAGGCATATGGCGCACGGTTAACAGAAAAACAGGAGGACTGAAAATAAAGTGCAAGGTAAGTAAGGGTGTGGATAGGGAATAAAGAATTAGACAGGAGAACGGGAATGGGCGATCAATTCCTAATTCCTAATTCCTAATTCCTAACTCTCTTTCCTTGTTTTTCAACATTGAAAAGAGGAGCAAAAACGCGCCAAGACTTATACCAATATCTGCCATATTAAAGGCTGGAAACCAGCTTAGATGAAAAAAGTCAGGGACGCAACCCCACATGAGGCGATTGGCGATATTTGAGAGTGCGCCTCCGAAGAGGATCCCCCCGCCTATTTCGAGGAGTAGTTGATCCAATTTTTCGCGGAGAAGTTTTTGGATGAGTATTCCACTAAAAAAAAGCGCAGTGATGCTTGCGGCGATCAAGGCGTGCGCGGACAGTCTTATTCCGAAGCCGATGCCGACATTGCAAACGATGGCTATTGGCAACAGGATGAGTACTGAAAGTTGGAACACGATAAAAAAAACAAGGCTTTGGACAATGATGAGTCGCCAAGCCTTGTTTTGATTGGACATAGCGCTATTTGGTGATAGCGGTGCGCGCGGCCGGATAGGCGCGGAGTCGGTCGAGAGCAATTTCTTGACCGGTATTCTCGCAGATACCATAGGTTCCGGTCTCCATTTTCTCGAGCGCATCGAGTACGTCGCGGAGTTCTTTTTCGAGGTTGGATTCGACGGCGATATTGCCAACATAGCCTTCGACTTCGGTGGCATTGTCATCCATATCGGTGCCAATTGCTTCCATGCGCGTTTCGTATTCGCCGGGCACGTCGGTTTTGGTAGCAAATTTCGAAAGGGCTTCTTCGAGGCGTGCTTTCTCGGTAAGGAGTTTTTCTTTGAGTTCGGCGAGTGTGGCGGAATCGAGAGGCATAGAAATCTTTTAACGGCTTGTGCCTACAGTATACGAGGGAATATTCTTGCTGTCCAGTTGCTGTTTGGAACCTGTTTACAATCCCCATATTCTAGTCCGACTTCCAAACTTTGACTGTAAAACACTCATATTTCGTCGGGTTACTCTCCGAGTAGCTCTCCCCGTCCGCCACACTTCGCATAAGCGATACGGACGGATTCAATCTTCATATTTTCCAGCCTACCGGCAGGCAGGTCGCTCAAGATTTGAAAGTCTCGTAACGAAAGAGGGATTGTAAACAAGTTCTTATGTGAAGATATGCTCGAAATGACGAATGGTTGCCGTGTTGTGATTCTCAAAGAGAACGGTGACAGCGTCGAAGTGATAGGGAGTGTCGCGTTCGCGGTGCGTTTGGAGGTAGTGTGTGGCGATTTTCTCGAGTTTTTTGAGTTTTCCGGGTGTGAGATTGTCTTCCGGAAAAACTTCTCCTGTCTTTCCTTTCCGCGTTTTCACCTCTACAAAGACAATATCCTTCCCTTTTCTTGTCACGATGTCTATTTCTCCGAGCTGTTTCCCTTTTGGGTTCTTATAGTTTCTCTCGAGAATCGTGAAACCCTTTTTCTTCAAATATTCCGCCGCCACCTGCTCGCCCTTCCTCCCAATCGACTCATCCTTCTGGAAAAACAAGGAAAATATGGGGAGTGTCATAGGGAAATTAGGCTTTCACGTGCTTGTGGAGGATGGAGGAAATATACGTTTGATACGGAAGCCCTTCCGCAAGCGCTTTTGATTTGATTCTGAAGAGATCTTGTTCGGAAATGCGGATATTGATACTCTTCCGTCTTTTGAGCGTGGATTCGGCAAGAATTTTGATATACTCCTTTTCCTTTTCGACATTGGGAGCATCCACAAACTCACCATTTTCGATGGCGTCTGAAATCTCTTGTTCCCAAGGATCGAGCTGAAGATCTTTCAGAGATTTTTTTTTCATAGAGGAGTGTAATAAAATAAGTTGTTACGAATGAAGATATTTTTTTGTGTATTTCCGGCTTGGAATGATGGTTTTCAGAAAAATTCCAGTTTTGGATTTTACATAAGGGATGGCATATGCGTAACTTCCGATTTGTATAATCAAAACTCTTTGATTTGGGTATTTTTCTGGATTCGGATGCTTGATGGAAGTAAGAACCCTATCTTCATTGATGGCGGTAAAAATATCTTCGAATCCTATTCCACGCACTTTCTTCAGCCACTTGTTCTTCTCTTCGCTCCACTGAATTTCTTTCATGTCGGTTTTCCAGTTATTTCTTTGTATACGTATTGTATTGCAATTTATATACGGTGTCAATTTTTTGTTTTGGTTTTTTGAAACAAAAAACACCCTTTCGGGTTTCTGCGGAGTTTTCAAATAATGCAAGAGTTGGTTGCCGGGCGTCAGACGCCCAAATATGAAATAAATTGGCGAGACGCCCGGCCATGCGCCAACGCGCATTCCGGTTACGTAGCCAACGGGTGAGAAGGCATCGGTAATCCATTGAGAATTTCGCGTAGTTTGTGCGCATGTAGTTGTAACACTCTTCCGATGGAGTGTCGCCCGTACCGTATCCTTGGCATATAGCCTGTTTTTTTGGAATCCTTTACTCGATTCCTTTTTTGAAAGAACTGTTGTTTGGTTTTTTCTTTTTATTTTTCTGTCTTTATTTTTGTGCGACAGGAAAATTTTATTTTTGTTTTTTTGTTCTCCTTGTCGGATGAAGGAGAGCCTCTGAATTTTTTCAGAGGAGGAACAGTAGGGGGGTTCCAATCGCAAATAGGGGGAAATTGCGATTGGAACCCCGCTACCATTCGAGAAGTGTGGACTTCGCCGGACGGGTCAACTGATCTATGTTTTGATTTTTAACGAACCGCTCTCTCTACTCGATAACACTCTCAGTATAACAGAAAAAAACGTGAGGGTCAAAGTGGGAAGAAGTTTTTTGGAAAATGTTTCTGTAAAAGCATTTCTCTGCGAGGTATTTTTTGAATATCTTTGTGTATGTTTGTAGAAAATATTTACCGAAAAGAAAAGAAATTCTTTTTTTGTCTTTTGTATAAGCCCAAATTTCGAAAGCATTGCTATGCTGATCACTTCGAGTTGAGAAGCGTATCGATGCCGGCTCGTTCGGCGTTTTTGCTGGTGCCGATAATGAGCGTATTGTTGACGAATGCGTAGTCGAAAGAGAGGGGTGTTTCGGCGGAGAGATTGAAGTATCGTATGGCGGTATCTCGATAGGAGGCGGTGGCGAATGTAGCCGCTGGTACTGAAGGGGGCGTATCTACCAGAAGAATATTCTTGAGGCTGAGCGGAAGTGTTTTCTCGGATGCGGAGAGATACTTTTGTGTCTCGATGGTGTCCTTTGTGGTGATCGAAAGAATGGCCCGCGGCTCGTCATTGTCAAGGAACAGTGAAAGCGTGAAGGTGTTGTCGAGACTGTTGAGAAGGTCTCCGGAGAGACCAAGATTGAAAATGGAGGCAAAGATGAAGAAGGCGATCGGGGTATTGGTCTTGTCGACGACGGAAAACGGTACGGGACCGGTCATATGTGCCTGCCGCATTGTCTCTGCGTTTTTCATGAGTTGCTGCCGAAGTGTCGAAACGGTTTCGGTTTCAACATCGACAATGAACGGGTTGGCGTTGGTGGTGGAAAACGGAAGCGATTTGTCTGGCATGGCGCGCAGATCGTCGGCTTCTGTGTTGCTTGAAATATCCGGAATGTTCGGGAGATTGATTGTTGATAGGCCGAATCCTGCCGGGGAAAAGCGAGTTTTCCAAAAGTAGAATAGTCCGCCAAATATTGATCCGAGAATAACAATGATGAGAAGATACTGCTTCCATCCCCAGTGTTCCTTAAGGATGATATTGTCGGAGAGTACTTTTTTATCTGTTGGCGTTTTTCGCAGAGAAACCTTTTTTGGTGTTTTTTTCGAAGGTGTTTTTTTGGTTGGCTCGGTTTTTGTTGGCGATTCAACGGGCCAGGTTCCGGTTCGGAGCGATTCCTGGGGAACAGCCGGCGGCGGGGATGTTTCTGCTCTTGGTGTTGGTTCTGGCTCGGGCGGCTTCTCCGGCAGAAATTCCGACGGTGTTTGCCGATCGATATTCAAATGCATCGGTCCTCGAGGTGCCGGGACTGGCGCAGCGTGAAATGTCGGAAGGTTGAGTGGTGCTGATGAGTGAGTCGGTTGTGAAGGAATGTTTTCTGCTCTTTCGGTTGAGGGTATCTCTTGCTGAGATTGAGGCGTTTCCTGTGGAGGTGCCTGTTGCGGGGTATCTTTGAGTGACGCCGGCTCATCAAATTGATACGCCGACTGAGAAAAAGGGCTGTCCGAAGGCACGGGCTCGTTTGTTGTAGGCGAACTTGGTATTGATTGAGGAGTCTTTTCTTTTTGATTCGATTCTATTTCAATGCGACCATTCTTGGCTATTTCGTCCAAGTCGTGTTGCATGACGTGGATTTTTGCATCAATCATTTCATGCGTATCGTTTTTGTCTGTTGCGGATATTTTTCGCGAGAAGAACCCCATAGCGTTTTGTTTTTGGACAAGAAAGAAGACGGAACTTCTTCCGTCTTCTATTCTATCACAAGTTCTATCATTGAACGAGTTGGCAGACCGCATCAAAACCACTTTTTCCAGGGAAGATCTGCTGCTCCAGCTCTCTTAGCTCATTGTTTTTCCCAATGCCGCTTTTCTCGAGAGATTGATGCGACCTTGGTCATCGATATTTTTCACAATAACAGGGATAATATCGCCCACCTGCACGATATCCTCGACGCGTTCGACGCGCTCATTGGCGAGTTCGGAAATGTGGACGAGCCCCTCTTGATTCGGAAGCACCTCAACGAATGCACCGAAATTCATGAGTCGAGTGACGCGCCCTTGGAAAAGTTCGCCGGGCTTTACTTCGCGCGTGAGGTTGTTGATCCACTCGACCGCCTTTTTGGAACTTACTTCGTCGGGTGAGGTGACGAATACGGATCCGTCGTCTTCGATGTCTATCTCAACACCGGTTTCATCGATAATGCGGTTGATCATTTTGCCGCCCGGCCCTATAACATCGCGGATTTTCTCCGGATTGATATGAAGCACGATGATGCGTGGCGCATAGGGTGAGAGTGTGGTACGCGCTTCGGGGAGTGTTGCGAGCATTTTCTCGAGGATTTCGGCGCGATTGCCCTTTGCTTGCATGAGCACGGCTTCGAGCATGGGGAGTGTAACGCCGTCTACTTTCACATCCATTTGAATGGCGGTGAGTCCCTTGGCAGTTCCGGCGGCCTTGAAGTCCATGTCGCCATAGTGGTCTTCGAGTCCTTGGATGTCGGTCAGTACTTTGTAGTTTTTCTCGTCGCCGACAATGATGCCCATGGCAATGCCGGAAACCGGTGCTGTGATGGGAACGCCCGCATCCATGAGCGCGAGCGTTGATCCGCAGGTTGATGCCATGGACGATGAACCGTTCGAAGAGAGAATTTCCGAAACCAAGAGAATGGTGTAGGGAAACTCCTCTTTGTTGGGGAGTACGGGGACGAGGGCCTTCTCAGCGAGGGCACCGTGCCCTACTTCGCGCCGTCCGGGGCCGCGCATCGGCTTTACTTCGCCGACGGAATAGGGCGGGAAATTGTAGTGGTGGATATAGCGCTTCTTCATGTCGACCTCCATGGTGTCGATGATTTGCTCATCGCCCGGAGAGCCGAGGGTGGCGACGGTGAGTGCTTGCGTTTCGCCGCGTGTGAAGAGTCCGGTGCCGTGCGTGCGCGGGAGGACGCCCACTTGGCAAGAAATAGGGCGTACTTCGGTGAGGGCGCGTCCATCGGGGCGTTTCTCAAGCTTTAAAATATTCTCGTGCACGATTTCGTCTGAGAGTTCTTCAAAGACTTGCTCGGTGACTTCACGGATTTTCGGGATATTTGCGTAGGTTTCGCCTATTTTTGCATCGACGTATTCGCGGATTTCGCGGAGTCTATCGTAGGTTTCCTTTTTGCCCTTGAGATAGAGTGCTTGCGCAAGCCCTTTCTCTTCGAACCATTGGCGAATATCAGTCTCGACTTCCTTGGGCGCTTCGAGGAGTGTTGGCACGAGTTTTTCTTTGCCGATTTCTTTTTGGATCGACTTGATGAAGTCGGCTATTTTCTTGATTGCTTCGAAGCCAAAGGCAAAGGCGTCTGTCATGACAGATTCCGGCACTTCTTTGGCGGATACTTCCATCATGTTCACTTTTTCGTTGGTTCCGGCGATAAGGAGATCAAATTCGCTCTCAGCTCGTTCGCCGTTTACGGGGTTCAGAATAAAGTTCCCTTCAATTCTCCCGACGCGGACAGCGCCGATCGGTCCGTTCCAGGGAATGTCCGAGAGGGCGAGGGCGGCGGATGCGGCGATCATGCCGATGGTGTCGGGGTCGTTCTCGCCGTCAAAAGAAAGCGTGGTGACGACAACCTGCACATCGTTTCTCATGCGCGCGTTGAAGAGTGGGCGAATGGTGCGGTCGACGGCGCGCCCGGTGAGGACGGCATCGTCGGATGGACGCCCTTCGCGCTTTACAAAGCGGGAGCCTTTTATCTTGCCGGCGGCGTAGTAGCGCTCTTCGTAGTCGACGAGGAGCGGAAAATACCCCGAAATATTCGAGGGATTCTTGCCGATGACGGCGGTAGCGAGAACGACCGTGTCGCCATATTGGGCGCGCACGGCGCCATTTGCCTGCCCTGCGAGGAGCCCGGTTGAGAGCTCAAGGACGCGCCCCCCGATTTGGAGGGACCATTTCTGTTCCTGCATAAGCGGATTCTGCCCGCTTGGAAGCCGCTAAACACGGAGGAGTCACCAAGATTTGCATTTCCTTGAATATCTTGGGTATTCTTCTGTGCCGAGGGCGATTCCTGCGAGCGTCTTTTAAAGAAAAAAACAAGCCGTACCTTCGAGCGAAGTATACGGCTTTTGGGGACATGCGTCAATGAAGGATCATATACGCGGCGATGAGGGCACCGTAGAGGATGAGGGTGGTGATGTGGACGAGCCACTTCCAGGATTTGAAGCGTTGCCACCGGATGCCGAGCGCGAGGTCGACGGCCATAGAGAGACCGGCACCACTCATGAGGAGGATAAAAAGCGTGAGGATTTCCGTGGAAGAAAGCGGCATAGGTATATGTATCGACTGGGCAGTGTAGGGACTTATCGGTCGTTTGTCAATCGTTTTGGATATTTTTTGTGTTTGACACGGTGTTTTGATCTTGCTACACCGAAGGCGGGTTCATTACCAATTTTGAAGAGGAGTGATTACATGTGCGGTATCGTTGGGTATGTGACAGTTTCGAAGGAAATAAATGCGATCGCAGAAGGGGTAAACGCGCTTCGCCGACTCGAGTATCGAGGGTATGACAGCGCGGGTATCGCGTTTTTTTCAGGGGGAAATCTGTATGTTGCCAAGAAAAAAGGAGGTATAGGTGAAGGGCTAGTGCCGGAAGTGCGTGCGCAACAAAAGACGGGAGGTGTTCCGGAAACAGCATCGATCGCCATTTTGCACACGCGCTGGGCGACGCATGGTGAGGCGAATGACGCGAATGCTCACCCTCATACGGATTGTTCTGGGCGCATAGCGGTTGTTCACAATGGTATCGTTGAGAATTATCTTGAACTCAAGGGAGAACTCGAGAGAAAGGGACATATCTTTCGTTCGGAAACCGATACGGAAGTGATCGCTCACCTTATTGAGGAACTACGAAAGGACGAGTCGACGCTTGAAGCGACGATTCGGGCGGCGCTCAAGAGGTTTCGCGGAACCTACGGTCTTCTCATTCTTGCTGCGGAAGAGCCGAACACACTCTTTGTTGCCAAAAATGGAAGCCCGGTTTTGGTTGGCGTTGGAAAAGGCGAATACATAGTTGCCTCCGATTCGTCGGCAATTCTTTCGAGGACGCGCGACGTATTTTCTCTCGATGACGGCGAATGGTGCCGTATTACGGCGGAGGGGCATCATATTTTTCGGCTCGATGGAAATCATGTTCCGAAGAAAACGATCGAGACTATTGAGTGGTCGCCTGAGGAAGCGGAAAAGGGTGGGTATCCACACTTTATGCTCAAGGAAATCACGGAACAGCCGCGCACGATCGAAGATGCGCTTCGCGGGCGGGTTCACGTGAAAACCGGTACAGCTCGCCTGGGTGGGATTTCGAGTGTGGAAGCGGCGCTTCGGGAAGCTTGTTCGTTTTGGCTCGTCTCCTGTGGCACGTCGTTTCATGCGGGTATGGTCGGAGAGTATCTTCTTGAGGATATTGCCGGCGTTCCGGCGCGAGCAATCTGCGCCTCCGAGTTTCGGTATAGAAATCCGGTTTTGAGCAAACGTTCGGTGGCTATCGCTCTTTCACAGTCGGGAGAAACTGCGGATACACTCGCTGCGATCGAAGAGGTGAAACGAAAGGGGGCGCTTGCACTTGGTATTGTGAATGTGGTTGGCTCAACCATTGCACGGAAAACTGATGCCGGAGTGTATACGCATGCCGGTCCGGAGATTTCCGTTGCTTCCACTAAGGCGTTTACCTCCCAGTTAACAGTTCTTGCTTTGTTGGCGCTCTCTATTGGACGACAACGTTCAGTATCGCTCTCGTTTGGAGAGGAATTTGTAGAGCGTCTCATGCAGATTCCCGAGCAGGTGAGTCGTATTCTTGTGCAAGCGGACGCGATTCAAGAGGCGGCGGAGCGATATGTGTCGTGCGAGAACTTTTTTTACCTCGGACGTCGGTATAGTATGCCTGTTGCGTTTGAGGGGGCGCTCAAAATCAAGGAAATTGCCTATGTGCATGCCGAGGCGTATCCGGCGGGCGAAATGAAACACGGTCCTCTGGCGCTTGTTGAAGACGGGTTTCCCTGTGTCTTTGTTGTTCCTTGCGACAGTGTTTATGAAAAAACCGTGAGCAATATGCAGGAGGTAAAAGCACGAAAAGGTCGTATTCTTGCTGTCACTACCGAAGGAAATACCGATCTCCTTGACCGGGGGCTTGTGGATGATTGTTTCTTTATTCCCAAGACGATTGAACCGCTTTCTCCGCTCCTTTCCGTTATCCCTCTCCAGCTCTTTGCGTATTTTGTCGCTGCGGCGCGCGGCGAAGCGATCGATCGCCCGAGGAATCTTGCCAAGAGCGTGACGGTGGAATAAGTCTGCAACCTTTTTGAAGGATGTCGTCTGGAAAATTGTTCGTGTTCTCTCTCCTGTTTTGCGTGTGTGAGTTTTTCTGAATCGTGTCGAAACAGTGAGATATCGAGAGGAAAAATACGAATTTTTTGCTTTCGTAGAGCCAACATTGACGAGTTTTTCTCAAGTGCCCTTGACAAGATTTCAAGGGTATGCTAGCTTGTTCATTGTTGAGTTGATTTCAACTCATCACACCGACTCTTGATCCAGCTTTCGAGCCAAGGATCTTGAGTCAAAACCAACTGGCAACCCTCGAGGAGGACGCCATGAAGAAGTACCTGAACAGTCTGAGTTTTTTGCTGAATCCGACCACCGATGACACCGCCGCCAGCGCCTTCTGCCGGCCCAAGCCCGCCGCTACCATGACGAAGAATATGAGGAATGGTAACGACCTGGTGGGCAATAACCTCGACTTCGCCGGCCTGGCCGCCAGCTAGCAAACGACCTCGGGGAACGTAGTTCCCCACGCTAGCCTGAGTGGTCTGAAAGGAAGGGCTGTGCCGTTTGTTTGAGCAGGGGCATTTCCCCTGTGCGAGCGGCTCTCCAGCCCTGTTGCTGTGACCCATGCTGTGACCCATACCGAGTGGCTAGAACCGCCCTCGTGCGCATATTGTATGGGAGCAGCACATGTTGCGCCTTGCCGAGTCGCCGCGGATATCGCTTCCGCACTCGGTAAGGTGCAAGTTGCCACTTCCCCCAGGGGCGAGAAACCTCTGAGTTTTGGAGAAGGTGGCACTTAGCGAAAACGCCACAGACCATGCCTTCATTATACCCATAAGGGAACATTGGGAAGGCTAGCCAAGGTTATGGGCTGTGGAATCCTGCTTTTGTTGTATGGCCAACGCAATGCGTTTTTGGTCCATGCGACGAAGCGATCAACACTCCCTCGAGAATCTCTTACAAAGAGCTCTTCTCGGGGGAGTTTTCTTATTCTCTTGTTTGCGAATCTTGATTCTTGTGGGAAATCGCGGTAGGCTGGGGTATGAAGTCGAAATTGTTTATTGTTTCCGGGCCGTCGGGTGCGGGGGAGGATTCTATCATTTCCCGATTGGAGGAACATCTTCCGATTGAGCGTGTGGTGACGACGACGACGCGCGCGCCGCGGGCGGGCGAATCCGAGGGGAATCCCTACTATTTTGTGTCCGAAGACGCGTTTGACGCGGGCATTCGGGAGGAGAGATTCCTTGAGTATACGCGCCAATATAATGGTAATCTTTATGGCGTCACGTTTGAGGAGATTGAGCGTGTGCGGCATTCCGGCAAGACTGGTATCTGGAAAATAGAATGGAAGGGCGTCATCACGGCGAAGCGGCTCTTTCCGGATATCGTCGCTATTCTTATTACCGTGCCCTCGCTCGATGTGCTCGAGGCGCGCATTCGCCGTCGCGACCCCGATGTGACCGATGCCTATATCGCCGAGCGCATGGAGTACACGCGCGAGTGGCTCCGCCATACCGATATCTATGACTACACTGTCGTTAACGAAGAAGGACGACTCGACGATGCCGTCCAACACACGCTTGATATCATTGGGAAATACGCCTAAGAAGGCGTCTTTTTTGAAATTCATCCAGCAGACTGCACATGATTTTTCGCTCTGGAAGCGAGGGGATTCGATGATTGTCGCTGTCTCGGGCGGTCCGGACAGCTCGTGTCTCTTGGACTGCCTGGTAATGCTCGGGAAGAAATACGATTGGAAACTTCATATCGCGCATGTGAATTATGCGCTTCGCGGCGAGGATTCCGATTGTGATGAGCGGCTTGTGCGAGAGCGCGCCAATCTCTACAATGTCCCTATCTCGGTGCTTCGTCCGGATATTTCCGGCAAGGAGAACAATCTCGAAGCGCGTTTGCGGTCGATTCGGTATGAGTTTTTTGAAACGCTTCGTGTCCGGCTCGGGTTTGATGCTATTGCGGTTGCGCATACGGAGGATGATCAGGCAGAGACGGTGCTCCTGCGGCTTCTTCGTGGCTCGGGGCTTCGCGGGTTGGGAGCGATGCGCCCCCGTGACGGAGTGATTATTCGCCCGTTCCTCTGTACTCCAAAGGCGGATATTGCGCGCTATCTTAAAGAAAACACTCTTCCCTTTCGTATTGATCAAAGCAATGCGGATCCGAAGTTTACACGGAATCGTATTCGACATGAGCTCCTCCCGTTGCTCGAGACGTTCAATCCGAATATTCGGGAGACGCTTGCGCACTCGGCGCTGTCGCTTGCCGATGATGCCGATGTGCTGGCGCATTCTCTTCATCGATCCGTGTTTGTTTCTCATAATGATGAAAAGAAATCGTTTTCGGTACGAACAACGACCTTTTGTGCGCTTCATAGTTCCCTGCAACGATCGGTTTTGCGGGATTTTGTTGAGGAGAGTGGTGCGTGCGAACAGCCGTTTTCTTTTTCAGTAATCGAAGAAATGCGGAAATTCTTAGCGGGGACGAAGAACAAAGTGGCTGAAAAGTCATTTCATGGCTTGAAATTCACTCGAAGAGGTGCTAAGGTGGGTGTACTTCTTGAGAAAAAATAGCCTGTTTGTATCCGAAAAGCACTGGTCCCACACTCCTTTTGTGTGATTTCAACTTTTTCTTGAAGCTCCCTCAGCTCGAGGGTATTCGAATCAATAATTCTCGCACGCGTATGTTCATGAACAAGCTCTTCAAAAATATTGGCGCTCTTGTCATTTTGTTCCTTTTTGTTTCCGGCATCATCATTTTGTATCAATCTCCCAAGGGGCGACCGACGGACGTTTCTTTGAATGAGTTGGTCTCGGAAATCAATGATGCCAAGGTGTCTACGGTTGATGTGAGTGGAAATTCCCTCGCCATAGAGCTCAAAGACGGGAGTAAGCAGAAGGCGACCAAGGAAACCGAAGGGTCGCTTACAGAAACGCTCCGCAATTACGGCGTTGATACCGACAAATTGAAAGATGTGAAAATAACTGTCAAGGAGGATTCGGGCGCATCGCTGTGGCTTGGCGCGATTCTTCCCTTTTTGCTGCCTTTTCTTCTTATCGCAGGTTTTATTTGGTTCATGATGAAGCAAGCGCAACGAGGGAATGCCCAAGCGCTTTCTTTTGGCATGAGTCGGGCACGCATGCTTGATCCGAAGAACAAGAAGAAGCGTGTAACCTTTGCGGATGTTGCCGGCGCTCTTGAAGCGAAAAACGAGCTTCAGGAAGTGGTTGAATTTCTAAAACATCCCAAGAAATTCCTGGCGATCGGTGCGCGCATCCCGAAGGGTGTACTATTGCTTGGCTCTCCCGGAACCGGGAAAACGTTGATGGCGAAGGCAGTTGCCGGTGAGGCGAAGGTACCCTTCTTTAATATCAGTGGCTCGGAATTTGTGGAAATGTTTGTTGGTGTGGGAGCGAGCCGCGTGCGCGACCTTTTCAAACAAGCCAAGAAAAATGCGCCGGCTATTGTGTTTATCGACGAAATAGACGCGGTCGGGCGGCATCGCGGCGCCGGTTTGGGCGGCGGGCACGACGAACGCGAGCAAACACTCAATCAGATTCTTGTTGAAATGGACGGCTTTGAGACCGAAACCAATGTGATTGTGATCGCGTCCACCAACCGTCCGGATGTACTTGATCCGGCGCTTCTTCGTCCGGGCCGCTTTGACCGTCGCGTGATGATGGATCTTCCTGATATAAATGAGCGCGAGGCAATCCTCAAAATTCATGTGAAGAACAAACCGCTTGAAGAAAAGGTTCGTTTGCGTACCATTGCGGAGCGTACGCCGGGCTTTTCTGGTGCCGATCTCTCCAATCTTGTGAATGAGGCGGCGATCCTCTCGGCTCGGCGGGACAAGAAAGAGATCGGAGCAATAGAGCTTGCCGAGTCAATCGAAAAAGTCATCTTGGGACCCGAGCGTCGAAGCCGCGCAATTAATCCCAAGGAAAAGGAAATTGTTGCGTATCACGAGGGTGGGCATGCGCTTGTTGCAGCAAGTCTCCCGCATGCCGATCCAGTGCAGAAAGTCTCTATTATTTCTCGAGGGCATGCCGGCGGGTACACGCTTGCTGTGCCGACTGAAGACAAAACATTGCAGTCGTTTCAGCATTTCCGTGATGAACTCGCGACGTTTCTTGGCGGGTATGCGAGTGAAAGGCTGGTTTTTGGCGACGTAACGACCGGTCCGTCAAATGACCTGGAGCGTGCGACGCAGATGGCACGTAATATTGTGACGCGATTTGGCATGAGTACGCTTGGTCCGCGCACATTCGGCAAAAAGGAAGAACTTGTTTTCTTGGGGCGCGAGATGCATGAGGAGCGCAATTATTCCGAGAAGACTGCCGAGGCTATTGATGCCGAGGTTTCCCGATTGGTAAATGAGGCATTTTTGCAGGCAACGGCCATTCTTACTGAAAAGCGCGACACGTTGAATTGCATTGCCAAGACGCTTCTCGAAAAAGAGACGCTCGAAAAAGAGGAGTTTGCCGCGCTTGTTTCCGGAGAAGTTTCGGCGGAACACCAGCAAGAAAGTAAACCTGATACGAAAGAATAACGCTGCTATCGGTTTTCCGCCAAGAATGTGCGGGCATGGTATTCTCCCTCTTGCTAAGAATTCGGTTGTTTTTCATCGAGGCGAAGGGGTTTGTTGTCGATATTTCAGAAGACTGTTCGCGTGTGCTATGAAAAAATGCGTTGATATTCGCAAGCCGATGCAGAATGGCTTTCGAGCGGTGTTTTCAAATCCGATCTTTGCTCTCTTTGGTGCTGCGATTGCAGTACCAAAAGGGATTTTGCAACTCTGGGTGTTCGGTAGCATGGAAATTGGAAGTGGACTTGCTCTATCGCAAGGCGCAGAGTCGTCTGTGCCCCTGTGGATTATCGGGGCAGTTTTCTTCTTTGTTGGATTTGTTCTTGTGGCGGGTGCGTCGGGTATTGTGGCGCTGGTGTTTTTGATGAATCGACACGAAAACAACGAAAAGCTTTCTTTCTCTGTCATGCGAAATCCGGTTCGGCAGAGGATAAAGCCTGTGGTGTTGCTTGAAGTATTCCTCGTCGCCCTCGCTCTTTTTGTTGGGACCCTTCTCTCGGTTCCGGCTGATTTGGCGGCTTCTTGCGGCCTCGACGGGCTTTCTCGGGGGCTTTCCTTTTCGGCACTCGGACTTCTTTTATCGATTTCCCTTGTGCTTTTCTTTCTTCGCCAGTATGCCGCTCTCTATCTTTCTCTCTCGAACATTTCTGTTCGGTCGGCGCTCGAGAATGCTTCGAGGTTGTTCCGCCTTCATATACGGGAAACGCTTCTGTTGAGTGGGGCGCTCTTTCTCGCAGAAATCGGCATTCTCTTTGGGCTTTCCGGCATGTTTCTTTTCTTTGAGCATGTTTTTGGGGTGGCTTTTCCGTCCATACCCTCTTGGTATGGGATAGGCATTGAATGGACAGGAATGTTGGGAGCACTTTCTTTAATTGAGGCGTGGAAATGGCTTTCTTGGACTTCATTTTTCCGCATGATCGCTCTTCCAAAGGATCCTGAACCGGTTTTGCAAAAAACAGAAACCGTGTTACAACAGGAAAGTGCCGTGCGTCTCGATGAGGCGTAGGAGCGCACAAATGGGTCTGTAGCTCAGTTGGTTAGAGCGCTACATTGACATTGTAGAGGTCTCCAGTTCGAGTCTGGACAGACCCACTCATAAAAACCTTCCCTCTACATGTTTGGGAAGGTTTTTTCGTAGTATTTTGACGAAGATCTAGTTTATCACTCGGCAGTTTGTGCCACAGTAGCTGTCGGTGGATGCGGTTGCCGGTGAGCTAGAAGCTTGTTCGCCGGCATTGTTCGGACCTACGATATCGGTTCCCGATCCGTCAGTGTTGAACATGGCACCAACATTTTCGGAAATCAATGCATTTGATTCTTGAGAAAGCTCACTCCCGAGGTTTTGCGCAAAGCTGGCGCCAATAGGACCAAGTCCGACCTTGCTCAGCGTTTGCTGGATGAGTGAATTGACATATGCTTGTATGACACCGGTGATGAGCTCGGAAGGATTTTGGACGGCAGCAAGCGCTTTGGCTGGGAGTGTTTGAACTGCTGAAACGATATCGGAAATGGTTTGTGGCGGCGTGACAACCAATCCCTGGGCGTTTGTTTGTGGCTTATAGCCGGTTATTCCTGCTTGTGTTTGGGCGATGGCTTGATTTTTGACCTTCTCTTCAGTGTATTTTTGTTCGGTGATGAGCGGGATTCCACGGGGGTTATTCTGTGGTTTCATGATCTCTGAGAAACAGCGATAATCTCCCTTGGCAAGCGATCCTGATGGATCGGGGCAGACCTGATCGAGGGTATATTTCGTCGCGTCTGTTTGAAGGTCTTTGAGGGTGTTTTTTCCGATAGTTGAGAGATACTCGGGATAGTTTTTGATGGTATTTATTTGCGAGGAAATGTTCTTAACCGTGTTGACTCCCTCAGAAGAGGCGACATAGTTTCCGCCTGATCCCTTTCCGCTGAACATCTTTGGAAAGAAATCATTGAGCACGACGTCGCTTGCTTTTTGTGATGACTCTACGTAGATAAAGTGTTTCCAATCGGAAATAATGAGCGATCCCTGTCCGCCGGTGCCGTTGATGAGCCGGAGTACCTGTTGATTAATAGTTCGTATCGCAGCATTTTTGACGACGCTCAACGTTACACCTTTTATTTTCTCGGCGATTTGATCGAGATTAAAGAGCATCATGTTTGCCGCTGTCGGCTCTCCCCAGTATCCGGCTCGAGCGGATGGGGCAAATAGCATACCGAGACAGAATAGAAGTGCAAAAAATACCCTTTTGTTGGGATACCAGGAAAAGAACAGATTGTTTTTTATTTTTTTCACACGAAACAAACTCAGGTGTAAGTGATCCGTTCTCATCTAAAGTCGAAAAGAGCCTCCACTAGAGGTTTACAGGGATCTCTTCAATGCCAATATCTTTGAGCGTAGAATCTATGCTATTAACAAAACTCGAAAGAGACCCGAGCAGACTCTGCATTTTGGAAAGTACTACGACGTTGGCGAGCGGATCTGTTTCGAATGATGTGAGTTCATCTGGGAGAGAAGATGCGTATTCAAAGAGTTGCAACGCCTTCTTGTGAGACTCGAGCATATTCTCCGGCACGTCAACATCTTGAATTTCATTGAGAGCCTTTTGTCCTTTTTCGCTGAGATCTTTCAAGTAGGCTGCATTCCCGCTTTCTATCGAACTCATGGCACTGGTCATTATGCTCGTCGCGATATTCTCCATGTCTTCCGGTTTTGTGATAATCTCAGGCGAATTGCTTGCTAGAATATAGGACACCTTGGTGACATACTCGAGTGTGTCTTGTTTTATCTTCGCTTTCCGTTCTTCGTCCGAGAGATCCGCGTAGTCTTGTTTCAATATCTTAATGGTCGATTCATCAATTTCCGGGAGCTTGGCGGTATCGGCCCCATTTTTATTGAGAAGTTCCTGCAGGCTCGCTTGCATATCTTGTACGGAAACGGAGTTGCCGGATTCATCTTCGGACGAGCTCTTCAGAATATCGGCGATTTGTTGCGAGACTTGAGTGGTGAGGTTGTCTTCATCGGATCCTCCGACACCCCGGGTCTCTCCTGTGTTTGGTGACGAAGGCGTTCCGTTTTTCTGTGGAGCTGAGAGGGCTGTTTGCTGCTTTTCTTCGGGAAAAATTTTATCTCCCGGAGACGGCTTGAGTGGGTTGTATCCGCTTCTTACCTCTGCTCCGTCGCTGTAACCATCGCCGTCAGTGTCTGCTTTTTGCGGGTCGGTTCCATAGAGTTGTTCCTCATCATTTGTGAGTCCGTCTTGATCAACATCTTGAAAAACATTCTTCCCGGAAAAGTTTTCAGAAGCGAAAGAAAAGAATCCGAAACTTGCAAACACAAGCATCAAAAACACGAGTAGCGGCATTTGCAGCCTTTTTGCGGGAATGAAGGAAGAAAAGAATTTCGACATAAAAACCGAGGCAAAGCACCTTCACAAAGTATAGCATACTTTTTTAAAAAATTCTCTTTGTTGAAGTGTCTTTTTGATAGCTCTCTCAAAAATATGTCAAGGCTCAAATCTCCCGGGCTTCTTATTGTTGTTTCTTTGAATGTTTGAAATAGAGCAGCGTGTCTAAAAATAAAAAACAAATCTTTTATTGAGGGGATTTTCAAGGGTGTGGTTGTTTGTAGCACATCGTATGATTATTTTGGTGGGAGTGCAGTCTCTAGAGCCGCTTCAGATAATTCTTTTTAACCGGACTCTTTCAAGGTTTAGAAACGAAAATCAATAGGGGTCGTGGAATTCCAGCAGAGTATGTGGGTGTTCAGAATCACTCATTTTTTCGGTGGTTCCCCTATTTGTCCGGAGTGTTTCTTATGCTGTGCAGAAAAGTGACTGCTTTGGATGTTTTTGTAATTGACAACTGATTATGTTTGATGTGAAAAGTGACGGACGTATTGCTTTCCACGTGAAGCATGGAAGGTTTTTTCTGATAAAGGTCCTTGTTATTTCTTGGATCTTTTGGATAGCGAATATTTTTCCAGTTCTCGAGCAGAATAGTTCCACATGTAACAATCAATACCAAAATAATACGGAGTCTGTTTTGGATGCTGCTATTTTCTTTCAAACAGTTTGGGTATTCTTTCGGAACTCTAGATATTTCCCTTTGGTGATAACATAGAAGATATCCTCTAGATTCCCCTGTACATCTTGAAATATAGAAGAATGGGTATCTTGATAAGTTTCACGTGAAACACTTAGGAGCCTTGCAGGTGTTTCATATGAAACATAAAAAATTTTCGAGACTCCAGAGAGGCTTCTTTTAAATATCTAGAATATCGGCTTCAATAAAGGTTTTTACTCTTTCAAAAATGGCTTATCTGAAGAGATTTGAGCTAGGTATTAATGAGCGTTCTTTTATCTTTCTTGTATGGGTCAAGATTAACAATAAAGCATCTACTCGTATGTTTCCACGTGGATCAAAATTGTTTCACGTGAATCATTTTCGACATATCCTGTGTTTCTATATAGAGTGTGTCTAAAAAGGCTGTTTTTCCGAAAGAAATTCTTTTTTTGCTTGTCTTACACTTCGTACGCCTGCCTGCCGGTAGGTAGGAAAGCCGCAAAATAAAGAATTTCTTTCGGAAAAGCGCTTACATTGTGCATTTTTGTAGAGCTTTTTAGACACCCTCTTAGACATCTTGGTAAATGCTTGCACTCGATGCCGCTCTTTTTGCGCTTGTTGACATATCTGGAAAACACGTTCCACATGGAACTATTCAGAATGATATCCATACTTTCTTGGAAAGCATCACGTTCTGCTTGCTTTCCCGGGCTCATTTTTTGGTGGATTCAATAGACCCGCTTCCCAATAAACACGATTTTTATGAAAAACTATCCGTTTTTATCTCTGTTAAGCCACAAAGCAACATTTTTGCTTTGTGGCTTTTTTGGCTTTAGTAAAGCAAAAAATTAATTAAGCAGTAGGTCTAATATATTTTCTTACGTATATGGTTTTTATGTTCCACAAAGAACAAGTATTTTGTGGGTTCGCGAGATGTTCTTTGTGGAACAGATAGTTTATCTTTGTTTCGGGTAACTCTTTCGTGGTGGACCACGGAGGAATGTTATATGCGGAATATGCGGTAAAGCTGATCTTGATATTCTGCCTTTGCTTCGCCTTCTCCGGAAGCGTGACAAGTGTCTCTAGTTGTAGGAGAATACGACCTTTTTCATTTCTGGAGTTTCATGTGGAACAACATGTGTAACCAAAGACCTGCTGAACATGTTCCATGTGAGACACTGTTTTATTCATAGCGTGCTCCCACGTGGAACAACCTGTTTCTTTAAAAGAATTCAATGGTGCGTCTGTCAGTGCGTTTATTTGGCGAGAAGTCTTTTGTGAGCGTTGGAATGCCTCTGTTTCACGTGGAATATTTAGAATTTATTTGGGTGAGATTTACTTGTTTTATTAAGAATATTTCCACGTGGAACTGTTCAATTGTAGTGTTTCAGTTTGAATAAGCATGAATTTGTCCGTAGAAGTATTGTGTGGCTATGTTTTTTCCTGATTATTGTTTTTCACGTGGAATATTTATACTAAAGCTCTGCATTAATATTCCTGGCACTCTCTATTCCACGTGAAACAATCAGCGCTTTCATTTTGTATAACTTCCAACTCTCTCTTCCGAGAACTGTCATGTTAATCGAATCGAAATAATCCAAAATATAAAGAAGAATTTCACAAGTTTTTTCTTCCGTTGATAAGAGTGTGTCTAAAAAGGCTATTTTCCGAAAGAAATTCTTTTTTTGCTTGTCTTACACTTCATACGCCTGCCTGCCGGTAGGTAGGAAAGCCGCAAAAAAAGAATTTCTTTCGGAAAAGCGGGTTACATTGTGCATTTTTGTAGAGTTTTTTTAGACACCCTCTAAGGGATCACAATAAAGAGTCTTCGTTAATTTCTTGGCGATTCTCGCAATGATTATACGCTTTCTTCGTTTCTTGCTTTGTTGAAAAATGAAATTATCATGTTGCACGTGGGACGACTCATATCATTCTTGTATTGTTTCACGTGGAAAGCTAGGTGTCTCGTTGATGCATGTTGCACGTGGAAACTTTATTTTTCTCGGAATGGTATAAACGGGAAAAGTATCAATAGATCTTGTAGGGAAAAACGTAGCCTGAGTAAAGGCGCACTTCTCTATTCGGAGTATGTCAGTGTTGTCTGATGGCAAGATGTTCCAAGAAGCATGTTTAAACTTTTCTTTGTGGAACGTCTCATGTGTTGCATCCTCTCTTTTTTGTTGATTGTTACACGTGGAACTTTAGATATACTCTTCTGAATGCTGACAGGGAAAATGTGGGAAATGCTATTTTTGTATTGGATACACTGCTTTTTCGTGGGAAGTTTTTTAGCTCTCTGTGATATGCCATTGAGTCTTTATGTGCTTTTGTAGCGCCTCTATTGCGTGGAACATTGTGTAACACGAGTGAGATCTCAAGTTATATTGTCGTGCGTTTGGGCTATTTTTATTGTTTGGGCGTAACTCTGCAATATCAGGCAGTAGATGCTTCCTGTGTATCCTGCGCGCTTGACGCAGGGAGGTTTATTGTCTCAAATTTGGGAGTAAAACCCCGGACTTCCAGTCCGTCGTTTCAACAGGAATCCTGTGATAGTCTTGTATCATATGATGCAGTACTATCGCAAAACCTCTCATACCACGTTTGACTGTACATACCATATCGTCTGGATAACAAAGTACCGATATCCTGTCATGGTGGGTGATATTGCCACAAGGGCAAGGGATTTGGTGCGAGAGATATGCAAAGAAAATCAAGTTGAAATAGTCAGAGGAACTGTTGCTCGGGATCATATTCACATATACATCTCTATTCCTCCCTATCTCTCCGTCAGCAAGCTCGTTCAGTATCTCAAAGGAAAAACATCAAGAAAGATTCAACAAGAGTTTCCGGAACTTTCAAGTCGAGAATTAACATTTCATGTTTTTTCCAATCTCCGGGGCTTTAGCCCGGAGTGGTTCAATGAGGTGTTGTTTTGCGCTGTTTGTTTGACGAAGCAAAGAAACATGATACGATGTTCTAAACCTATTACGAACGCGGCATTTTGTGGGAAAGTTGTGGATATCTCGTGAAAATGCTTATTTGGGCCGTTAGCTCATTTGGTAGAGCGCTTCCATGGCATGGAAGAGGCGAGGAGTTCGATTCTCCTACGGTCCACCGGGAGTTTTCTTTGGTTGTGCATTCGCCCCTATAGTTCAACGGATAGAACGGTCCCGTCCTAAGGGAGCGATGTATGTTCGATTCATACTGGGGGCACCGAACATATCGCGCCTTTCAATGTGTTGGTAGAGAAGTGCTGATGGTGAATTTCTTTTTGTTGGTTTCTGTACAGTTTCTTGATTCTTTGAGTAGAAATTGATATACTACGCCTTCTTTTTGTGGTCTGACTTGTATGGCATCTTTGCGTCTTGAAAAGGTGAATGAGCTCCTCAAAGAAGAGCTGGGGAAAATACTTTTGACGGAGGTATCTCTGAAAACCGGTGTCTTTGCGACAATTGCTAAGGTTCGAGCAACTCCAAGTCTAAAAGAAGCGAGGGTGTCTGTGAGTGTATTCCCAGAACAGGAAGCGGAATATGTCATGAAATCACTCGAATATGAATTGTATAAAATCCAAGGATTGCTAAATCGACGCCTGCACATGCGTCCGTTACCGCGTATTTTCCTGGAGCATGATGTGACCGAAAGAAATGCTCAGGCGGTTGAGGAAACGCTTTCAGTATTGAAAAAAGAGCAGGATGATATGCCTTCGGTATGAATGCTTTTGCTTCGGAATTTCGGACGCTGTCGTATGTTATCAAGAAATCACCCTCGTTTCTCTTGTTTGCGCATACGCGCCCGGACGCTGATACGGTAGGTGCAACAGTGGCGCTTGCCGAGTTTTTGATCTGCCAAGGAAAAGAGGTCTCTCTTGCTTGTTTTGATCCGTTTCCACCGCAGCTAACCGAGTTGCTCTCTGAAACGTCGACAACGTTTCTGCATCCGGATCAGCTGGATGTATCTCGTTTTGGCGCGATTATTGCCTGTGATTCGGTTGACCGCGGATTTGATCGTATTCTTCCGCACATAGCGAGTCGTCAAGTGACGGTTACCATAGATCATCACCCTGGTATTGCTGTGCCCAGTGATCTCGAGATTGTAGATGCGCGCTATTCGTCTACGTGTGAGTTGATCTATTCGTATTTGGAGAGTATTGGTGCAGAATTCAATAAAAAAATTGCAACAGCGCTTCTTACGGGGATCATCTTTGATACGGGCAACTTTCAGCATATCTGCACGACGCCGCGTGTTATGGATATTGCCGGAGTACTTATGAAAAAGGGGGCGCCGCTTGATCGCATTGTAGATGCGCTTTTTACCAACAAGAGTATTCCAGCGCTTCGGTTGTGGGGAAAGGCATTTGAGCGCTCTGTCTTGAATGAGAAAAATGGTCTCTTGGTGACAGCGGTAACGAAACGGGATGTCGAGGAATGTCAGGCGTCGGTTGAGGATATTTATCATGTTACTTCTATATTAAGCACGGTTCCGGAAGCGAAGTTTGCTATGGTGCTTTCGGAGCGAGATGATGAGACGGTTCGTGCGAGCTTGCGTTCTTTGGAGCAGCACAATATTGATGTCTCGGAGATTGCGCATCGATTTGGCGGCGGTGGACATCGACTGGCGAGCGGATTTGAGATTCCCGGGAAAATTACGCGCCTGGAGAATGGTTGGGCGGTGGTATAATGGTGATAGAGGCAAGGGAATGTGGAAGATAGAAGGTAGGAGGTAGGAGGTAGGAGGTAGGAGTGCAAGCAAGAAGAAAAATTGCTAGAGGGGGATTTCGCACTTCTTCACATGTTATCCACATTTTTTGGTGAGTACGGAGGAGAGATGTGCACGGGTATTGTTACAATAAGCGTGGCAAGGCGGAGAGCTCGTTGGACAAGGACTTTCCTTATGGTGAATGAAAAAAAAGAGCATGAGCTGGCTGAGTTGAATCGCATGATGGCAGCGAGCTGTCTTTGCGAGCTCCGAAAAACGGCGCTCAATGTTGTGCCGGGTATCGGGAGTGCGGATGCACGACTTTTGTTTATTGGGGAAGCTCCAGGGAAAAAGGAAGATGAAACCGGGGAGCCGTTTGTTGGAGCGGCAGGGAAGTTCTTGAACGAGATGCTTGCCTCTATCGGACTCAATCGGGAGGATATTTATATCACCAATGTCGTGAAGTATCGCCCGCCGAACAATCGCGATCCGCTTCCGGAAGAAGTTGCTGCATGCTGGCCGTGGCTTCGCGCGCAGGTAGAGCTCATTGCTCCAAAAATCATTGTTCTTCTAGGGCGGCACGCGCTTGAACGGTTTGTGCCGGGAAAGCGCATATCGGTCGAGCATGGCAAGGCGTTTCGCCGAACGGTTCCCGATCTTGGCACCTATGTTTTCTTCGCGCTCTATCATCCTGCCGCTGCGCTCTACAACGGCTCCATGCGCGAGACTCTTATGAAAGATTTTGCGAAGATGCCAAAGATTTTGGAAATGCTCGGGAAAGAAAATTGATGGTATGAAAAATGCTCCAACACTTATCGTTCTTCGTGGACCGTCCGGAGCGGGGAAGAGTGCGATTGCCAAGGCAATACAGGATTGTGAGCTAGCACAGGGGAGAAAGATGGCGTATGTGGAGCAAGATTATTTTCGGCGCACTGTTCTCAAAGAAAGAGATATGCTGGGTGGATATAATGCGGAACTTATCAAAACCGTGACAATTCTTCTCTTGCAAGAAGGGTATAGTGTCATCCTGGAAGGAATATTTGATCGGGATCGATATGGCAAAATGTTTCAAGATATTATTGTTTCGCATCCCTCGAAGAATTTCTTCTTTTACTTCGACATTTCCCTTGGAGAAACGATCAAACGCCATGATACCAAGCCAAATAAGCATGAGTTTGGTGAACCAGAAATGCGAGCGTGGTACAAAGAAAAGAATTTCCTCGATTGTGTCCGAGAGGAGATTATTTCTGAGAGAAGTGAGTTGAAGGAAGCGGTGGAGTATATTCGAAAAGCCTCAAAATTGGAGCGGTAGTCTGTTTTCATATAAAAAAGAGATCCAAAAGATCTCATAGTAGTGTCAGTAGTAGATTTTCATGCTCAAAAAATGGTGCGAGTCTTCGTCGTCTTCCGTATAGCAGCCAGTATAGTGGTTGCACCATTTCGACCCCTTTCTGTGAGGGAAAGGATGACCCGTACAAGAACATTTATATTTTTTTGTTTTCTCTCCCTAGTCGAAATGTATTCACTGAAAGTTGTCCACCGCAACAGCAAGAGGGCGGTTTTCGAAAATATTCTCGAGGGTGTTTTCGGACGGTCTTTCCTCTCCGGCATGGGTACGCATTTTTCCACATCTTTTTTCCTCCGATACAAAAAGAACTTGTTGAACTTTTCTGTGGGCAAGGAGGGACTCGAACCCTCATGTCCGGTAAGGGACCGCGGATTTTAAGTCCACTGCGTCTACCAATTCCGCCACTCGCCCGGCATACTTTTTGGAGGTCGGAAGGAGAATCGAACTCCTGTACAAGGTTTTGCAGACCTCTCCCTAACCACTCGGGCATCCGACCATG
>CAYQPQ010000010.1:0-41437 GCA_964420045.1 uncultured Bdellovibrionales bacterium | reverse complement strand
CTTTGGGCATGATTCCAGTATACCAGACCCCCTATTTTGTTTTGCGGGGGCTATATCTTTCAAGAAACCTCTGTTACCGTCCGAGAAACATCGACACATCTTCAAAAATCCCAAAGAGAAAATAGATCGCCACCGCCAAAAACAGCGTGACCGCAAACCGCCCCACCCGATTATCCAAACTCGTCTTTTCTTTGACGAAAAGCATACGGAAAGACCCGACAAACAAAGTCCACAGCAAAACAATGTACCGCCAAGGGGATTCGAACCCCTGATTTCCAGGATGAGAACCTGGCGTCCTAGACCAACTAGACGATGGCGGCATATTTCCGGCAGGAGCGGAAGGAATCGAACCTTCACCGCTGGTTTTGGAGACCAGCATTCTACCACTAAACTACGCTCCCGAAGCAAGGGAACTCCCTACTTCGACTCCGTCTGCAAGGTATGCTTGCGGCACGACTTGCAAAACTTCTGAAGCGAAAGCTTCTCCTTCACCTTCTTCTTATTGCGCTTCGTATGCCCGACAATCTTCTTGCATTCGCTGCAACGAAGCTTTACCATATTTTCCTTAATCACGCCCATAACACATGTCTTAAAATATTCTACCTATCCCTCTGAGCCGTTGACCGGAATCGGACCGGTGACCTTCTCCTTACCATGGAGATGCTCTACCAACTGAGCTACAACGGCCACATGTCTCAAATTTTTGAGAGCGGACACACTCTCCAATAAAACACTGGTGAGCAGGGAGAGATTCGCCCAGTCACTCAACTGGGCGTCCGGTCGGATGACCGGACGAACCCCCAACTCCCGAACAAAACATTTCCTCACCACCTCAATCACATTCTGTGGGCAGGGAGGGATTCGAACCCCCGTAGACCGAAGTCGGCAGATTTACAGTCTGCTGCGATTGACCGCTCCGCCACCTACCCAATACAACAATCCGTTTTTAACTCTGCAATACTCTCTCACATTTCCCAGACAGAGCCTGAGGTCGGATTCGAACCGACGACTTGCTGTTTACCCGCCCGACATGCCTGAGCCACCCGTCGGATTCGAACCGACGACCCACAGTTTACAAAACTGTTGCTCTGCCAACTGAGCTAGGGTGGCATATCAAGCGGGCAAGCAAAACAACTGCTCTCACCAACTGAGCTCCTCAGGCATTCCCCCTCTAAAAAGGGTGAACGAGACATTCCGCACTCTATCACGGTGTGCGGTCCTTTTCAAGCAGACGCTCGAGCTTTCGAATCTTTATCTTGACCAGACGATATGCCGGACTGAGTTTCAACACCTGTCGATAGCATTCTTTCGCATCAACCAGATTCTGTTGCTCGAGGTAATAATCCCCGAGACGTTCATAGGCTTCGATATCCCGAGGATTAAGAGAAATGCGCTCGACGAGTATATCCTCCAACTGCTCTTTTTTCTGTGGAACAATCGGTTCGATTTCGCGCGACGGCAATGGGGATCGCATCCGTGCCGGACGAAGACGCCGAACCGTATCCCCCAGTGTCCGCCCGACGCTCAGAGAGGCGTTTCGCACACCGCGATCAGGATGCTGCTCCAAAGTCGGCTGAAGCGGTTCGGAAACAAGCGGCGGCAAATCTTCATCATCCTCTTTTGGCATCCGAGAATTCGGCGTTGTGTCCCGAGAGATAGCGCGCGAACTCGCCGATAGAACATCCGGTTGAACACCAGACTGAGAGCGAGCGCCGAACCATCGACGCAGACGGGGGGACTGATTGGCAGAAGTTGCCCGAGACATATCTCCACCCAATGCAAACTCAGACCCATCTCCCTGCACACTCGAAGATTCCGGAGAGACATCACGCGACACTGGATTCGGAGGCACTGTCTTCAGTCTTTCCAGACGGCTTTGTTTTCGCTCGGCAATACGGTCTGCCACGCGAACGCGAGCCGAATGCGCCGAAGCCGCAAGTGTATTGAGCTTGTTGTGAATTTTAAGTGACAAGAGCTTCGAAAGACGGGCGAATCGCTCAACCATACCCAAGAGCATCCTCTTCAATCGATCACTCACTGAAAGAAGTGGTCCGGATGATACTCCGGATTGTTCACGCTCCCGACGCTCCACCTCCGGCAATTTCCGAAAAAAAAGATACACCAACAGAGCCAGCGCGAGAACAACAAAAAGCGGAGGAAGAATGAGAGCAAGCATAGAGACAACAATTCGGAAGCAAGGCGAAAGAATCCGATTCAATCATAGCAGAAAAGGTACATCCGCGGCAGAGGAACGTTCCGCTAAATATCAAATCGAACAAATCCGCCAATTTGAATACGCTCTCCCATCTTGGCTATCGCTTCCGTTACAACATCCCCGACTGTTTTCGATGAATCTTTTACAAAGGGCTGGGTAAGAAGCGCCGCTTCTTCGCGAAACTTTTTTTCTTTCCCAACAAGAATCGTCTGCGCAATTGCTTCCGGCTTCTTCTCAGCAACAAGCTGTTCCTGCCACACAAGACGTTCTCTCTCGACATCGAGAGCGCTCACTTCTTCCGGCGATACCACTCGCGGATTCATTGCAGCGACATGCATCGCAATCTCTCTCCCAAGAGCAGCGAAGGCGTCATTCCGCGCCACAAAGTCCGTCTCGCAGAGAAGCTTCACTAAAACGCCAATGCGCGCATTCGAATGGATATATGAGGCAATAATCCCCTCCTTCGCTTCGCGATCCGACTTCTTCAGCGCTTTTGCCTGTCCGCGCTTCTTCAATAGGTCGACCGCTTTCGATTCATCGCCATTCGCTTCATCGAGCGCCTTCTTAACATCAACAACGCCCGCGCCCGTCATCTCGCGAAGCCGCTTTACCATTTCAAGAGATACTGTCCCCATAGGATTGTATTTAAAGAAAACACGTCCTCCGCAATGCAAGACATTGCGCATCCGCAAGTGTGAATTATTTGGACGCGGACGCCGGCGCCGATTCCACCTTGGTAGATTCAAGTGTCTTCCCAAGAACACCAAGAAGCAAACGAAGCGATGAAATAGCGTCGTCATTCCCCGGAATAGGATAGTCAATCGAGGAAGGGTCGGCATTGGTATCAACGATACCGACCAATGGAATACCGGCGCGGCGCGCCTCGCGGATCACAATAGCGCCCTCCTTGGCATCGGCAAGAAACACCGCGCCGGGAAGCTCATTCATATATTTGATACCTCCCATACTCTTCTCGAGCTTCTCAAGTTCCTCGGCGATCTTCATGCGTTCGAATTTGGTATAGCCCTTGAAATCCCCGCGAGCGAGCTTCTCCTCTGTTTCGCGCAGAAATTTCGTTCGACTGCGAATAACAGAAAAGTTCGTAAATGTCCCCCCGATCCACCGATCCACCACAAAAAAGAGTCCGAGCCGCTTCGCAAAAGACCGAATAAGATCATGCGTCTGTTTTTTGGTACCAACACAGAGGATTGGTTTACCACTCTTCTTCACCGAGGCAAGAAATGCTGCTGCCTCTTCAAGTTTCGTGAGCGTTTTTTTGAGATCGAGAATATTCAGATTGTTTCTCGTCGTATACGTATAAGCTTCCATTTTCGGGTGCCGACGAGATTTCATGTGCCCAAAATGCACTCCTGCCTTGAGGAGCGATTCGAGCGTCGCCTCCACCGTTCCGAAATCAATCGACGCAAAATAATCCGACGCCAACACATCGGCAACACTCGCCGACGGAGTCACCTCTTTCTCTTTTGTCTCCGACAATACTTCCGACTTCACCGCTTCATCAACCATAACGATTCTTCTCAAAAAATTATCCTTTTCTTATACTCCTTCTGCTCCTCCTCGGCCGATATGCCAAGAGAATCCCAGTAAAGTCCAAGCGCGAGCCGGACCAGGAAAGGATTCGAGGCTGAACATGAATGATATCCCGTTTCTCGTCCAAAAAAACAAAAAACGAGTCAAAAGGATTCTAGCGAATGTTTCCCCTCTTGTCAATTTCCGAGAGGCATGATACACTCGCCAAGAACTGGAATTTTGAGTCCTAACGAACGTTTATGAAAACCGGTATTCACCCGACATACACGAAAGAAGCGGTCATCATCTGCGGCTGTGGCGCCACTATCAAGACCGGCTCAACTCGAAGCGAGATCAACATAGATGTCTGCGCCAACTGCCACCCGTTCTATACCGGCAAAAAGAAGCGCATCGATTCAACCGGTCGCGTCGATCGGTTTGAGAAGCTCTCCAAAAAAACCGAAGATCTCAAGCCAACCGCCCGTCCAAAGCGCGTCAAACTCGCCGAAAAGTCCAAGCGAAAAGCCGAGAAGACCGCAACCGCTTCCAAGCCCAAGAAATAGCGACACCGATTCCCAAGAAACGATGCTCCTGTTTTTCCAGGCATCGTTTTTTGTTTTCCTTCCCGATCCATAAAACGCTATACTCTACTTACACCTCCGGAGAACAAGGCGGTGCTCTCCCCGACTGCCGAATAAGAGTACGTCTAAAAGGCTGTTTTTCCGAAAGAAATTCTTTTTTGCGGCTTTCCTACCTACCTACCGGCAGGCAGGCGTACGAAGTGTAAGACAAGCAAAAAAGAATTTCTTTCGGAAAAACGGTTATATTGTGCATTTTTGTAGAGCTTTTTAGACACCCTCTAAGAGAATCCCGGACGAAAAACATCAAATTCAATCATACTCTATTCACCCCTATGCACGATCTCGTCACTGCCATTCGCGAAGAATTTGAAACGCTCGAGCAAACGCTCTCTGATCCGAGCGTTGTTTCGCATCCCGAAAAACTCGCCGAACTCGGCAAACGACGAACAGAACTCTTGGAAATCCTTTCCGCCGCGGAAGCGCTCGAGAAAACCGAGCGGACAATGCAAGACAACGCGACACTCATAAACTCCGACACCGATCCGGAAATGCAAGCACTCGCCATGGAAGAAAACGCGACACTCGCCACACAGAAGCCATTCGAAGAAGCTGCGCTGAAAAAACTCCTTCTGCCAAAAGATCCGCGGAATGCCCGCGACGTCATTGTGGAAATCCGCGCGGGAGCGGGCGGCGATGAATCCGCGCTCTTTGCCGGAAGTCTTTTTCGCATGTATGCCCGCCACGCCGAACAAATCGGATGGGAAACTTCCCTTCTCCATACCAATGAAACCGGTTTGGGCGGCTTCAAGGAAATCGTTTTCGAGATCAGCCGAGGGAGTGGCCCCGAAGTCTACAAGAGCATGAAATACGAGTCCGGCGTCCACCGCGTCCAGCGCATCCCCGAGACCGAGAAATCGGGACGCATTCACACCTCAACCGCCACCGTCGCCGTCTTGCCTGAAGCAGAAGAAGCCGACCTTGTCATTAACCCGAATGATCTTCGCATTGATACCTATTGTTCATCCGGACCCGGCGGACAATCCGTCAACACCACCAAAAGCGCCATTCGCATCACCCATATTCCAACCGGACTCGTCGTCACTTGCCAAGATGAAAAATCACAGCACAAGAATAAAGACAAAGCGCTCACTGTCCTGCGAGCCCGCCTCCTCGAAGCGGAAGAGGCTCGACAAGAAAAGGAACTCGGAGACGCGCGCCGCACCCAGATAGGCACCGGAGACCGAAGTGAGAAAATCCGCACCTACAATTTCCCTCAAGACCGTATCACCGATCACCGCATCAAAGAATCATGGAGTAATATCGAGGGAATACTCGCCGGCAATCTCGAACGAATCCTCTCCCGCCTCGAAGCTGAAGATATGGCGCGACTCCTCGAAAAAGAATCATCGGGCGTTGTGTGATACCACTCCATAGGACACCGCGCACGCATTTCGCATTTCCACAAAGTCATGCCTGTTACCATTGAATCCCTCCTTCGCGAAGCGGAGACACTCATTTCCAGATTCGAATCAGAGCTTCTCCTCTCAGACGCTATCGAGAAACCGCGAACATTCGTTATCGCACATCCGGAACATCATCTCTCACGGAAAGAAGTTGCTCAATTCAAATCACACATTGTTCGGAGAACAAAACGCGAGCCGATTGCCTATATCGTCGGACACAAAGAATTCTACGGACGAGAATTTCTCGTCAATGAGCACACGCTCATTCCACGCCCCGAAACAGAGCTCTTGATAGAAGCCGTATTGCAATATACTTCCGATGTTCAACACATTGCAGGAAAGACGATTCATCAGAAACACGCTTCAATACTCATTGTCGATATCGGCACCGGATCGGGAAATATTATCACAACATTAGCAAAAGAACTCGCCACATGTGCAAACAGCACGGAAGATTTTTCATTCATCGCAACGGACATCTCCGAAGACGCACTTGCTGTTGCCAAGAACAACGCGAATCGATGGCACACACAACAGACCATTCAATTCATACATTCAAATCTCCTCGAGAATATTCCCAAAGAAAAATTTTTTATCGCCAAGGAAATAATCATCATTGCCAATCTCCCCTATCTCTCCACTCAAGAATTTCTCGACGCACCAATCGACGTGCGACAATTTGAACCAAAGTCAGCGCTCGAGAGCGGGACAGACGGACTCGATCACTATAGGAGGCTCTTAGAGGAACTGCGAGACATCTTCAAAGAGCACAAAAAGAACGAAAAAGCCACCCTTTTCCTTGAAATCAGCCCTTCACAAGAAACGTCCGTACAAACGTGTATACGCGCCATATTTCCAAAAGCAAAAATCACCATTTTCCGAGATCTCGCTCAAAAACATCGGCTGGTAAAAATTTCTCTCAACGCGTCAGAAAAAATAATGGGATTGAAAAAAGAAAAATGAAACAAGAAAACAACAACGCCCCGAAAAAATCGGGACGTCGTTCACAAACAAAGGAAAGACAAAACTACTTCTTCTTTTTCTTGGTTGCCTTTTTCTTTGTTGTTTTCTTGGCCGCCTTCTTTACTGTTTTCTTGGCCTTCTTTTTTGCTGCCATGTATACCACCTCCTTCTATTTTATTTTTCTTTTTTCGAGAAAAAACTTCTCTGCGATAAATATACACTAATTTTTTTTGCAACACAAATTTTTTCCGAAAAAAATTTCAAAAAATATTTCGCATGATAAAAACTATGTCAATACTCTCATCAAAAAATATTTTTACTTCTCAACAAAAAGAAACGAGGCGTTGAGAAGAGTGTAAAATATCCGAAAGTCACTCCCCTTCCCGAGACGAAACCCTTGGTATATGCTAAAAATGTTTTGAATATACACCGAATATGATCACCCTCTACAATACGCTCGCGAAGAAAAAAGAAGAATTTGAACCACTCCACGCGGGGAAGGTCGGCGTATACACCTGCGGACCGACCGTCTACGGGAAAGTGCATATCGGAAATCTCCGAGCATACCTAACAGCCGACACATTGCGCCGATTGCTCGAGCACGACGGATACGAAGTGCGCCACATCAAAAATATCACCGATGTCGGACACTTGACCGAAGACGACACGGCACAAGGCGACAGCGGCGAAGATAAAATTGAAAAAAAGGCGCGCGCCGAAAAGAAAACACCGGAAGAAATCGCCCGATTCTACGAGAAATATTTCCGCGAAACCGAAACAGCGATGAATATTCTTCCCGCGCATTTTTTCCCCCGCGCAACCGCGCACATACCGCAAATGATCCGTCTCATCGAAACGCTCATCAAGAAACATCATGCCTACGAAAAAAATGGCAATGTCTTTCTCGATGTCACCTCGTTTGCCGATTACGGACACCTCTCCGGCAACACGCTCGACAAACTCAAAGTAGGCGCGCGCCTCGAAGAACACCCCGACAAAAGGCACCCTTGGGACTTTGCCCTCTGGCTGAAAGCTCCGGAAGGACACCTCATGCGCTGGAAGTCGCCGTGGAGCGAAGGCTATCCCGGATGGCACATTGAGTGTTCCGCCATGAGCATGGAATATTTGGGCGAGCGCTTCGATATCCACACCGGTGGCGAAGATAACATATTTCCCCATCACGAAGCCGAAATCGCACAATCCGAATGCGCAACCGAGCACTCGCCTTTCTCGCGCTATTGGATACACTCGCGCCATCTCCTCGTCAACAACGAGAAAATGTCAAAATCAAAAGGCAATCTCTTCACCCTCGAAGATATAGAAGCACAAGGGTTTTCCGCGATGGATCTCCGCCTGGCACTCCTCTCTTCTCACTATCGTTCACAGATGAATTTCTCATGGAGCACCTTGGAACAAGCTCAAGCAAACAGAAAGACCCTCGAATCATTCCGAAATCGCCTCAACAATACCCAGAAAGGAGTTAGCCTTATCGGAAAGACATTTGATGTTATTCCCTACAAAGAAAAATTTCTCGAGGCGCTGCGAGATGACCTTAACACTCCCGAAGCCATCACTGCCCTTCTTGAGTTCGTTCGCGAAGGAAATAAGGCTATGAATATCGAAACCCTATCAAACCCGGAAGGCGTACAAAAAACATTCCTCGAATGCGTCGATCTCCTTGGTCTCGTCTTCGAAAAAGCGAGTTCTATTCCAGCAGAGATACATCAGCTCGCCGAAGCGCGACAAAAGGCCCGCACAGAAAAAAATTTCCCCGAAGCCGATCGATTCCGGGGAGAAATAGAAAAAGCGGGATATCTTGTCGAAGACACCCCGCATGGCTTTGTACTGAAATCGTCGATTAAAGACTCTTAATGTTACGACGGTTACAACCATGTTTAGGAACAGATAAACGAGGTCGTGCCTTTCCTTTGCTTTTCCGGACATTTTCCTCCGGAACTACAGCAGATCCTGTCAAATCGTATCCATCAGCATTATCGCTGCGAGAGAGGAATTGAGAAACAAACCGTCTAAACAGGAATCTCAAAATAGTGTCCGAAATATTTTCTTTGTTAAGGTACAATTGGCAAACTATTGCAAACTCCCGATGACCTAAACCCGCAAGAAGTTGGGATGCCTCACTAAAAGAATCGTACTCGGAGCTTTCCTCTTGATTCCCTTCCGCAAACTCCTGATATGGGAATGCTGCAACATTGATAAGAGCTTCGTCGAGTTTTCTCATGAAAAGCTCCCATTTCCGACAATTTCGGTCGCTATTCACAATACGCATCCTCCTAAAATCTTCAAGAAAGAAAGACATTGACTAGAGGTTTTATGGAAGGAAACGACCCTATCCACAAGAAAATGCCACTCCAGTCAATCAGAAAGACTGTCTCCCGTCAAGACTGACGGCGAGTTTCTTTTCGCGGTATACTGAAATTCTCAGAGTCATTCTCTCTATCTTATGCCTCGTCACAAATCCTCCATCGATACGCTCCGTATGCCGCCCCATTCCGAAGAGGCGGAGCAATCGGTCTTGGGATCGCTCATGCTCGACAAGAGCGCTATTACCAAAATTGCCGATATTCTCAAAACAGGCGACTTCTACCGCGATATCCACAATATGATCTATGAGGCGATGGTTGAGCTCTATGAAGCGAGCGAACCGATCGATGTCCTCTCCGTCGCCAACCGCCTCGAAGAAAAAGGGCACATAGACACTGTCGGCGGCCCCGCGGCGCTCGCCACGCTGGTAAATAGCGTCCCGAGCGCCTCGAATGTCGCTCACTACGCCAAGCTTGTCCAACGAAAAGCAACACTTCGCCGCCTTATTGCCGCCGGAGGCGATATCGCCGAAATGGGCTATGACGAGAGCGAAGATGTCGAGAAGCAACTCGATGAGGCCGAACAACGTCTCTTCAAAGTCTCGCAAAAATTCGTCAAACAAGACTTTGTCCCCATCAAACCCATTCTTGAGCATGCCTTCGAACGCATCGATCAGCTTCACAAGAGCGATCACGCCTTCCGCGGCGTCCCGACCGGCTTCCCCGACCTCGACGGACTCCTCTCTGGATTGCAAAAGTCCGATCTCATCATATTGGCCGCGCGCCCCTCGATTGGAAAAACCACATTCGCACTCGATATCGCGCGCCAAGTCGGCGTGTACGCCAAGATTCCCGTTGGCATTTTCTCGCTCGAAATGGGATCGGATCAACTTGTCGACCGCATGATCGCTGCACATTCCAACGTTGATCTCTGGCGACTCAGAACCGGCAAACTTCAAGACAACGACTTCCGACTAATTGGCGACGCGATCGGCGCCCTGAGTGAAACGCCTATCTTTATCGACGATACCGGCTCAGTCAATATCATGGAGATGCGCACCATGGCGCGGCGGCTCCAAGCGGAGCACAAGCTCGGACTCATCATTATCGATTATCTCCAGCTCATGGAAGGACGCGGCGGGCGAGGCGGCGACAATCGCGTACAAGAAATTTCCGAAATATCCCGAGGACTTAAACAGCTCGCTCGCGAACTTAACATTCCCGTTCTCGCACTCTCGCAGCTCTCGCGCGCCGTCGAATCGCGCCCCGACCAAGTGCCGAAACTCTCCGACCTGCGCGAATCGGGATCCATCGAACAAGACGCCGATGTCGTGATGTTCCTCTATCGCGAAGACCGCGCCAAACCGGACACGCCGAATAAGAATATCGTCGATGTCATCGTCGCCAAGCACCGAAACGGTCCCGTCGGCCGCGTCCAGCTCTATTTCCACGAAACCGCCGCTACCTTCAAGTCACTGGAGCGTTTTCATGCAGAGAGCTAGAGAATATTCCAACACCGAGATTCCTCGGCTTCGCTCGGAATGACAGAGTATATTTACAGATTGTCATCTCGAGCGAAGCCGAGAGATCTGGATGCAAGGAAAGCAACTGTCTGAAAGAATTCTTTTTTGCGGCTTTCCCACCTGCCGGCAGGCAGGCGTACGAAGTGTAAGAGCTTGTTTTAAAAGTCTCTTTCGTCGCGAAATTTCAAAATTTTGAGCGAAAAACATGAAGATTGAGGAGTGCTACCTGGAAGGTAACGCGACGAAATCTAAATGTTGTGCAGCCAAAATTTTGAAATTGCAGCAGAATATGGACTTTTAAGACAAGCTCTAAGACAAGCAAAAAAGAATTTTTTCACAAGGACCCCACTTCCAAGAAAAATAAACAACTCAACGCCCTGTGTACCCCAAAACATTCAAAAAACTTATTGAGCACTTCTCATCACTTCCTTCAGTGGGACCAAAGATGGCAGAACGGCTTACGCTCTACCTCTTCAAACAGTCCAAAGAAACGATCGACGATTTCGCCGAAAGTCTCCGCGCCATCACGAGTCTCCGCACCTGCTCGCAGTGTTTCCACATTGCCGAGCAAGATCGCTGCGGCATTTGCCTCGATCCCACTCGCGACACAACGCTCCTCTGCGTTGTCGAGGAACCCATGGATGTGATCGCTATCGAACGAACCGGGCACTACACCGGGAGATACCATGTTCTCGGGGGCACGCTTGATGTCTCACCGAAGAAACAGTCCGAACATACGCTCCATATTACCGAACTCCTCAATCGAATCGACCGAGAATCGATCAGTGAGGTCATTCTCGCCACCAACCCCACAACCGAAGGAGATCTCACCGCACTCTATCTCAGCAGAAAGCTCGAACGATTCTCGATCAAAATCACCCGCCTTGGTCGCGGACTTTCGACCGGCGGCGATATCGAATACGCCGATGAACTCACACTCTCTTCCGCGATCGCCCATCGAAAGGAGTTGAAGTAGGAAACCATGCTATTCCAGAGCGCGACTCCACGAAGCAAATGCGAGAAACGCCGCCGTAAAAGCAAAAGTCATGACAAAGGGCGCAACGAGAGAAAAATAATTTCTTTTTCCGGGTCGAAAGAGCCGGAGAAGCAACGAATTGCCAACAACCGACACGGAGCTCATCGCCATAGCCAGTCCGGCAAGTTCCGGCTTCAATACCAAGCCAAAAGCAAAGAAGGCGCGCGCCGCAATCGGGATACCAATGACATTGTAAAAGAGCGCAAAGAACATATTCTGTCGTATCTTCCCCATTGTTTCTTTGGAAAGTTCAAGCGCCGTCACCACATCAGTCACATCGCTTTTCATGAGAACAAAGGAACCCGCTTCCATTGCCACGTCTGTGCCGCTTCCCATCGCGATTCCCACATTCGCCTGCGCAAGAGCTGGCGCATCATTGATACCATCACCAACAAACGCAACGTGCTTCCCTCTCTCTTGAAGTTTCTTCACCTCACTCGCCTTTGTTTCCGGAAGCACTTCAGTCAGCACATTGACGATTCCCGCCTGCTTGGCAATGGCGCGCGCCGTCCTCTCATTGTCTCCCGTAATCATCCAAACTTCGATACCGTGCCTTTTTAAGGTTCCGACCGCTCGACGCGAAGAATCTTTCAGAGTATCGGCAACAGCAACCATACCGAGAATCGATTGTCGATCGGCGAGCAGCATAACTGTTTTTCCCGATTCTTCCAACGATGCCATTACGCTTTCCGCCGCGCTCGCATCAAGTCCCAACGTTTCAGAAACCAGTCTCCGATTCCCAAAAGAGTATACCGCGCCTTCTATCTCGCCCTGAACACCCTTTCCCGGTATCGCGCGAAAGCGCTGGACATGCTCCGAAACGAGAGTCATCTGTTCCGCGTGCAGACAAATAGCCTCGGCAAGAGAATGCTCCGAGAGCTTCTCAAGACTCGCCACTTTTGAAAGAATCTCTTTCTCATTCAAACGTCCGAAAGAAACAATATCCGTTACTTCAGGCTTCCCCTTGGTAAGCGTGCCTGTCTTATCAAACACAACCGTAGAAACATGACTCGCCGCTTCAAGCGCCTCGCCTCCCTTCACGAGTATTCCGTGTTCGGCGCCCTTCCCGGTCCCCACCATAAGCGCTGTCGGCGTCGCAAGACCCAATGCACACGGACAGGCAATTACAATAACCGATATGAAAGCCATGAGCGAAAAGGCGAGCGTTGCCCCAAACGCAACATACCACACAAGAAATGTCAGAATCGCTATTCCAATCACCGTCGGCACGAACCACGCCGATACGCTATCGGCGAGATTTTGTATAGGAGCTTTCGATCCTTGCGCCTCCTCAATAAGACGAATAATCTGTGCAAGCGCTGTTTCACTCCCCACTTTCGTTGCCTCAAATTCAAAGCTTCCGGTACGATTCATAGTGCCTCCGATAACGGCGTCGCCAACATTCTTTTCAATCGGGATACTTTCCCCGGTAATCATAGACTCATCCACAGCCGAACTCCCCCGACGAAGCACACCGTCAACCGGTATTCTCTCCCCCGGGCGCACCAAAATGATATCGCCATGAACAACACTCTCAACGGGAATATCAATCGATTGCTCATCACGAACCACGCGCGCTGTTTTTGATTGAAGTCCCATCAACTTCTTAATCGCATCGGATGTTTTTCCCTTCGTGCGAATCTCGAGCCACTTACCCAGAATCACAAACGTAATCAAATATGCCGCCGTCTCGAAATAAAGATGCGGAATCTTCGCGCCATCAACACCAATGAGCGAATGATGCGTTAATACATAGGCCGCATAGTTGTACGCGCTATAGAAAAAAGCGGTTGACGTTCCAATCGCAATGAGACTGTCCATATTGAAGGTCCTCATCTTGAGCGCTGCCCAAAAGCCAGCATAGAATCCCTTCCCGATAAAAAACTGCACCGGAACCGTGAGCAATAGCGAGAGAATGCCAATATATGGCATGAGTCCTGATCTCCCCGGAAACGACAGGAAGAAATCCAAGAGCATAAAGAAGAAGAGTGGAACACTCAATACAAAACTCACAACAAATGCTCTGAAATACGACGCGATTTCCTGTTCACGCTTTTTCTGTTCATGTTGAGTATCACCCGCATGAACTTCTTCCGCGCGGTATCCGGCGTTCGACACCGCCTCAATTAACCGCTGAACAGAGACATCCGTTTCCTCAAAAGCAACGAGCGCCTTTTCAGCAGCAAAGTTCACGTGCGCGTCCTTCACGCCAGAAACGCCTTTCAGTGAACGCTCAATAAGTTGCGCGCACGACGAACAGTGCATCCCGGAAAGAGAAAGAGATATTTTTTTCATAGGAGAAATATTATTTCACAACAATGGAGCCGCTATACATGCCCATCGAGCAAGAAAAAGGGATAGTGCCCGTTTCCGTCGGTGTAAACTCAATCACATTCTCCCCCGACTGAAGATTCTTCTGAACTTTCATCTTCGGGATCACAAACGAACTCGCACAGGAATACGGATTGGTAGAAGTCATAATGATCCTCACCGGACGACCGCGCTCTACCGTGACTGTCTGCGGATGGTATCCATACCCATCCTGCGTCATACGCACAATCTGCACGCCACTTCGAGAAGCGGCTGGATCGACCGACATACGCGGCGTTTCTTTGACGGTTGACTGCTTGGGAGAGACCGATATTGATACGTTCCGCCACCCGGCAAGCGTCAACCCGTTTGAAATATTGAAGAACGCAAACAGCACCACAACTATGCCGGAAAACGTGAAGAACCGTCGCGCAAATATACCTCGCACTGCCGAAGCAAGCCCGCCAATGCCGAGCAGTCCAGGCGCCGTCCCAAGTGCGAAAAGTCCCAAAATATACGCGCCACTTACAAAGGATCCGCTCCCGATAGCAAAGAGCTGCATTGACTGCGTAAATCCGCATGGCAAGAAAAAGGTGATCGCTCCCAAGAGCGCGGCATTCCGATGGCTGTACTCACGATTTGCATGTTCGGTCCCAAAGAATCGAGCGACACCTTTCGGCAAGGTAAGATTCACCGCTTCAAGTCTCGGGAAAATCCCCATAAGCTTCAATCCCAAAAGAAGCATGACTCCTCCTATGACAAGCGTGAGGATGCCAAGTGGTGTTCCCGAGATATTCAGGAAAGAACCGAGCGCACCGAGCAAACCGCCAAGCAGTGTATAGGAAGCGATTCGCCCAAGATTAAAGAAGAGGTGCGGACGGAATTTCTGAATTGTCGTCGCTTCCGGATGCTTCTCGGCATGGCGCGCGGCAATGCCCAACACCAACCCTCCAACAAGCGCCATGCACGTGGAGAGACCCGCCGTAAGCCCGACCAACAAAATGACAAGCGGCGTCGTTGCTTCGGACGAAGACACGTCGGGAACAAACGAAAGATGGTTCAACCCGAAATTCTTGATCACGACCAACACCATGAGCAGCACCAGCGCGGCAATACCGAGATCTTGATAATCAGAGATATCCCTGCTCAAAAACGGTTTCTTTCCGGAAACGCCAATGGTGTACCCCGCATCCCGAATCGCCGTCTTAATGGCTTCATCATTTGGTTTCTGCGAATCAAACGAAATACGAGCCCTTCCCTTGCGGTACTGCACATCCGCCTTCACCACTTCCGGAATCTCCTTGAGTTTCTCCTCAATCAAAATCTCGCACGACCGGCAGTGCATGCCAATAATAGGCACCGTAATCGCCGATTCGTTTTTTTCAGTGTTCGACTTCATAAGAATGCGGTTCAAAGAATTCAAACGGACACAAAAAAACCTCGGAACACACGATGAAAACTCATCGAAGTCTCTCGAGGCACAAAGAAACACTAGTACGAAATTTTTGCGTGAAGTACACCCGTATAGAGGGCGCGTCGGATCGGACAAGAGAGCAATACTCTCTCGTCAAAGTATTCGGGAGGATGAAATATTTCCCGGCAAACCTTGAAAATCTGAGTGCCGAGAACCCGCCATACACTTGGTCCAAAAACAGAGAGGAGTAACAAAACCAAAGAGAAGAATACCACCGGCAACGACGAAGAAAGAAACGCTCGCCACGATGCGACATGATCGAAGAAGTTCATCGTCATGGTTCCCGAACCATTCCCACCATGCACATGAGAAGAGGCGGTCATCACACAAGAGCCATCCATTACGAGAGCAACGGTTTCACCCGAGCACACGCACGGCAAAGCAATCGAGAGAAAAAGGAAACCGAGAATAAGTAAAATCGAACGATACATACTTCAAAAGAAAAAGCACTCTTATTGTATGCCGTCCCCAAAGAAGAAACAAGCTCCGAAGTTTCCACACAAGAAGAAAGGCTCCTAACAGAAAGGCGCGGTATCGAAGAAGCTCACAGCGAAATGATCAGGATCCGAACCATAAAGTACGCTCGGAAAAATTGTCTCCCTGGTGTTTGCACCAAGAAAAGAAATAGTATAAAATTTATACAAGCGGAAAAGAAAAACAAAAAGTGATTCTCCTTCGTCTTTTGATATTCTCTGGAGAGATCGAAAGACGACGTGAGAGCACGCACATACATGACAACCGATACTGCTTCATCACAACCCGACACCGAGAGCGCCAGCGAAGATCGAGGACAAAAGATCCAGTCGCTTCGCGAAATGATAGCCAATGCCGAGCGCACCATGCAGAGCGCCAAAGCCATGCTCCTCCAGCTCGAAGGCAAAAAGCGTGTCGGTCGCCCGCGAAAGGTTGAAGAAATCGAAGACGGCACCATCGTCCAAGGAACCTTCGACGGACAAGTCATGCAAGGATCGGACGGCAAACAATATCCCGTCCCCGCGAACTACGCTTCAAAATCAAAACTCGTCGAGGGTGACGTACTCAAGCTCACCATCACACCGGACGGTTCGTTTATCTACAAGCAAATCGGTCCTGCCGAACGTCGCCACGCTATCGGTGTTGTCATCCAAGATGAACGAGGAAACTTCATGGTGATGGCTGATGGACATCCTTATCGCGTCCTCCTTGCCTCCATCACCTTTTTCAAAGCAAATCCCGGAGACGAGGTAGCGATTGTATTCCCGCGAAGCGAAGGAGCTACCTGGGCTTCGATAGAAAACGTTTTGCAAAAAGGCGCGCTCCGCGATACCATGAGCGATACGCAGAATGTCTTTCCGAACACAGCGACTTCATCGCACACTGCCAAGAAAACTGAAGCGGTGCTCCCGGAACCACCCAAAGACGACATCTTAAGCGAATGGGAAAAAGACTTCGCAGAACTCAAAAGAAACGAGGACGACGCCCCCAAAGAAAAGTCTCAAGAATAAAATCTCATGACCGACACCCCTATGGAACCGGAAATGCCGGAGAAATCCCTGCATATACTCGAGAGGCGGGATCTTTTTTTTGCCGCTATCAATGGATTCTTCATCGGAATCTTCGCACCGTTCATTTTCCGAAACCTAGGAACAGCACTCCCTGTGTCTATTCCCCTCTTCGCACTCATTCTCGCGCTCGTGTGCGTCATTGGCATCACGATCGGTTTTCTTCTTTCGAAGATCTCATCAAAACTCCGGTTCTTTTTTCAACTCGCCAAATTCGGCATCATCGGTGTCACAAACTTCATCGTCGACCTCGGCATCTTCAGTCTCCTCATTTGGATGACGCACATTTCTTCCGGAAGCAGCATCCTCCTATTCAAGGTTGCGTCCGTTTCCGTCGCCATCATCAACAGCTATATCTGGAATAAGTTTTGGTCTTTCGAAGAAAAGCACACTGATGAAGCCACCGTTCGTCGTCAATTCTTCCAATTCATCGCCGTTTCCATTGTCGGACTAGTGCTCAATGCCGGCATCACCTACTCCCTCATTACCTTCGCGACCGGTTTCATGGACGTTTCCCCGGAAACATGGGCCACCATTTCAAGCGCCATCGCCTCCGTCGCGGTGCTCTCTTGGAATTTCATCGGCTACAAATTCTTCGTGTTCAAACGATAGCCGATAGACACTATCCATGATAGAATGACCCGGCGCACTTCTCCGTATGCCGGTTTTTTGCACAAAGAGAGTGTGAATTAAACGCACTCTTAGAACAGACGTATCAAATGCTTACAAGCTAAAAACGGGTCATTCCGAGCGAAGCCGAGGAATCTCAATCTTTCCAAAAGACACACGTCAAAGCATGAGAACACAGACCCCTCCGCTCCGGTCGGGATGACAGAAGACGAAAAGAGATCAATCGGTGAGCACGGTTCGCAAACCAACATTCCGATTTTTCTCCAATCCCTCAATGTTCCATTTCCCTATGGCAACGCTTTACCGAAAATACCGCCCCGAACACTGGAATGACGTCGCCGGACAAACGCACATTGTCACGACGCTCACCAATGCGCTCGCAGGCAATCTCCTCGCCCACGCCTACCTCTTCACCGGTCCGCGCGGCACCGGCAAAACCACTGTCGCGCGACTCCTTGCCAAATCCATCAACTGCACCAACCGACGCGATGCCAAGGAGCCCTGCGACACCTGTGCCAATTGCCAAGCCTTCGCCGAAGGTCGCGCCTTCGACATCATCGAAATAGACGGCGCCTCGAATAACAGTGTCGAAAATATCCGCGAGCTTCGCGAAACCGTAAAACTCCCACCAACAATCGGCACGCGGAAAATATACATCATCGACGAAGTGCACATGCTCTCGGGCGGAGCCTGGAATGCACTTCTCAAAACGCTCGAAGAGCCGCCGGCGCATGTCGTCTTCATCCTCGCCACCACTGAGCTCCACAAAATCCCCGCGACCATATCTTCCCGCTGCCAGCGGTTCGACTTCAGTCGATTCTCAACCACCACCATTGTCGACAAACTCTCCCGCATCGCTCAGTCCGAAGGCGTCACCATCGACGCCGATGCCCTCGAAATGATCGCGCTCTCCGCCGAAGGCGGCATGCGCGACGCCGAGAGCCTCCTCGCGCAAACGATCGCTCTCGAAGACAAACATATCACCGGATCCGAAGCCGCCGCCATACTCGGCATTACCGAGCGAAAAACCGTGTTTGATTTCGTCGCCGCTCTCGGCGCACGCGATCTCGACACTGCCATCATCACCCTCGAATCGCTCGCCCAAAAAGGCGTCGACTTCCGATCCTTCGCCGGAACACTCACTCATTTCCTCCGCGAAATCCTCTTCCGCAAACTTGGGGACACCGCTCGATCATCCCTCTCTGCACAATCATCCGACGAAGAGAACGACACGATCGCAACACTCGCCACGCAATTCTCATTTGCCGAGCTCGCCCGCCTCATGGAACTCATCCATCACGCCCGCACAGAAATCCGCCACGCTTCCCTCCAACAAGTCCCCCTCGAAATCGCCACACTCACTTTCCTCTTTCCCGAAGATGCCGCAACACCCCCCGTATCGACAGCTGCACCGCGCCCGGTATCCACACCCTCGATCCACTCAACGCCTAAAAACATTCCTCAATCTCCGCAAGAAACAAAGAAACCAACTCTGCAACATTCCCAAAAAAGCAAAGCGCTCTCACCCAAGAACACAGAAAACGCTCCGGCACCAGTTACTCAAGAGATCGGTATCTCCAAAAACACCGGAAGCATTCACAATCAAACAAATGATAAGGAAGAAACATCAACACCGCTCACACTTCCCGCCATTCAAGGCAAATGGAGTGCATTCCTCGAAGAAATCAAGCGTCGAAACGCTTCTCTTTCGCTTTCCCTCTCCGGAAGTACACCGCAACTCTCAGAACAAGGCACTATCAGCGTCGCCGTGCGACACGCCTTCCACAAAGAACGCCTCGAGAAACCTGAGAGCCGCTTGACCATCGAAGAAGCACTTGCTACCATTTTCGGGACACCAGCCCGCCTCGCCATCGACGTCATCCCCGAAAACCCCGCCGACCCCCTCCTCGACAGCGCCCTTACTATCCTCGGCGGCAAGGTAGTTGGATAAAGACACCTTTACAACTTATCTTCAAAAGAGCTTCAGAAGATATTTTGATTCTCCGTCATTCTCGCAAAAGCGGGAATTCGGCTTCCGAAAAGCAAGCGTCTAAAAAAGATTGAAAATGTTTCAGCAAAATATTGTCCGTAAAAAAGTGGAAAACATGAGATAGTCTAAATTTGGGGAGTAGCCAAGCGGTAAGGCAGGGGCCTTTGAAGCCCCCATGCGAAGGTTCGATCCCTTCCTCCCCAGCTTACAAAGTCTATGAGTGACAAAGCAGAAATAGTTGACTATAAAGGAAATCTGATGCAGGTTTCTTGTTTGGGTTGTGCCAGAGAAAATGGCGAGATGGAAAGGGTTGGAACCATACTCACCACTAAACATTTTGATGCCCACCAGGATTTTGAGATCCCTATCCCTGGGTTCATCATCATTTCTTCGAGACGACATTTGCAAGGTGTGGATGACTTTACCGATGAAGAAAAATTAGATTTCATTGATACCCTTGTTTCAGTAAGAGCTGGAATGAGAAAGGCTCTCGATATTGATATAGTCTATCTCATTCAAGAAGAAGATACTTCACACCATTTCCATATATGGGTATTTCCTCGTTATGATTGGATGTCAGAAAAGTTTGGAAAGAAGACTCCTTCACTTCGACCAATTATGGAACACGCTCGGGAAAATCTGAAAACCACAGAAAATCTCCTTAGAGTAGAAGAAGCTGTCAGTAAATTGAAGGCTTACTTTGAGTCAAATACAGTCCAACTTCGTCCCAAAGCGTCAGCAAACACCTATGATACACATACAATACAGACTTGATAAGTCTCACAAACACGGGATTGGTTTGTTTGCAAATCAAGACATTCAAGCAGGAGAGCTCGTATATTCTGCTAGTCCAAAACTGGATCTCAATATCTCGCAAGAAACATTTGAGTCGTTAAAATCTGGAGAGCAAGAAGAAATCCGCTATTGGGGATTTTGGATCGAAGAAAACAAAGTGTGGCATGTCGATTTTGATATGTCTAAGTTTATTAATCACTCGTTTCAGGCTAACATTTCTCAGGATGCCACAAAGACAGACACGTACCTTATCGCTGTTCGTGATATTAAAAAGGGTGAGGAGCTGACTCAGAACTACCTCGAGTTCGAAACAGAATCAGACCTACTCGAGCGAGGAATCACCCTAGATGGAGACAAGAAATAAACTCCAACTTCATCCCAGAACGTCAGCAGATAAAAAAACTATGCGTAGTCTTGGAAAGAAAATCGTGATAGTGGGAGTCAGTGCATCAGGAAAGTCCACTTTTGCAAGAAGGCTCGCGGAAAAAACAAAGCTTCCCCTCTTTCTTATGGATTCCATAATGTGGAATCCCGGTTGGCAGTATATTGGAAACAAAGAAACGATAAGCAAGCTGGAAGAGATAAGTAACAGGAATGAATGGATTGTCGAAGGCTATATCAACAAAGAAGCTCGCTCTTTTATTTTTGATCGCGCCGATACAATAATCTATCTGGACTATCCACCCATCATTGCCACCATTCGCTACCTGAAAAGGTGGTTAAAACACAGAAAACATCCTCGCCCCGAACTAACCGGAAGTCCGGAAAAATTTGACTGGAAGTTTATGAAGCTTGTTTGGAACAAAAGAGAAGCCGTTTCTTTAAACAAATTCTTAGCTCAAATAAGCAACCCAGGCAAACTGATTAAACTTACTTCAACCAAACAGACCAAATTATTTCTTCAGCAATCATGAAATACGCCCGTGAAAATATTCTTCGGCTTGTTGAAAACATCGATCCTTTTGATTCTCTTGAGGAAGACCATCAACAAGACGTTATTGCATGGATCAAAAGTGGAGCTGAAATATTTCGCATCGAGAAGCCAGACAAACCGGCGAAGCACCTCGTGTCGTACTTTGTCGCGATAGACATTGAAAATACATCGATTCTTTTGGTAGACCACATCAAGTCCGGCCGCTGGCTCCCTACCGGTGGTCACGTCGAGAAAGATGAAGATCCGAAAGCCACCGTACAAAGAGAGGCTCTGGAAGAGCTTGGCATCCAAGCGGAGTTCATTTCAGAGAATCCGTTCTTTCTGACAGTTACGGTAACCGTAGGAAAAACAGCAGGACACACCGACGTAAGCCTCTGGTATCTCATTCAAGGAAGCATAGACGATTACTTTCAGTGTGATGACCAAGAGTTTAATGGCTACAGATGGTTCAGTTTCGATGAAGTGCACAACAACACATCACTCCCTTTCGATCCGCACATGGATCGATTTACAAAAAAGCTGGAAGCCTTTCTGAAATCACAAAAAAATCAACCAGATCCGAAAGGACGAGAATAGTTATATGAAACAGAAGACGCTCAAAACCAATCTCCAGTCACTCGAATACATCCGTGCTATTTCATGGAAGGAAGTGTTTGATACGTGGCGAGACCTTGAGGCATGGCAAGCATCATGGAGAGCGCACTGGACCGAGCGCGGATTTGATTCTTGGGACGAGTGGCGACGCGCCTATGCCAAACCACTACATCCGGAAACGCTCAACTGGCAGCTCTATCATATGAACAAACCCCTCACCGATAGTCCTTTTCTCTATGGCACTCCGACCAAAGGATGGATCGAGAAAGCATACCAAGGAGAAACCACCAAACAACTGGGAACACTCACTCATCTTCCCATTATTGCCGAGAACGAAAAAGTCCGAGACATACAGCAGGCATTTCCCAGAGAGACCCAACTCACCGGCATCATCCACAATAAAAACGTTATCCTTGTGGAAGGCATGCACCGCGCCGCCGCTCTCGCCACCTGGAATCCAAACACCCCCTTCGCAGGCAACGTCACCATAGCACTCGCCGAATGGGCAGAACCCATTCCAACACTGGGCAGGAATTACAAAACCAGATAGAGCATCCTCCTGAGTTTATGAAAAACAAACGGGTTATCATTTTCGATTTCGATGGAACGCTGGTTGATACGGTCGGGATACTCTTTCGCGTGTTCAATGATCTCGCTGGTCAATATCACTACCCGCCAATTCCCGAAGAAGAAGTTTCGAAACTCAAGGACAAAGATATCAAGAAGCTTATCTCGGAGCATACAAAAATCCCCTTCTGGAAGCTCTGGGGATTCACACGCCGACTCAGAGAGAGATACCGGTTCTATGCCGATACCATACAGCTCTTTCCCGATATCAATGAAGTACTCGGGACACTGCAAGAAAGAGGGTACCAAATCGGCATTGTTTCATCCAATTCGACCGATACCATATCGAGAGTCCTCAAGAGATTCGACATATCGGTCGATTTCATTTCGACTAGCTCCATCTTCGGAAAATCAAAGACACTCAGTGCTCTCGCAAGAAAATACCATTTCGACAAAAACGAAATACTCTATATAGGCGACGAGGTGCGCGATGTGGAAGCCTGCCGAAAAAGTGGCGTCGACATACTCGCCGTCACCTGGGGATTGAATAGCAAGACCACGCTCCAAAAAGCAGGGGCGTTCACCATCGATCATCCCTTCCAAATACTTGAGACGCTATCGAATGAACAAGATTTTTTCATAAAATAGCATTTCTATGAAAACCGCCATCATCCTCCATGGACAACCTTCAAAGGAAGAATATTTCAATCCCGACAGTCCGTCACAATCAAACAAACATTGGCTTCCGTGGATACAGCGAGAGCTGATTCTCCGAGATATCCTCGCACAAACACCCGAAATGCCAAGGCCATACGATCCGGATTACCGAAAATGGAAAACTGTTTTCGAACAATTCACTCTCAACCAGAATACTGCCCTCATCGGACATAGTACCGGCGCCGGATTTCTTCTCCGCTGGTTAAGTGAAAACAGGATATGCGTTGATAAAGTCGCTCTCATCGCCCCATGGCTCAACATTGATCATGAAGACAAAACCAACTTCTTCGATTTTGAAATAGATCCTTCTCTTATACAGCGCGTGACAAATATAACCATGTTTATCTCATCAGACGACAGCTCCGGAGTTATTAAAAGTGCCGCGAAGATACGCGATTTAGCGCCCGGCATATCCGTAAAACAATTCACCAATCACGGACATTTCACATTCAATTCCATGAAAACAGACAAATTCCCGGAATTGCTTGACGCGCTCATTCAATAACAAAACATAAGCTAAATTAACTATGGATATACACAAAGCAGCTGGCATCATCATACGAGATAGAAAGTTGTTGGTTGAAAAATCGAAAAACAAGGAATTTTTCATTTCTCCGGGAGGATCTATCGAAGAAGGAGAAACAGCAAAGCAGGCACTTGCAAGAGAACTCATGGAAGAATTTCGCATAACCGTCAAAGAGAATGACATGGAAGTATTTGGAACATTTTCAGCGGCAGCTGCGGGAAACGAATCAAAGACAGTTGTTATGGAAGTCTTCATGATCAAATCTTTCCAAGGCGAACCAACACCAGACAATGAAGTCGAGAAAATAGCATGGATAAACTCGGTTATTCCTCAAGAAATGAAAGTTGGATCAATATTCGAGCATCAAATCATTCCCCTCCTCAAGAAACGCGATCTTATCGACTAGACTTCAAACTCCCCAGAAGAAATCTGTTTGCTTCTTGCAAACAAGCAGACACTCCCGTATACTCCCAGGGAATTTTCATTCCCTCTTTCTTATGCATGACGACATTTTCCTTCACTGTCTCGGGAAAATCTCCGGCGTCGGCGCCGAAAAACTCCGAAAAATAGCAGCCTACTTCGAGACCTTCGAAGCGGCATGGGATGCTCCGTCGGAGGAATTCCTTCGTGCTGGCATTCCGGAAAAGCTCGCAGAGACAATCGCTCACGCGCGAAAAAACATCGATCCGGAAAGAGAGCAGGATGCGCTTGAGCAATATCATATCCGCCTTGTCCCCATGGGAAATGCAGACTATCCCGCGCTTCTTGCAGAAATCCCCAATCCGCCACAGCTCCTCTACCTTCGCGGGAATATTCATCCAAACAGTCGCCCCGCAATCACTATTGTCGGCACCCGGAAGCCCACCGAATACGGCGTCGGCATCGCGCAAGAATTTGCGAGCGAACTCGCAAAAAGCGGCATCGTAGTTGTTTCCGGTATGGCGCTCGGCATCGACAAAGCCGCACACCGCGGCGCCCTCCGGGGGGGCGGCGAAACCATAGCCGTCCTGGGCAACGGACTCGACGACGCTTCAATTGCGCCACGCACGCATCTCGATCTCGCCCATACCATCAGCCTCCACGGCGCACTCCTCTCCGACTATCCGCCGGGAACCGGCGCTTCCGAAGGAACCTTCCCCGCGCGCAATCGCATCATGGCAGGACTATCGCTCGGCACCGTCGTCATAGAAGCGTCGGAAAAGAGCGGCACTCTCATCACGGCAAACCTCGCGCTCGATTTCAATCGCGAAGTCTTTGCCGTGCCGGGATCGATCTATTCCGAAAATTCTCGCGGACCGCACGCACTCATCAAGAAGGGAGCGATTCTCACTGCGAGTCTCTCTGATATTCTCGACGCGCTTCCCCTCTCGCGAGAACAGGAACAGCATGGAATGCTTTTCGAACACGCCGAATCCGCCCAGCAAAATCTCTCCGCCGATGAAGAGCGTCTTCTCAAAATAGTGGGAAGTGATACCATGCACATTGACGCTCTCGTAAAACACTCTACACTGGAAACATCGGATGCCCTCGCCGCACTCGCCTTCCTCGAAATGAAAGGTCTCGTCAAAAATATCGGCAACATGCACTATATTCGAACATACCGGGTGTAAGTTTTCAAAATGACACATATAGATTATGCATATCGTAATTTGCGGAAGCATCGATTTTACCAAAGAAATAGGAGAGACATCGAAATTCTTAACTGACCGCGGACATACTACAGACATTCCACTCACAAGCCAGCGAATTCTTCGTGGCGAACTTACTCTTGAGAATTTTTCTCACGAAAGAGAATCCGACACTAAAGATGGTATCCGGGAAAGCGCAATGAGAAAAATTAATGATAATGTCATCAAGCGATATTTTGAAATAATACAAAAATCAGATGCAATTCTCGTTATCAATAAAGAGAAAAAAGGGATAAAGAACTACATCGGAGGCAATACTTTCCTTGAAATGGGATTTGCTCATGTTCTCGATAGAAAAATATTTCTTTTAAACGATATTCCCGATATCAGCTACACGGACGAGATTCGCGCTATGAAACCTATCATATTAAATGGCGATATCTCACTCATTGACTAATACCTATTTCGTACGCACCATTTGAAATTCTCCTCTATTTTCTATGAAACTTGTTATCGTTGAGTCACCGTCGAAAGCGAAGACGATTCAGAAATACCTCGGAAAAGAATATCAAGTCGTCGCTTCCGTGGGACATATTCGTGATTTACCAAAGAGCAACAAAAAGGCGATCGACGTCAAAGGCGGATTCATTCCGCATTACGAAGTAACGCCCGGCAAAGAAAACATCGTCTCAACTCTCTCGCGCCTCACCAAGAAGGCGAGTGAAATCTATCTCGCAACCGACCCCGACCGCGAAGGCGAAGCGATTGCCTGGCACATCGCGGAAGCCTGCAAATTGAAGCGTCCGAAACGCGTCGCCTTTCACGAAATCACGCGCAATGCCGTCACCGAAGGTATCCAACACCCGCGATCGATTGATCAAAATCTCCGTCGCGCTCAAGAAGCGCGGCGCGTCCTCGATCGACTCGTCGGCTATGACCTCTCAGGGCTCATCTGGAAAAAACTTCGCTATGGACTCTCCGCCGGGCGCGTTCAATCTCCCGCACTCCGCATCCTCGTCGAAAAGGAGCGAGAAATCGCCGCCTTCATTCCCGAAGACTTTTGGGTTATCACCGCACACGCCGACTGCCCCGACAAAACACCCATTACACTCGTCTGTTCCAAAGAGCCGCGAGAAGAACAAGAGGTAGAAGATATTCTCAAAAAAGCGCGCGCCGGATCGTGGTCCATACTCGATGTGAAAGAGTCCGAGGTATCTCGCGCGCCGTCTCCGCCATTCACCACCTCAACCCTCCAGCAATCTGCAAGTTCACGACTCGGATTCTCTCCCGCGAATACCATGCGCATCGCACAGAAACTCTACGAGTCCGGTCTCATCACCTATATGCGAACCGACAGCGTCACCATTAGCAAGGACGCGCAAAAGTCGGCAACGGACTTTATCCTCAAGAAATTCGGCGACACGTTTTCCGAACCGCGCGTCTATACGACAAAATCAAAAAACGCCCAAGAAGCGCACGAAGCCATCCGCCCCACCGATCCATCGCGCGAAAAAGCCGGCACGAGTCCCGACCAGCAGAAACTTTATACGCTCATATTCCGTCGAACTATCGCATCGCAAATGGCGAGCGCCCGCATGCTCCGCACCAAGATTGTCGCAAATATCACCGACCGAAGCATTCCCGATTTTGTCGCCAATGGCTCACGACTTCTCTTTCCTGGGTGGCTCGAGATCGATTCCTTTGCAAGGCAAGACGATATGCATGTTCCACAACTTGCTCCGGGGAGTAGCCTCGCGATCCGATCGGTTGATTCCGAAAAAAAACAAACCGAACCGCCACGCCGCTATTCCGAAGCGGGACTCGTCAAAGAACTCGAGAAGCGCGGCATCGGAAGACCGAGCACCTACGCCTCCATTATCAAAACCCTTCTCGACAGAGAGTACGCCACTAAAGACGGTCGTGCACTCCACGCCACCGAAACCGGAGAAGCGGTAAGTTCGTTTCTTGAAAAACACTTCGCTGACATCGTGAGTGATACTTTCACCGCCGATATGGAACAAAAGCTCGATGATATCTCAAATGGCGAACGCGACTACGAGAAAACACTGAAGAATTTCTATACCCCATTTTCCAAAGAAGTGAAATCGAAAGACAAAGTGGATAAAATAAACAACCTTGGCGACGCCCCCAAAGATCTGCTCTGTCCCGAATGCGGAAGCAGTATGGTGCGAAAACTCGGAAAAAACGGCACCTTCTACAGCTGCTCACGATTCCCGGATTGCAAAGGCGCGCGCATGAAAGATGGCTCACTCATACCGGAAGACAAAGACGTTGGCGAGCCCTGCCCCGAGTGTGGCAGCCCGCTCGTCGAAAAGATGGGGCGATTCGGACCGTTTGTTGCCTGCAGCACCTATCCGAAATGCAAATTCATCAAAGGATCCGCTACACAAACAACCGGCGTCGCTTGCCCCCTATGCAAGAAGGGTGAAATGGTCGAGAAGCGCGGTCGCTTCGGCACCTTCTACAGCTGTTCCAATTACCCGGACTGCAAGCACGCCATCAAGGCGCGCCCAACCGGCAAACACTGCTCATTCATTCGCGACGGCAAACCCTGCGGCGCTCTCATGATGGAAGGCACCAAAACCATCCCCGAACGCTGCTCCGACCGCACCTGCCCCAACCACAATCCCCACCTCCTCGAAAAGAAAAAGAAGTAAAAACACGATCTGCTCTCACTTCCTTCGTCTAAGAGGGTGTCTAAAAGGCTCTACAAAAACGCACAATGTAACCGCTTTTCCGAAAGAAATTCTTTTTTGCGACTTTCCCGTCCGCATTGCTACGCAAAGCGTTGCGGGCGGACATACGAAGTGTAAGACAAGCAAAAAAGAATTTCTTTCGGAAAAACAGCCTTTTTAGACACACTCTGAGGATGCAATTTCTCCTACTTTTCAATTTGCGTTCTCCCGTCAGATGAGAGCGTAATCGGGATCTCTCGAAACGAAATCGAGTTGTTCAGAGCAACTGAAGCTTCGACCAAGAGACCCCTCATCGTTTCCTGGCTGAAATATTGATCGAACACGAAATTGCCCAGAGAATAGTATATTGTCTTCCCGCGATAAGTTTCGTGTTCCTGAACAACATGCGGATGCGACCCAATAACCGCATCGGCGCCGCGATCGATAAAGAGATGTGCGAGACGCCTCTCTTCAGAAGTTGCCGGAGCATACTCAACACCCCAATGCGTGTACACAAAAAGCACATCGACCGTTGAGCGAAGACGCTCGATACCGGCAAGCGTCCGGTGATCGGCATCCGCGTAAAACTGATTGTAGTTCACAAATCCTATTCTTTTCCCATGAAGAATAGCGACATATGAGCGAAATGAATCATCTGTCGGGTCGCCAAAGAATTTCACACCGGCATCTCGCAAAAATTGTCGCGTCTCGACCAGTCCCGACTCGCCAAAGTTAAGAATGTGATTGTTGCCGATATTTACCAAGCGGATATTCTCGTCAGCGAGCACTTTCGCCCACGCGGGATCGAAGGTAAAGATATAATTCCGCGCCTCTCCGACAGCCGATCCTTTGCTTTTTGATACATTGGAAGTGATGGGGCCCTCAAGATTTGCCACCACCATATCCGACGACAAAAGCTTCCCTCGAACACCATCAAAGACCTGTTCTCTTCCCATTCTCTCAGACTGCGTCCGAATATATCGATCGAACATCATATCCCCGGCAAAGAGAATCGTAATTGGGGATTGATCAGGATTGTCACGAGTATCGGCTATCTGAGCGGTATTGTCCGGGCTTGCCACAGAAGAGCCGGTTATCACTGACCGACCAAGTTGACGCGCTTGCGATAATTCAAAAGCGTAGAAAACAGCCACTGCCAAAAGAGACGAAAATAGAACAACGCACAGTATCAGAGAAATATTCCTCATCATAGAAGGAAAAGCAAAACAACAGTATCCCATCAATCTATCACGCGCTCCGCGCGCGTCAATCTTGACACGGTACAAATCTCCTCTGCACATTCTCCGAATATGATATATACTGGAGATATTCATACGTTTTCGAGTTCTTATGAAGTTTTCCCATTCATCAGCGTACTGCCAGAATTGCGGAGAAAATATCGCCTCCGAAATCGCATTCTGCCGCAGCTGTGGCACCGCGCTTTCCGAAAATCAGGTAAAAAGAAATATCGAGCAATCCCGCATGAGCCATACCCTATCCGAAACACACACTGAAGGTACTGTGGCATCGCGAAGGATCTCTGGAACAATTCTCGTTGGTCTTTTGGAATCACTCTTTGTGGCATCGGTTTTTGTCGTATCATTTATCATCAGTATGAACTTCTTCCCGGATATAGCCGACGGAAGAACCAGTCGCGTTTCAACCTATTTTATCGTCATGATCACAACTTTTGCAGCTGGACTCACCATCGGATCCTCCATCTCAAACAAGTTCCGCCGGAAATACCCTCGGGGTATCGAGATACTGAAACAATATTCCCTGACAAAATAACGCGAAACCTACAGTTCAAACATTTCATATTCCAAAGCTTCTGTTTTTACTCCCTTCGGGGATTTTTTCATATTCCCCTTTCCAAAGCAAAGAACGCTTCCGGTGAGGGATGGCATTTTGTCGCGAGTGGGATATACTAGCAGAAAGCAATCCCTATGTCTCTTGTACTCGAAGACATTTTCAAAGCATGCAAATTCCCCCCCTCAAGCGAAGGGCGTCGGTTCATCGCGTCCGCTTTCGCACTTGCAAACGAAGCGCATAGAGGACAAAAACGAAAGTCCGGAGAAGACTACATCGAACATTCGCTCGCTGTCGGAAAAATTCTCGCAGAAATCGGCATGGAATCCCGGACTATTGCTGCCGGACTTCTCCACGATGTTCCCGAAGACACTGCTGTCTCGCTCGAAACCATACGCACGCAGTTTGGCAACGAGGTTGCCGTACTCGTCGATGGCGTTACCAAACTCGGAAAAATTCGTCTCCGTGGATCACGCGAAGAATACTACCTCGAGAATCTCCGGAAAATGTTCCTCGCTATGGCGGAGGATATTCGCGTTGTCATTGTGAAGCTCGCCGACCGCCTCCACAACATGCGGACACTCGACTACCTCCCGCCCGATAAACAACTTCGAATCGCGCGCGAGACTATGGAAATATTCGCCCCCATCGCCAACCGGCTCGGTATCGGCGAAGTCAAAGGCGAGCTCGAAGACTTGGCATTCAAATATCTCGACCCCGAAGCACACGAAAAAACCCTCGCGCTCGTCAAAGAATACATGCGCGAAAGCGACTCCTATCTCGACCGGTGCGTCACCGGCATCCGCGAAAGCCTTACCAAAGACGGTGTCCGCATCGTGCACATCGAAGGTCGCTCCAAGCGGCTCTACCGACTCTACCAAAAACTCCGCCGCCACGACATGGATATCAAACGCGTCTATGATCTCGTCGCCATTCGTATCATCGTACCCGGCGTCTCCGACTGCTACGAAGCCTTTGGCGCCGTTCACAAGAGCTACCGCCCCATGGTCGGGCGCATCAAAGACTACATCTCCCTCCCAAAGCCGAATAACTACCAATCACTCCATACTACCGTCTTCGGTCCCGAGGGACGCATTATTGAAATTCAAATCCGCACCCAGAAAATGCACGATGAAGCAGAACTCGGCATCGCCGCTCACTGGGCATATGCGGAAAAGGAGCGCAGCACCAGCTGGCGCAAACTCTTCTTTCGCCGTCACGAAACGGCGCCCCCCAAAGAACTCGCCTGGGTCAAACAGCTCCAAGAATGGCAGAAAGAAATCGGTCAGGACAATCGCGAATTTCTCGAAGGTATTAAAATAGATTTTTTCAAAAACCATATCTTTGCCTTTACGCCCAAAGGCGACATCATCGAACTCCCCGAGGAAGCAACGCCGGTCGATTTCGCCTACGCCATACACAGCGAGATCGGCAACAGCATGACCAGCGCCAAAATCGACGGGAAAATCGCCTCGCTCGATCACCATATAAAAAACGGTGAGGTCGTCGAAATCATCACCGACAAAGGCCGCAAGAAACCCAATCAGGACTGGCTCCGCTTCGTCAAAACCTCCATCGCCAAATCCCACATCCAGAAGCAGCTACGAAAGGAAGGTGGATTGTAAAGATTATCGCTTTACAAACAGCCATAGACATTGTCAAAAGAAAACAAAACAACCCACTAAAAAGTGGGTTGTTTTAGAACTTAGAAGAGTGAAACTCTACATCATTCCTCCCATGCCTCCCATTCCGGGCATGCCGCCGCCGGGCATTTCCGGTTTTTCTTCCGGAAGATCCACCACAGCCGCCTCGGTTGTAAGGAGAAGCGCTGCAACAGAGACCGCATTCTCAAGTGCCGTACGCGTCACCTTCAGTGGGTCGATAATTCCCGCCTTGATCATGTCGGTTTCGTAGCTATTCGTCGCGGCGTTATAGCCATAGTTCGCTCCTTTTTCGCGAACAACTTCGGAGAGCACCACGGCGGCATCCTGTTCGCCAGCATTCTTTACAATCTGACGAAGCGGCTCATTGAGTGCTTTGAGAAGCGTCTCGTAGCCAGCGCGGAACTCGTGATTGTCAAAAGTTCGCTTCTTCATCTGCTCAGCGAGCGTCGCCACTGCCTTCGCAAACGCCGTACCGCCACCCGAGACGATCCCCTCCTCGACCGCCGCTTTGGTTGCTGCAAGCGCATCCTCCATCTTGTGCTTCATATAGGTGAGCTCGGTCTCCGTCGCCGCACCGACACGCACCACCGCGACACCGCCCGAAAGCTTCGCCATGCGCTTCTTCTGCTTCTCTCGATCGTATTCGCTGTCCGTCTGATCAATCAAGCTCTTGAGCTGGGCAATGCGTGCTTCAATACTCTTCTTCGTGCCCTTGCCGCCGACAATCGTCGTATCATCCTTCGTCGCGATCACCTTTTGCGCCTGTCCAAGCATGGAGATATCAATACTCTCGAGCTTCATGCCCTTGTCTTTCGAAATCACCTGTCCGCCAGTCAAAATAGCAATATCCTCAAGCATTGCCTTTCGACTATCGCCAAATTCCGGCGCCTTCACTGCGAGCACATTGAGCGTCCCGCGAAGCTTGTTCACCACGAGCATAGCAAGCGCCTCGCCTTCGACTTCTTCGGCAATGATCACAAACTCTTTCTTCCCGCTCTGCGCCACCTTCTCAAGAATCGGCAGCACTTCATTGATAGCGGAAATTTTGGTATCGGTAAGCAAAATCATCGCATCTTTGATCTCGGCGCTCTGCGATTCCACATTGGTCACCATATAGGGCGACACATACCCTCGATCAAAACTCATTCCTTCAACCACTTCTTTCGAAAGACCGAAACTCTGCGATTCCTCGATGGTCACCACGCCATCTTTCCCCACTTCATCCATCACATCAGCGATCATCTCGCCCATTTCTCGCGATTCGGCCGAGATCGTCGCCACCTGCGCCATTTCTTCTTTGGAAGAAATCTTCTTAGAATTTTTCCGGAGTAACGCCACCACCTCATCCTTCGCCGCTTCCATTCCCCGGCGAATACCAATCGGGTTGATACCGGTTTCTACGAACTTCAACCCCTCGCGCACGATGGATTGCGTCACCACTGTCGCCGTCGTCGTACCGTCGCCCGCCGCGTCATTCGTCTTGTCTGCCACCTGTTTCACGAGCGAAGCGCCCAAGTTTTCAAACTTGTCCTTCAATTCGATTTCCTTGGCAATGGAAACACCGTCATTCGTCACGGTCGGCGCGCCAAAACCCTTGTCGAGAATCACATTCCGCCCCTTGGGTCCGAGCGTCACCTTCACCGTGTCCGCCACATGATCGATGCCCGCCTTCACTCTCCGCCGCACATCTTCGCTGTACGCGATTTGCTTCGCCATAGTCTCATTCGTTAACAATTTATCTGATTTAGCACTCGAACATATTGACTGCTAAATCAATTGTAAGAAAAGAAAAACCGAGTGTCAAGACCCGGTTTGAATGGTTTGGAAATTCGATACTTTCTACTTCAGTTCAGCCTCCAATATTAAGTCTCCAAAGGATTTTCTCATTTTTAGCAGAGTCCACCCAATGCCCCAGAGATGTCCTAGGAGAACCAGATTCATCGATCACAGCATTTCCTTTCACTCTCCAGGGATCACACCATTTGTTATCTTCATCCGGTGATACCAATTTCAATGCGATTTCCCTTATAATAACATCTGACCGCGATAGGAAAGCATCAACCTCTCCTTCTGGACATTTCGGAGACTCATAGCGGAAAGAGTTTCGAATAACAGCACAGACATAGTCCACTCGAGAGTCTGGGTTATCCATAATAACCCTATATTCTTCCCAGCAGGGAATGAAAATACATTCGACTTGTTCTAACTTAACTTTCCCTGCCAGGATGTCCCAAAAACAGTCACTCGCCCGGATACCAATCAGATTCTGCTGCACATCTGTCATTTCGAACCCCCCTCTTGACTACATTGTTAAGAAAACTTCAGTAGACAACGTACCACATTTTTCAGTGAGAAGCAATAGCTACACCCGGAATACCATTACATCACCATCTTGAACGACATATTCTTTTCCTTCAAGGCGAAGCGTCCCTTTCTCACGCGCGACACTCCATGACCCTGCGGCAAGAAGCGCTTCCCAGCCGATCACCTCGGCACGAATAAATCGATCCTTGAAATCCGTATGAATCGCCGCCCCGGCAAGAGGCGCGGTCGAACCCTGCGCCACTGTCCATCCGCGCGTCTCCGCTTCACCCGTTGTGAAAAACGTCATGAGTCCCAAGAGCGAATACGTCTCGCGGATAAGATCACCGATCTTCGACGAAAGCCCGAGTTCCGCCTGTTCGTCCGCACTCATGGAAAACAGCTCTTCTTCTATCTTCACATCGAGCCGCACATGAGGACGCGCCGCAAGCTCGGGTGGAAGTGCCGCCTCCGGATCGGACATATTGTAGACAAAGAGAAAGGGCTTCGCCGTGAGGAGTTGCAGCTCGCGAAACAACCGCCTTGAATCTTCGGTTTCAGAAATGCCCGCCTCCCGCGCGAGCTTCCCTGATTGAAGCGCCGCTTCAATACGCTCGAGTATCGGCATCTCGGCGAGTGCATCTTTCTTCCCGGCACGCGCATCTTTCACGGTCTTCAACTTCCGCTTCTCGACCGTTTCCATATCCGCCAAGATGAGCTCGGTATGAATGATGTCAATATCTTCAAGGGGCGCCACGCGATCGTGCACATGAATAATATCCGGATTCTCAAAGAGCCGCACCACTTCGATAATCGCATCCGCCTCGCGAATATTCGCCAAAAATTTATTCCCGAGCCCCTCCCCCTTCGACGCGCCCGCAACGAGCCCCGCAATATCCACAAACTCAACGACCGGCGGAATGATCTTTGCCGACTTCGACATCGCCGCAAGCTTCCCCAACCGCGCATCCGGCACCGGCACAATCCCCACATTGGGCTCAATCGTGCAAAAAGGATAGTTATTGATATCGACCGCCTTTCCGGAGAGCGCCTTAAACAAGGTCGACTTCCCCACATTCGGCAACCCAACAATTCCCGCCTTGAGAGACATATTTGCAAGTATCAAAAAAGAAGAGGACTCCGCTCACTGCATGCTAGCGGAATCCCAAGAAAATGTCACGAAATCAACTGAATTTTAACACCACACTCAACCTGAGAGAGCCGCAAACAGCCAACATCGCCCATTACCTGAATCAGACCGGGGAAAATAGGTTTTCCCTTTGCTTTGTATCGAAGCAGACTCCCTGGCGTCACCCACACAAAATCCGTGTGTTCATCGGGATTCAGTGTCACCGTTGGTGTTGCAGGCAGATTCACTGCAAAAGAAACATATTCCCACAGACCCTCATGACCAAGATCGATGCGATGAGTCCTCAATCGATGTAATTGGTTAAGGCGAGCAACGATGCCCGTTTCTTCCCAAAGCTCCCGAATCACCGCCTCCGGAGCGCTTTCTCCGACATCCACTTTTCCTCCCGGAATTCCCCAATATCTATCCTTCTTTCTCAGAAGAACAAGGAAGACATCTTTATCCCACACGAACACGCCAACCGACTTCCTATAGATACCGTCGCGCATTTTTCAATCCCCTCTCAAAGAACTGTTCTGTGCCTTCAACATTTCCCCACACGATATAAACACCACGCTGACAGAAACCGACTATTCTCGATCTCGCCTTTTTGTATCATTGATTCGATTTCTTCTTCCGCAAACCAGAAACTTTCGATCGCACCCTCTTCCTCCGGATCGGGCGGAAGCGATGCTTCTTTCAAATTCTCACCGAGAAAAACATACATCCGTCCCTTTGATTTCCGATGATCGTAGTAGTAATCACCAAGTACCGTCAGCACCTTTGCCTGATAGCCCGCCTCTTCCATAAGCTCGCGGTTCGCCCCGACATCGACACTCTCGTCCGGAAGAAGCAATCCGCCCGGAAACTGATAGAGATGTTCGTCTGCCGGATAGGAGTACTCCTTTTGGACGAGAATTTTCCCATCAGGACGACGGCAAATCACGGTCGCCCCGTCAACAATATGTTTCGAATAGAGATAATTCAGCCGGACGCCGCTTGGGAGTTCCACTTCATCCTCGACAAGCGTCACTTTCGGGTGAGCGAATACTTCCTTCGATGAGATCTTTTTCCACATATAGCCCCATCTTGACGACTCTTCCCCAAGCTGTCAATGTTGGGAAAACAGACACAAAGAACAAACAACTGACAACAACCCATAGAGCAAGAACCCCTACATTCCCACCTTCCATCTTCTATCTTCCACCTTCCACCTTCTATACTTTCATCTTCCCCATTCTTTATTCTTAATTTCTTATTCCTGATTCTCTCCTTATGAATTCGAGCATCTTCAAAGCCTATGACATTCGCGGAATCTACGGTACGGACTTCGACGAAGAAGACGCCTACAAAATCGGACGCGCCACTGTCGATATACTGAAACTCAAAACCATTGCACTAGGGCGAGACGCCCGCACATCGAGCCCCGCTCTCTTCGAAGCCTTTGCGCGAGGCGCACGAAAGAGCGGCGCCAATGTGATCGACCTTGGACTCCTCACCACGCCCATGGTCTATTTCGCCTCATGGCATCTCGACGTGGATGCTGCCGTCTCCATCACGGCATCTCACAATCCACCGGAATACAATGGCATGAAAATCGCCCTCAAAAACGCGCTCCCCGTCGGAGAGAAAAGCGGTCTCTTCGATATTCGAGACCGAGTCGTGCAAGAAACCTTTTCGGACGCACACACAGAAGGTTCACTCTCGACACAGGACATACGACCGGCCTACGAAGCACATTTCGAAAAATTTGCCCGACTTGATGACGCGCACTTCAAAGTAGTGATTGATACCGCAAATGCCATGGGCATTCTTGAGCTCCCGATATTCAAAATGTTCCCGGAAAATATCGAGCTCGTCACGATGTACGACGATCTTGACCATCCGTTCTCGGCGCACGAGGCAAATCCCCTCAAAACCGAAACCCTCGACGAACTCCGCACGCGTGTCGTTGCAGAGCATGCCGATCTCGGCATTGCCTTTGACGGCGATGCCGACCGCGTCGGACTTGTTGATGAAACCGGCGAGATTATTCCCATGGATCACATGACCGGCATCATCGCTCGTGAAGTGCTAAAGTCACACCCAGGAGCGACCATCCTCTATGATCTCCGATCCTCGAGAGCGGTGAAAGAAGTCATCGAGGAAGCGGGCGGCGTCGCCAAAGAATGCAAAGTGGGTCACGCCAATATCAAACGGCAAATGCGCGACGAGAATGCCGTTTTTGCCGGCGAACTTTCCGGACACTACTATTTCCTCGAAAACTCCTATGCCGAAGCCGGTTCGCTCGCAGGGCTCCTTATTCTCTCTGTGATGAGCGAAACCAAACAAACCGCCTCTGCTCTCGCAAGCGATCTGAAACGATACCATCACTCCGGAGAGATCAACAGCGAAGTCGCCGACAAAGATGCCGTCATGAAAAAGCTCGAACACGCCTATTCCGACGGAACCATCTCTCACCTCGACGGCATAAAAATAGACTTCCCCGACTGGTGGTTCAATGTCCGCCCCTCCAATACCGAGCCGCTTCTGCGCCTCAACCTCGAAGCCGACACACGAGAACACATGGAACAAAAACGCAACGAAGTGCTGGGAATCATACGGGGTTTATAACCACCACACCATGATTACCAAAATAGCGATTTTTCAGAGAAAGAAAATCCGCAAGACACTGTACAATGACGAGTGGTGGTTTGTTATTGAAGATGTTGTCTCTGCACTTACGGATTCGGTGCAACCGAAGGGATACATAAAAGACATGCGAAAGCGTGATACGGAACTCGCAAAAGGGTGGGGGCAAATTGCCACCCCCCTTCCAATTGACACGACCGGTGGCAAACAAAGTCTGAACTGCGCCAATACCGAAGGTATTTTCCGCATTATTCAATCTATTCCCTCCCCCAAAGCAGAGCCGTTCAAACGATGGATGGCAAAAGTCGGATATGAGCGAGTGCAAGAAATCGAAGACCCTGAATTGGCAACACGGCGAACACGCGAGCTCTACAGAGCAAAGGGCTACTCCGACGCATGGATCGAAAAAAGAATGCGCGGAATCGAAATACGAGAGACACTTACCGCCGAATGGAAAAATCGCGACGTAAGAGAAGGACGAGAATATGCCATTCTAACCGCGGAAATTTCCAAAGCCACATTTGGTATGACGCCAAGAGAGTATCAGAAACTCAAAGGACTCAAACGAGAAAATTTACGAGACCACATGAACGATCTCGAATTAATTTTCAATATGCTTGGAGAAGCATCGACAACAGAGATTGCGAGAAATAGAAACGCGAAAGGGTTTCAAGAAAATAGAGTCGCCGCACAAGAAGGTGGCGCAGTATCCGGAAAAGCACGGAAAGATCTCGAATTGAAAAGCGGCAAAAAAGTCTCCACGCATGAAAACTTCTTGTCGAAACCGGAAGATAATGGGATGGAAAATTTCAAAGAAGCGTTGGAAAATCTATGATTCAAAAAGTCATTCTCGCTTCGCCGCGCGGATTCTGTGCGGGCGTGGCGCGCGCGGTGAAAACTGTTGAGGATACACTCGATATTTTCGGCGCGCCGGTCTATATCAAACACGAGATCGTCCACAACAAAACCGTTGTGAAAAGTTTGGAAGATCGCGGCGCTATCACCGTCGACAGCGCCGAAGCCATCCCGGAAAATGCTATCGTCGTCTTCTCCGCGCACGGTTCCCCTCCCGAAGATTTCGAAATCGCGAGAAAGAAACACTGCACAATCATCGACGCCACCTGCCCCCTCGTAAACAAAGTGCACCTCGAAATGCACCGATTCATGAAAGACGGCTATTCAGTTGTCTATATCGGACACAAGGGACACCCCGAAGGCATCGGGGTGATCGGCGAGGCGATGCACGCCTACGGGAAAACCGTACCTCTCATCGAGACCAAATCCGATATCGAATCACTCCGCATTGACAACAACGAAAAGCTCGCCTACCTCACGCAAACCACACTGAGCATTCCCGAAACGGCAGAGATCATTCAAGCGCTCACGCAGAAATACCCGCACATCGTCGCCCCTCCCGGCAAAGACATTTGCTACGCGACCACCAATCGCCAGAAAGCCGTTTCCGAAATAGCGGAACGCTCCGATATCGTCCTCATCGTCGGATCGAAGAACTCTTCCAATTCCACCCGCCTCGCCGAAACCGCACGCACCAAAGGAAAACCCGCCCATCTCATCGATAGCGCAAAAGACATCGACCCTGCATGGTTCGACAACACACAAACCGTTGGCATCAGTGCCGGCGCCAGCGCCCCCGAATCCCGAGTCCAAGAAGTTGCCGAATATTTCAAAAATCTCGGCGCCACCCTCGAGGAGCATGTGACAACCACAGAATCCACTCGCTTTATGGAGCCATTCGAATTGAAAGAGATGAAAGAGAAATTTTTACGCAAGCGAGCATCATGAATACTTCAACAGAAAAAAAGAGAGTGATCGTTCTCAAGATAGGCGGAAGCGTTATCACACAGAAGCACCGAGAAGGCACATTCATACGGAGAACACTCCTCGCTCGGATCGCGACAGAAATTCAGGAAACTCTCAAAAAGAACCCTCATATCCGTCCCATTATCATTCACGGTGCCGGTGCCGGTGGGCATCAACTTGCCAAGAAATACCGCCTCACGGAAGACCTCGGGAACGATCCCGAGCGATGGTATGGCGCCTTCCTCACCAGACAAGCGAATCAACTGCTCAACCTCGAAATTTTCAAAATATTTTCACGCGCCAACCTTCGGATCGTCCCCATTCACACAGCCTCCATTATCACGCAACGACAGAAGCGAATAGCTTCTTGTTCCTTTGAATCCATCAATCAAGCACTGACACATAACTGCATTCCTCTTCTCTACGGCGAACTTGTGTTCGACGAAACGCTTGGTATGTCCATACTCTCCGGAGACACTAGCGCTTTCATCTTGGCAGAAAAATATCAAGCTGAACGGGTTTTGTTTGCATCAGACATAGACGGCATCTTCAACAAAGACCCCCACAAAAACAAAGACGCAAAACTCATACAAGTCACTACACTCAAAGAGTTGCTGGAAAACAAAAACGTCTCACTTTCCGGATCACATTCGGTAGACGTTACCGGCGGACTCGCAAATAAGATTGCGGGACTCGCAAAGAACAAGCTCCCGAAATCGCTCCGATATGTCTCTGTTTTTAACGGCCTCAAGACAGAAGCTTACGAAAGCGCTTTTACCAAAACGAATACCGGAACCACTATCAAAATATAAAAAGGCACGCAAAACAAATTTGCGTGCCAAAAAATGCAACCATCCTCATTCTTCCCCTCTTAAGAGATAAACTGAAAAGAACTCACTGTCTTCTTTATCATTTCCGACAATAAGACTTTGTCCATGTCAAAATCTGAACACAAAATCCTGGCGCATTCAGCCTCTCCTCAACTAAATGAAAGAACTCCGAAGACACAATTTTCTCTGCAACACGCATCATCCAATACCAGAGCTCGCAATCCTGAGCCATTATTATTTCTCCTAACTCGTGATGTGCCTGAATAACAGAAAAATCAGCCGAGAACAAGAAACGCTCTACAGAAATACCTCCACACTCAGCATTACTATCTCGAAAACACTTTGCCCACAACTCACACACGCAAGAAACGGCAAGGAGAAGATGTTCCGGGCAACCCAAATTTTCAAGTTTCGGTATCTCAGAATAACTCTGTAACCGCCTAAAAATAACAAATTCTGCAGGAAAAACCATGTCTCACACCTCTCTCGTTATGAAAGGAACCTCTGATCCTAATCAGAGCGTATTTTCAACACCGAGTCAACGTTTACAGTATCTGGATTCTCCGCTACAATTAAGTCGGGTAGCCTTCAGAACAGAGGATCGATAAATTGAGTCCCCCTTGGTTTCCAGGGAAAAAGAACGATTTTTTTTCCGACACTATCAATTCTTGGGACTCAGACGTTCCTCTCGTATTGAGGGCTTTTCCCATTCTATAAGCTCCAGCAAAGAACCGCCTTTGAAGGCGATTTTTATTTCTCAACCAGTCCATTCCTCTCGTTGCACACTACTCCACGCCGCGTTCGTATTCTACGTGGGATTTTGAAATCTCTACGAGGCGATGCGGTTTCTTGATGGCGAAGTAGCGAATCGGTTTGCCGAGCGATTCGGCAACACAGATTTCTTTGGCAACGCCTTCCGATACCGGACCAAACACCCACAACTCATTGGAGCGCGCCACAAGCACGTTGTTTGCCTCAATCATAAACTTCCGATCTACCGTGTCGAGAAGAAAATAATCATAGAGCGTGAAAACCGTCAGCGGGATCCGCTTCGCTTCCAAGATATACCGTGTGATAAACATCCGGTAGCAAAATGACCGCTTCGACATCGCCGCAAACACCACCGGGATATCCGCTCGAAACTTCGGTTTCACACCATTCTTTTTCTGGTATTGCTAACTTAAAATAGAAACCACCGTTTCACGATACTGAAAGAGC
>CAYQPQ010000009.1:12913-44066 GCA_964420045.1 uncultured Bdellovibrionales bacterium | reverse complement strand
TGGAGTTATGGGTTACGACTCCAGTATCTAATACCTATTCGAAATTAGCAATACCACAAAAAGATTGTCGCGAACAAAAAATAAAAATTCATCCATCTTTCCTGTCGGGATACCCGGAATCGAACCGGGACTACATCCACCCCATGGACGCGTACTACCACTATACGATATCCCGAAACACAAATCGCACTTGCCTGCCCCATAACCTATCACGCCCCGCCGGAAAAATCAAAAAGGCGATGATGTGTTCATCACCGCCTCTGCAGATTAAGATTGAGGATATACAAAAGTGATGGCAGCATTTGCCTTTTGTTATTTTCTCTTGACGCTCAATCTATTTTTTACTTCATCGCCTCACTCGACGCTCTATAGTTGGGTTTACATAATCTTCATCGGAACCTCCGTAAGGCCCCTCTGATTCATTAGGAGGAGCACATTTATCCTTGCAAGTCGGCTTAATCTCCTTAAAACGCCTCGGGCGATGGGGCACAAGCAATCCTTCATTATTGCCATATACGCCACACCCACCAGTAGATCCTGGCAATATAAAATTAGATAGCATGTTAGCGTTCCTGTTTTTTAACGAACAAAAATCCCGACTGGTTCGTCGGGTGTCTTTTCTTTCTTCCTTTCCCTTTCTTCTCCTTTATGACAACCCCGACGAATGTGTGTATTGCTTGCGCACGATGACGCCCGCAAAAAGGACGAGATCACGAAGACCCCACCCTGCCGCACACATACCATTGTTCGTCGTTGTTGTCATGCCAACAGTATGCCACACGAGAAATTCCTGTCAAGAAGAAAGGCGAATCCCTATTGTAAATGAGACTCGCCTTTGTAAAATTGTGACTCCCGCTAAAGGGATGGAGCAGATCTCATCAGGCTTTCGATGGCCCGATGCGATTCAGTTCATTGGCACGAGCCCACCGGTGCGTTCTTACACCAGCATATGGCGCAATCGCGTCAACATGCTTTATCCACTCGCGGAATGCGACTACAACTAATGCAGTTGGAACCTGCATACTAAACGTAACCAAGCCCGAAAAAGCCACTTCTGGTCTTTGTGACATGATTTTCTCCCTCAAAAAAGGATTGGACTGGAAAATCGCTTTCATCCCTTATAAGAAAGAACTACTCCATCTACCGGCACTTTGCGCTCTTTCCGTGATTCTGTCAATACCAGACGCAAAACCGACCCCTTGCAAAAGAAGAGATCGGTTCGAAAGCAAATGCCAAATCGGTAAAACGCCGAAATATTCCCTACTCCAAAATTCCATCCAAATTCACGTCGTAGAGAATCGCTTCCTGCACGTGCCGATAGGAGAGAATTTCTTTCTCGGAAAACCAGATGGGGATTTCCTTCTCGGCCTCAGACGGATCGCCGGATGCGTGAATAAGGTTGCGGATAGAGCGATTGCCTGTGTCGGCCAGTTGATACGAATCCACCGTAAAGTCTCCGCGAATTGTCCCAACATCGCTTCCCAAAGGTTCCGTCGCTCCCGTGAGCTTTCGCACGATACCGACAGCGCTGTTCCCTTCCCACACCATCGCTACCACGGGTCCAGCGGAGAGATAGGTGGCATTTGATTTGAGAATCGCCATGCCATTCTCGCGAAATGTTTTGAACGGGGACTTTTCGCCTTTTTTCTCATAGGCAGCCGCCGCCTTCTTCCCAACATTCTCGAGCCACTCTTCGCCTCCCACCATGTAGTGCTCCGTTGCCATATCCGGCGTCGGTATGAGCATTTTCAAAGCAACCAGCTTGAGACCGCTCCGTTCGTACCGCCCGAGGATTTCTCCCATGAGTGATCGCTGTACCGCATCCGGCTTCATGATCACCAGCGTCCGTTCTCTCTGCACGTTTTCCATACACAATACAAAAAATGACTTATTGAGGAAGAATACCCGAAAAATTGAGGGAAATCAAGCAAGCGGATCAAAATCGCAAATACTGATCCCAGTAGCCATAGAGTGCTCCGGTTGCTTCGATATCACGAACATTGTACCGAGCAATATCCTTGAATCGTTTCTCGCGGAAGAATCGTGTGACACTGTCGCCGTCGATTCCTTCACCCTTCGGCGTTGGAATACCGAAAGCGCGACAGGCAAGATGCAGACTCGGTCGCCGCCGCGTCGCCCCATAGAATGTCATTTGATCCATAAGATCGATATGCTTTGCACCGCGTTGAAGCGGAAGATAGCGATTCGAGAGAAGATCGCGCGTCGGACGAATCTGATGCACCGCCGAACGCATCATGAGAAACGGCACATCGAATCCCCGCCCGTTGAAGGTGACGAACGCATCGTATTTTTCGGCAACGCGCCAAAACTCCCCGATCATTTCCCTCTCCTCCATCGGCTTATACATCACGCCGTTTTCTTCAAACGGCTCAGCCGATTCACCGGGCGCCTGGAAATACACTGCCGACTTCCCTCGCTCGACATCGAGCATACCTATCGCGACGATTTCCCCCGTAAGCGGCGAAAATCCGAGACTGTTCTTTACATCCTCAAGCGCCGCTTGGTATTCCTGATCACTGAACGAATCTTCGCGAATCCACCGCGTCAGAACTTTCTGCGTCGTTTCGTCGAGCGTATCGAAATCTTCCCCGATCGTTTCTATATCAAAAACCAATGTCGGCATAAAAATTTTCACAATTGTAGGACTTGCGTGTTTGAGTACAGTTCAAGAAAAACACGAGGAATGAAGTAGGCAGTATGCGATATACTGCGTCGAGTACCAGAGTGTTTGACGCCAAAATGCGCCAAACGAGTAAGTCCTAAATACTTCGCACGTCCGTCTGCACCGCTTTGCGTAGCAATACGGACAGGTCTACCTGCCGGTAGGTAGGAAAGCCGCAAAAAAATTCTTCCGGAGAATCCGGCTACTACACAAGGTTTCCACACAGAGCGTCAACTGTTGGACACTCGACGAAAGATCACCGTTGTGTCAACAATCTCCGCCCGCCCGGACTCAAGCTTCACCAGGTTAATGGATTTCACGGCGGACTCTTTGGATTGGTATGCTTCGCTTGCGCAAATCAGCTCTCCATTGCCCGCAACCAACTCCCAGAAAAATTCTTCGTGTGGGTTTTGTTTTATTTTGAATTTCATAGGCGTTTTTCTTCAGCATAGCGAGCAGCGCGCGTTTCGTCAAAGCGAAGAAACAGGCAAGCGACACGACGCTTCCGGCAGAACAGGGCAATCATAGACAATCGTTCCCGCAATATCCGTGCGCCACACGTGAACTCGGTGACGTTCGAGACGAGTCAGTACATCCTCCGACGGATGTCCGTAGGAATTTTTCCCGACGGAAATAACGGCTTCGTGTGGACGCATACGATCGAGAAAGGCGTCGCTCGTCGAGTATTTCGACCCATGATGCGCCACCTTCAACACGCGAATATCGATTGCCGGAAGCACTGTTTCCTCTTTCGGCAAATCACCCGTAAAAAGAAATGTGTCGCGCCCGACGTGAAGCAATTCCACAATGCTCGACGCGTTGGTATTGTTTGGATTGGAAATAAAATCTCGCCCCGGAAAGAGCGTCTCGAGATACATATCGGGCGCGAACGTAATGGTAAATCCCGATCGGGGTTCTATTCGTGGAATCTGGCGCGTAGCAATTTCATTCCGGATCGCCCGTCCTATGGACGATGTTTCGGGGAGATCCGCCGAAAGAAGCATGTTTACCTGGTAACGAGACACGAGATCAGGGAACGCTCCGACATGATCCTGATCCGGATGCGTGAGTAATACCATTTCAATCGTCCGATCCCACGGATGGAGCTGCCGTCCAAGTTCCGAAAGAAGCGCGCGTCCATTTTTTCCCGTATCAATAAGAAGTTGATTCGAACCAAGTGAGACGAGTATCGCATCTCCTTGTCCCACATTAAGAAACGCGACACGCGCCAATGGCGCCTTGTCTCTCAAGATCACCACCGCCAAAAATACCGCCGAGACGCAGGCAAGCAGGACAATGATACTCAGTATTCTTTGAGAGACTTTCATAGAGAATTATCGGGGTGACAATGTGACAGAAAATTTCCGCCGAAGAATATTGAGAACAACACCAACAAAGCCATACCACAAAAGCACTGCCCACAAGTCGAAGTACTGAACCGGAATGGAAGCAAATTTTTGAGAGGAGAATACATGAATAATTTCAAGAATAGCGCGCGAAACAAGAAATGCCGGAAATCCAAAAACCATCCCGAGCCAAGGAACGATAACACTCAAACACCATGCCAGCACGCCGAATATCATCGCAAACGGGACGAGTGGCAAAACAAGGAAGTTCACTGCAAGCGAAAGTGTCGGGAGCGCATGAAAATGAAAGAGAATAATCGGCAACACAAACAGCTCGGCCGCAAGCGTCGTCGCAATAATATCTCCCACACGAAGTGAAAGCAATGCAAACGGCGTGACTAAGAAAATACCGAGCGTTGCCGCAAAGGAAAGTTGAAATCCGATATCATACCGAAGAAGCAGCGGGTTTATAAGAAGCATAACGGTAGCCGCAAGCAAGATGCCGTTTATCGAATCCCCCACCCTTCCCAGGCGCGTCGCGAGAAGCGCAACCGAAACCATAACCGCCGCACGCACCGCAGATGCCGGAGCACCCACGAGGAGTGTAAAAAACACCACACCGAAGAGTGCGCCCCAGAACGCCTGTTGGCGATAAAGTCCGAGAAATATGAGAGCGTTCATGCACAGGATCGCGATAATTGAAACATTGTATCCTGAAACGGCGACAATATGAGACAAGCCGGTTCGAGAAAATTCATCTTGAATGTCTTTCGGGAGCCGCCCATCACCGCCAACCAAAAGCCCTAAGAGGAGTCCTGATTCCGGTTCCGGAACTGCCTGTTCCAATACCCCTTCCACGAGCGCGCGAGTCTTCCGAATGACAGAAGAAACCGCTCCTTCCGTTACTCCCTCTTTTCTCAATGCCTGCGGAAACCGGCAGAGATATCCGACAGAATCTTTTGCCAGCACCTTTGGATAATCAAAATCCGGCGTAAACTGCTTCGGTCGTTCCAATGCACACGAAAGGGAGAGGATATCGCCATCGTCAATATCTGAAAAATTTGGAAAAAATCCCACTATGCGAACGCGGGGACACGGCGCATCTCCACATGAAAGCGGTTGCAAAAAAGCCTGCTTCGCATTCTCCGACTGCTCGACACGACCGATAACGATCGCCCGATCAAGATGCATCGAAACCTCCGAAAGCGATTCCCACCAAGACACCGCATGCGATGTTCGAAACCACGACCCAAAGAAAAAGATGAGAAGTACAAACAAAGACGCCAATGAAACAAGAAAGTGATTCGACCTCCAAACTACAAGAGAAGCAATCGCAACCGCGCATATACAAAGCACCATTCCAAGAGACCATGAAAAAAAGAGGCCGACACCGACCCCTCCAATACTACACAGCATTGCCCAGTGAAATACCCGCGAAACCGTCATACGGAAGCACAGCTCAGTTTTTCTTCATTTTCCTCCGAATAAAAGCGGGTACTTCCAAATCATCCTCCTCGGAGAAGTCGTCTTTTGCATCACCGCGAAGCGGCGTGATGCGAGGCGCTATTTTCTCCTCAATAATCATCTTTGGTTCAAGCTTTCGAATCGGAAACATTCTCTCATCCGGCTCTTCCGCCAATTGTACCGGCTCCTCGAGCGATTCTTTTTGACGAACAACGTCCTCCGTGCGTTCGAATGACGAGGATGGCGGCGGTGTTTCCCTCAAAGGAGCTGCCACCTCACGAGCAACCCGACGATCATGCACCTCTCTATCGTCGACATGATCATCTTTCATCGCCGACACACGAGAGAGCTTTCGGAACGGGTCTTCAACCGTACGCCCGCTATCGAATCCCGTCGCCACCACCGTAATCTGCACTTCGCCCTTCCGGACCTGATCATCGGACACTGCTCCAAAAATCACCTTGGCATTCGGATCGATATTTTCGGTAATGATATTTGCCGCCTCGTTGATCTCAAGCATGGTAACATCACTCGACCCGGAAATATTGAAGAGCACTCCCTTTGCGCCATCAATCGAAAGATCGAGCAAGGGACTATTAATCGCCGCCTTCGCTGCCTCCAGAGCACGGTTATCACCCGACGCGATGCCGATACCCATAAGCGCGCTGCCGCTATCCTCCATAATCGCGCGCACATCGGCGAAGTCGACATTGACGATTCCCGGCTTGGTAATAAGATCGGAAATTCCCTGCACGCCCTGGCGAAGCACATCATCCACAATGCGGAACGCATTGATCAGCGTCGTCTTCCGATCAATGATGGAGAGCAGCTTGTCATTCGGGATTGTGATCAGCGCGTCAACACGCTCCTGCATATTGCGAAGTGCTTCTTCGGCAATCGCTCGACGCTGCGCTCCTTCGAAAGCAAAGGGCTTTGTCACAACACCAACCGTCAAAGCGCCGATTTCCTTGGCGGTCTCGGCAACAATTGGCGCCGCACCCGATCCGGTTCCGCCTCCCAATCCGCATGTGACAAACACCATATCGGCGCCCTTCAGGACTTCCTGAATCTCATCGCGATTTTCCTCGGATGCCTGACGACCGATTTCCGGATTCATTCCGGCGCCGAGACCCTTGGTAAGATTTTTTCCGATGTGAATTTTTTCACTCGCCCGAGAATGATGAAGCGCTTGCGCATCGGTATTTACAACGACAAATTCCACTCCCTTTATCTTCGCTTCGATCATGCGAGAAACAGCATTGCACCCAGACCCGCCGACGCCGACGACTTTTATCTTTGCAAACGTTTCTATTGCCGGTTTGATTTCAGCCATACGCACGAAAGAGGTTTAGGCAAGGAGAAACAGAAACATTCGAACACAAAAAAGCGGGCTTCACGAGAATGCCCCACTTTATCACGAGGCAAAAAACAGTGTCAAGAAAAGCCGGACCGACTCCCTTCAATACAGGAGAAACCTCCTCAATGGGGCAGCATCGGAAACCGGCTTGTATGTCTTTTTTGGAAATCATTTGCAAGGGATGCCCCCGAAAAACCCTCGCTATCGCGTAGTGTAGCAGAGAATGCAAAAAACCTCAAATGTACCTTCATTGTTCCACCCTCCCCAAAAGGTCGTCTCGTGAAACAAAGCCGAATCTCGACGAATCCAGAGAACCCGTCGGAATCTCTCCGAGCACAAAGAACTTGTCAGTCGGGATGACGCCATGAAATTCCGCCTCATACAACCGCCAGAGCGACGCTCGAACAGGCGGAATTCGGTAGGCTTCACCGCGTATGTTCTTCAAGATTTCGTCATTCAAGAAAAACTCTCCCTCACCCGTAGGAAGCGTAAGTATTTGAAACGTATCGCCGGGAATGCCGCGAATTCGCTTCAAAAGAGGCACTCTATTCCCCGCAAACGAAACAAGAACCGCATCATTCCGAACTGGAACATGGCAAACATACCATCCGAAAGAGATCGTGAGCACATCACCCGCAAAGAAGAGCGGTTCCATGGAAAACCCTCTGACCACTCTCGATTCAGAGGAGAGGGGGCAGGAAACTTCCGCCACCGGAATATCATGAAATGAAATCTCTTTCCAAACAAACACATCGATGCCAACTATTGAGATCAGGAGAAGCGCATGAAAAAGCACTGCGCGGATTACCCAAGCCATATCCTTGATCCCAAAAGAGACTCTTCAGAACCTGTTTACAGCCTTTCTTTTCATTGTGAGACTCTCAAATTTTATCAACCAATACTTGAAAGTTGAACAAAAGCGCAGGACATGGGAACAAGCCTCTGGAAAAGAAAGCTGAAAAATTTTTTGTAATTTCTCCAATCAAGACAACGTGAGACGGCGTCACTTTGGAGCACACAAACAATAGAAGGTTCGAAATCCGGCAGAACCCTGAGCCTCACTCATCGAATACACCTCACCACATTCATAGGAAGCATCCGCCGCACCGGCACAATCTACCGCTGAGGCATATACCGCTTTACACCCCTTCCCCCACACGGATTGAATGGTACCGCCTATAAGAGAGCCGTATTTCCCAGTACATCCCCCGGTCACACCGCCGCATGATCCACCTCCTCCACCCGCTGCGTCCACATACGCCTTGGTGGCAGCATCACTCGAACTCGTCGGCGCTGCAACATTTGTCACCCGCTTCCCATTCGCATTCATTCCGGAATAGGCCTTGAGCAGCCCTCCGATGCCGAGCGCCCCCTGTTTATACTGCGATTCCGATCCGGTAGTCACGTATGCATTGCTATCGGCAGCCGGAGTACTTTGCGCAAGAACGGAACGAACAATGCGCTTTTCCGTGCCAAATATTCCCGTCGTTTCTATGGAAGCGACGTCACCAATCGATTCGGAACAACTCATGAGTCGATCGGAGCTGTCGCGAAATGCCACCTGGTACTCTCCCGAAGAATTCTTACCAGATATGACACCGCTCTTGCAGTTCCCTCCCAAACGAGTAATAGCATCGCTCTCGCCGGCACTCTTCATCTCCTCGATAATAGCCCTCGAACCCATATCGGCTGCCTGAAATGCCGTAAAGCCCGGAACGGAATCAGCACTTCCTTGACGCACCAGAAAAACCGCTCCGCCGGAAGCGGCAGCGACCGCAAGCACAAACAGCGATTTTCGAAAAAACCGCGCGACACCTGAGGATGAAGAGAGATGGCTCATAAACATTTACTTTTAAAAATATCCACACTGAGTAAATCCTTTATATTTCCTACCGAAGAGACTGCGAATCCAATTCCATCAACTGAACATCCGCTGGAGAAAGGACATTTTTCCCCGCCCTCCCTCGCAGGGAATCCAAATCGGAAGATTGTTGGTCAATGTTCCCAAGAGAGTGTCCCGACTGCAGCGAGTCGAGAGCGGAAGAATCCGCAACGAGATTTGCATCTTGATCATCCGGAAGAGCGCCCTGAGAGATACTCTTCTCCGAAGCCGGTTCATTGGCCATGTCCTGAGTCGGACTTGAAGGTGAACTTCTGCGCGCGAGAAAGAAGACAAAAACTAGAAGCGGAAGAGACACAAGTGCCACAAGAAGCAACTTCTTTGAAAGTGGCAAAATATACAAAGACTGAAAAGAAAACATAGTAAGACAAACGTTCAAAATATCACGGTCAGTATATCACAGAAACGCACCGCAAAAAAATTCTACATATCCCATGGAAACCGGAAGAGAAGTATCCGCTAGGGCAAAAACTTGCCAAGAAATTTCTTTGTTCGACTCACAACATCGTGAACACCGGAAACCGCCGCCCACGACGAATGTCCGGGAACATGATCAGCATTCGACTCCGCCCACAGTATCAACCCGATTGCCGTAGCAAATTCGGGATCGTCAACGTGATCAAGCACACCCCCGAGCGGCTTCGGATAACCGATTTGCGCCGGCAGTCGCAATGCATCCTTCGCAACATCAACCAACCCGGGAAGCTTCGCTCCCCCGCCTGTCAGAACAACTCCCGCCGGCAAGAGTCCCGATCGACCAACCGCCTTCAATTCCTCATCTACGAAATGAAAAAGCTCTTCGACGCGCGCCTCGATGATCTCCGCAACATGTCGACGAGATACGAGACCATCTTCCGAACTGTTTATCTCGGCAAGATCAATGTCGTCATTTCGGTCAATGTCATCAGGAAGAGCGGTTCCATAGCGAAGCTTCACTTCCTCAGCAACATCGATCGAGGTGCGCAGACCAATAGCGATATCATTGGTAATGTGCCCCGAACCGATAGGAAGAATCTTTACATGCAAAAGATCGCTTTCTTCAAAAACAGCGAGCGAAGTGGTATTCGCACCGATATCAACCAACGCTACACCAAGTTCCCGCTCGCGCGCACCAAGCACCGCTTCCGATGCCGCAAGCGGCGCCACGACAAATTGTTCGATGGATATATTCGCCTGCTCAAGCGCGCGTGAAATATTTTTCGTATGTTGAGAAGCATCACCAATCACCAATGCCGACACCTCAAGACGAACACCGCTCATGCCAAGAGGGTCCTTGATATTCTTTTCATCATCAAGGCGATACTGTTTGGGAATAATATGAAGAATTTCCTGATTCGGCGATAGCGTTGCCGCACTCCTCGCTTGTTCCAGCACCCGATTCACATCGTCTTCCAACACTTCTCCATCCGCCTTGCCCACCGCCACTACCCCGCTCGTTTCTCGAAAGAAGACTTCGTGCCCGCCAAGCGCAACCACAGCACGATCCACCGAAAAACCCGCCATCCCTTCGGCGCGCGAAAGCGACTCGAGAAGTGCGCGAACGGCACTCTCCATATCAACGACCGACCCGCGACGAACACCGGAGGATGGCACCGACCCGACACCGACAACACGCATAGCATCGCGATCTTTCCCGGGAACAGCAATAACCGTCCGGATAGTTCCGGATCCGATGTCAAGACCGGCAACACAACTGTTCTTTCCCATACGAAAAACAAGAGAGGAACCAAGAAACAACCCGTGAACACATCATCGAAACAATTGCCGTAAAGTATGTCGCGCGAAAACCAAAGGAGGAGCTACTTGCAAAAACCACACCAGTGGTTTCATCGCCGCATATCGGATACAGTATACCACACAACATCGGAACACTTCGCAAAAGGTGCTACGAAAAGATACTCACAATTCTCGGAATAAAGATAGCGAGTCCCACAAGCAGCGCTCCGAATGCAGACACCAAGACTGCCGCCGCCATTACATCTTTTATAATACGTGCATATGGGTGAATGCGCGGCTGCAAAACATCCATAATCCGCTCAACGGCCGTGTTCACCAATTCCAGCGTCAATACCCAGGCAATACAAAGAATAAGCGCGACTCGTTCCAATACGGAAAGATCAAACACGATCATACCGAAAATAACCACTCCAGCCACAAACAATTCGATTTGGAAATTTCGCTCGCCGCGAAGAACATATCGAAACCCCCTCGCCGCAAAAGAAAAACTTCTCACGGTCCGATTCATAGAGATCGTTCAATCAAGGTTATATGCTGCAAACGGTATTCTCATACTACCATGACTTTATGCACCAAAAAAATCGCGCAAGGATTCCCGCATGCAAAAATAACACCGACATGGAAAATGTCGGTGTTATCTCTTCATTCGTAACGTTTGGTATGCTCGAAGTTACTCCCCGAGACGCTCTTCAACAAGACGGCGCACATCATTGCCGGAAACATGCGCGAGCGACTTCATCACGACTCCCATAACTTTTCCCATATCTTTCTTCGATGTCGCACCTGTCTCCGCAATCGCCTTCTCAACCGCGTCGCGCACCACACTCTCGTCGGGCGCCGCAGGGAGATAGGCGGCGAGGATTGATTTCTCCTGCTCCTCCTTCTCAACAAGGTCGCCCCGTCCGCCGGCAGTATACTGCGCCATACTGTCTTCACGCTGTTTCACACCTCGCCGAAGAACGGCGTACACATCTTCATCAGACAGTTCGGCAAGCGTCACTCGTTTCTCAAGCGCCGCGTTCTTGAGCGCACTCTCAAGAAACCGAAGCGTATCGCGACGAAACGAATCGCCCGAGCGCATTGCTGCTTTCATATCTTCATGAATCTTCGATGTGAGTTCCGTCATACGAAAATACGATTACCGATTGAGACGCTTCCGAACTTCGCGAAGCGATTCTTCATCAAATTTTCCAAGCTTTTTCAAACGATCGATTTCCTTGCGAATTTTCACTTTATAGAGCGCTTCTTCCCGACGCTTCGTGCGACTCTTTTCTTCGAGACGAAACCGATTCTTTCGAACACGTTGAAGCACGCCGCTCTGTTGAACGCGACGCGAAAATCTCCGGATCATACTTTCCGGCGTCTCACGATCTTTCTTGCGAATATGAATCATATCAAAAACCTCCTTTCGTGAAGTCTTCATCACTGAAGACCCTCGCCGCTAGCACCATACAGCACACTGTATTGTTGCGCGCCACCGGCGAGAGTCCCAAATATTTCCCCGCCTGTTTTCCCCTTAAACCGGGCGAATATCCTCATGAAGTCTCGCACCGCCAATAAGGTGCAGATGAATATGCGGGATTTCTTGTCCGCCATCCCTCCCCACCCGAAAGAGCAGTTTATACCCTTTTTCGGAAATATTCAAGCGTCGCGCCACATCGCGAGCAACAAGCACCATCTTCCCGACAAGGGGCGCATCGGCCGGATCAAGATCGTTTATCGATGGAATCTCCCGCTTGGGAATAATCAGAATATGCACCGGCGCAAGCGGGCGAATATCACGAAACGCCAACACATCATCATCTTCGTAAAGGATGTCGGCCGAGATTTCTTTGTTGATTATTTTGGTAAAAACGGTCGGCATATACTGAAAATCAAAACGCGGGTCGTATCGGAGGAACACGCCTCGACACAGAAGCGGGTCGAGATACTGAGGGCGGAACAAATCGAGATATTCCCGAAGAAGGCTTCACTGAAGATGTGGAAGGATTCACCGTTGACGTTCGCGGTGAAAATCTCCTCGCATCAACAGGTCCGTTTGCCTGTTCTCCAACAGCACCATCTTTCCGATATATATATCGACGTGTCCCTGCCGGAAGTAACTTCTCCGCAATCTTCTGCGCGAGCGGCATTGCTTCCTTTGTTGAATGAATGTTCGCCGCCTTGCCACTCCTGAAATAGCCAAGCACTTCTCGGAGCCCGTTTCGAGTGAGACGTCCTCCAGGGGTCCGCTTTGCCACTTCTTTCATCTTATCGTAAAAAACTTTCTTCTCGTCTTTTTTGTCCAAAATATCGGCGATACTCTTATCCTCCAAAAGACCCTTCATCACCTTGCTGTGCTTGAAGTTCTCATACTTCATTTCTTTCGCCGTGAAGACGGTGTCGCTCGAAAAGAATCCCATAGATCATAGTGTACCGAAAATTATTTCCCGTTTCCATTATGACTCGTCTGCACATTACTCTTCAGAATTTTCTTGATCGCCACGACAAGCTTGTCTTGTCGCACCATTTCCTGCGTCCCGCTCACCATATCCTTGACGATAGCCGTGCCATCAAGCGCCTCCTTCTGTCCGATGATAACGGTAATTTCGGCAGCAACACGGTTCGCCGCACGAAGCTGTGCCTTGAGATTCCCTCGTCCAAAACTTTCCGCGACCAAGATATCGTTTTTCTGAAGATCCGAAAAAACACGTAGGCTTTTTTTCTTCGCACAATCGCCAAGCTGCGCCAAAAACACTTTGGGTCGCGATTCTCGATAAGGTTTGCCGCCCAGTCGAATCATTTCGAGCACCAAGCGATCCATGCCAAGCGCAAACCCGATTGCCGGCGTCTGTTCCCCGCCGAGAGATTTGATGAGTCCGTCATAGCGACCGCCACCACCAAGCGATGCTTTCTTCCCTCCCCGATCTGTACTCGTCGAATAGATTTCAAACACCGTCTTCGTATAGTAATCAAGTCCGCGAACCAGTCTCGGATTCACAACATACGGCAGCGAAAGTTCATCCAGATATTCCAAGAGAAGTTTGAAATGTTCGCGCGAATCAGCATCAAGATAGTCTGCCGACTGCGGAGCATTCGCCGTCACTTGCACACACTTGTCTTCTTTGCAGTCAAGAACACGAAGCGGATTCGCCAAGAGACGATCCTTGCAATTTTGACAGAGCTTGTGTCGTTGCGATTCGAGATACCGCACCAGAATTTTCCGGTATTCCTTTCGTCCCTCCGGCGTCCCGATACTGTTCACCTGAAACTCAATATTCTTGAGTCCCAATTGTGTCAGAATTCGGGCAGCAATCTGAAAGACCTGTGCATCCAAAATAGGATCCGATTCACCGAAAATATCGAAGTTCGCTTGCCAATGCTCGCGATAGCGACCTTCCTGCGGTCGATCGTAACGAAAAAGCGGTCCGGTTGAAAACAGCTTCACCGGTTTCGGTAAGGACTGCATGCCATGTTCGATATAGGCGCGAGCGATACTCGCTGTGAATTCCGGTCGAAGCGCTGCCTTGTCGCCGCCGCGCGTTTCGAAAAGGTAGATTTCCTTGTCGACGATATCCGTCCCCGTGCCAACGGAACGAATGAAGAGATTGGCATATTCCGCAACCGGCGTATCGATACGATGAAATCCGAATTCCTGGCAAGCACTCGACAAAAGCCGGCGAATTCGTTCCCAATATGGCTGTTCGTCCGGAAGAATATCCCGCATACCGCGAAGCGTCTGCAACAACAACGGCTCTTTCTGCTCCTTTGCCGCAATTGATTTCTTTTCAAGCGATTTTTTTTTCGAAGGTTCCTTCGAGAGAGCTCCGGTAGATGACATAGGAATGGGAGAGGTTAGAAAAAGGTGAGACGATCAAATGGCCACGCACGCAACATCACTTTGCCGGTTATGCGATCTTTCGAAACGGGACCAAATGCGCGGGAGTCCTTGCTGGCGGTTCGATTATCACCCAGGAGAAAATATTCGTCCGCACCAAGCGTGACAACCCGATCCCCCGTCGTCTCCACGGACGGAGCAAGATACGTTCGTTCATTCAGAACAAATCCTCCGGGAGCTTGCACGTTCTTTACGATAATATGCGAATCATTGATTTCTATTGTTTCACCCGGAAGGCCGACAACGCGCTTGATAAAGAACTGTCCCGCAATGCCCGGCGGACGAAAGACGACCGGATCGCCGCGATGCAGCTCCTTGAACGGCATCACCGTAAAGAGGTTTGTGCCACCAAATCCAACCGTCGTCTCCTTGTAGCCAAACTCTCCGACAACCAAATATTCCCCATCATGAAAATTCGGTTCCATGCTTGCTCCCTGTACAAAAAACGGCTGGAAGAAGAAGACGCGGACAGGTATAATGATAATAAGCGCCAAGATGACAATTTTGACAATTTCCCACAGAAATCGTCCGACGCCATACACTTCTTCATCGTCAAATGTTTCTTGATGCATGTCAGCATTCTTTTGGCGAGATGGTTCGTGACGCTCGTTCATAGTATGATTCCGCAGTATTCTTGGGTACCAGTCGATGAGTATCTCTCGTTGCGCCTCGAAAGATTTGTAAAGTAAAGCGCTCTTTTATCATTACCAGAAAAAAGTCGAGAGTTTTCGCATACGCAAGCTAACTTTCATAGAATATCACGCGCGTTCAACGCTTGGCAAGACAACGCTCGTACCCGTATATCCCCATGGATAGTCTCCGCAAAAAAAATCTCCCCCGAAGAGCGCTTGGGTCAACAACCCCCATCAAACCAGCCAGTCCTTCTCCAAGACGCTTCACGTTCATCCCCCCAGAAGAGGGTCTTTTTTCCGGTCCGACACACATCATCTCTGCGCAAGAACGACGCCCGCCTCGACGCCGAGGAGTGTTTCTACGCATTCTGCTCTGGACATTCCCCATCGTTGCACTGGTTACCCTTTTCGCACTGGGGTACATTTCTTGGAAGGTCGGGAGCGCAACCAGATCCATGAGCATCGTCCCGCAAGAGAATGCGCTGATTTCAGACACCATGCACGGTGCGACATCCCTCCTCACACCGATTCTCCACCGCGAAAGAGCCCTCCTCCCCGGAGAGCGAGACGGACGCACCAATATCCTTCTTCTCGGAAAAGCCAATGAGAAAACCGCCGGGCAAAATCTCACAGACACCATCATGATTGTCAGTTTTGATTTCTCCCGAAAAAAAATAGCGCTCCTTTCCCTCCCGCGAGATCTCTATGTGCAAATACCCGGAACGCAAACCTTCACCAAACTCAACGCCCTCTATCAACTGGATCGCGGCAACGATACCGAAGCTGACACTGTCAAGCAAGCCGTCTCAATCATCACCGGACTCCCCATACACGCTTTTGCCACACTCGACTATGACGGATTCATCAATATCGTAAACCTGGTTGGCGGCGTCAGTGTTTATGTGGACCAAGATCTTTTCGATCCGCATTTCCCCGGACCAAACTACAGCTATGAAACCTTCGCCATAAAGAAGGGCTGGCAAGACCTCGATGGCGCAACCGCTCTCAAGTATGTGCGCGAGCGACACAGCGACCCGGAAGGCGATTTCGGACGTGCCAAACGCCAGCAGACCATTCTCTCCGCCATCAAAAAGAAAGCGTTTTCTCTCAAGACAATCCTCAATCCCATAGCGATTTCAGATATCATTGATACGCTCGGCACACATATTCGCACTGATCTCTCTCTCGAGAATATGCAGAGTCTCATCGGACTTGCCGACGAGTTCGACACGACCAATATTTCAACAGCTGTCGTCGATGCCTGGAAGAAAGACAGTCTCCTTCGCGTATCCCATGTTCCCGTCGGATCGGTCGCCATGTTTGTCCTCTTGCCGCGAACGGGAGATTGGAGCGAAACACGCGAACTCGCACGAAACATCTTTGACCTGGATGCGACAAAAGCACGCCAAGAGGCAATCAATGCGGAAGACGCGCATATTTCGATTATCAACCGGTCAAACGCGCCGTCACTCGGTCCACGAGTCATGCGATTCCTCAGTGACAATCTTCACATAAAACATGTGAGCGTCGTACCGGCAGCATCTTCAGTACCCCCAGATACGACGGCGAATAATACGATCGATACCAGCGGCATCCTCCGACGGAAAAGTACGGAAGCGCTCTACACAACAGACGAAATAGCCACGAAACTTTCGCTTCAGACACTCGATCCGAACACCCTCTCTACATATACGCTACCCGAAGAAGATGCAGCCAGCGATATATTCATATTTCTTGGAAACGACCTTGCCAAACGACTTTCATTCGAAGAAGATACGATTGACGATATTCAGAAAGCCGAGAGAGATCCCGAATATCAAAAACAGCTCGATGAAGCTCTCGCGTCAGAGAAGAAATAGTCACACCCTAAGAGGGTGTCTAAAAAGGCTGTTTTTCCGAAAGAAATTTTTTTGCTTGTCTTACACTTCGTATGTCCGCCCGCAACACCTTGTGTAGCAATGCGGACGGGAAAGCCGCAAAAAAGAATTTCTTTCGGAAAAGCGGTTACATTGTGCATTTTTGTAGAGCTTTTTAGACACCCTCTAAGACATGCCTCTTTATCTCTTCCTATGGTAACCTCTTCATAGCTCCACCCTATGTTTCTCCTCATTGGACTTGGAAATCCCGGAAAAGAGTACGCCAATACTCGGCACAATATCGGATTTTCCTGTCTCGAATACATTCGCACGCAATGGAAATTCCCCGCCTTTCGAGAGAACTCGTCCTTCCGAGCAGAATGCTCCGAGGAAAAAATTGGCACCGAGAAAGTTATCCTCGCTCGCCCGAAAACGTTCATGAACCGATCCGGAGATGCGGCACAGAAAATCGCGCACTTCTACAAAATTGAACCAAGAAACATCATTGTTATTCACGACGACCTGGATATCCCTCTCGGAAAAGTCCGCGAGTCATTCGGTTCTCGATCCGCCGGGCACAATGGTGTCGAAGACATCATCGGTGCGCTCGGCACCAAAGACTTCTTCCGATTTCGCATCGGCATCAAAGGCGTTGCAGAAAATGAAGAAAAGAATCAAGAGAAAGACACATCTGCATTTGTCCTCGAATCATTCCCCGTCGATGAGCTCGAGAAAGCGCAGCAAACATTTCCCATCATCACAGAAAAACTTCGCACCTTCATAGAGAATACAGACAAACAGTAAGAGCTTGTTTTAAAAGTCTCTTTCGTCGCGAAATTTCAAAATTTTGAGCGAAAAACATGAAGATTGAGGAGTGCTACCAGGAAGGTAACGCGACGAAATCTGAATGTTTTGCAGCCAAAATTTTGAAATTGCAGCAGAATACGGACTTTTAAGACAAGCTCTAACAAAAACAGCCGTGCATTCTTCGTGAAAGCATAGCTGTTTTGTATTGGCGCACAGGGTTCCGTCCGCAGCCGCTCCATATGTCCGAAGACACGGGAAACGCAACCTCCGAGGACCTAAGGAGGGATAGTCCTCGAATGGTACTGCGGGCGGAGCCTCACACGCCGATATGCAAAAGATGGTAAGGTGCAAACTCTTTCCCCTACGAAAACACCCTTCCCCGACATTCGAAAGTAGCAGAAAAAAAGAAGTCTGTCAAGCAGACATTCTTTTTAACGTCAAGTAATATCGACAGAATCACTATTCCGACTTCTTTTCAGGACTCGGAACACCTTCTTTCTTTACCACTCCTTCCACCTTATTCACATCAGCCTCCACCTTGGTGTCAAGCGACGCCATCTCTTCATCGGTTCTCGGACGCTCAACAAGAGCAACGACCGTCTCCCGGTCACTCAAGAGCTCAACACCCTCAGGAACAACAATGTCCGAAACATGAATCTGATCGTCAAATGTGGCAAGCGCCGTAATATCAACCGAGAACTCATGCGGGATATTTCCTGGAAGACATGACACCTCAACCTCATCAAGCGCTTTCACAAGAACGCCTCCGGATCCACGAACAGCGAGTGACTCTCCAGTAAAGACAAGCGGCACCGTCGCTTCCACCTTTTCGTTCATACGCACCTGATAGAAGTCAACATGCAAAAATTTCCCGGAAAGAGGATCGACCTGCACATCATAGATAAGCGTATTGACCGGCTTCCCCTGCGAAAGACTGAGTTCAACAAGCGTATTCTCTCCCGCTTTCTTATAGGCACGGGAAAATTCAAGAGACGGAACCGTTATCATTCGAGACGCATTTCCATGCCCGTAGAGCACCGCCGGAATTCGCCCGTTCTTTCGAATACTCGAGAGTGTCGATTCGGTCTTTACTCGCTCTTCACCGGAAAGTTGTATTGATTCGCTCATAAAACAATTTCAAAAAAAGACCGTACCCGGAAAAACGAGAGAAAGAAAGTTTCTACGAAAACATCGAAAACTCCGCACCAGGCAGACGCTCACAAGAGAGGCATCTACAGAATATCACTCAGATGTCCCGCTCGTTCCTTCAAGAAGATATAAGCATCGAGCGCATGATCCGTCGAGACAACCTCCTGACCGAAGTGCTTCTTGGACTCTTCCCCTCCAAGATCCGTGAGCACACCGACACTGGCAACCCCCCACTGATTCATCGACACAAAGAGAATGCTCGACACTCCGCACGATGGACAAGAAATATGCACCGTCGATCGGGACTCGTTTTCAGCAAGAGGCGTCACAATGGCGGGTGTGTATTTTTTGTTACACACCGGACATTTCGCCAGCGACTTCAAGTTTCCGATTGAACCGTTCATACCTTGAGTATAGGGGAAAAGAACCGCCAGAGCAAAGCATTCCTTCGCTCGAAAAATCGTAGCACAGACACAGAGAAAAAGTCAAGAAACGCCAGTGGCCTTATACATCCAGATTCTTCACGCTCTTGGCGTGCGTCTGGATAAAGCGGCGGCGAGGTTCTACTTCGTTTCCCATCAGAATATCGAAGATTCTGTCCGCCTCTTCGGCATCATCAAGAGAAACGCGGAGCATTTGCCGATGCGCCGGATTCATCGTCGTTTCCCAGAGCTGCTCGGGATTCATTTCTCCCAAACCTTTGTAGCGCTGTATATTCACACCATGAATCGTCTCCGATCCGTCGGTCGACGAACCCGATCCGCTCTCGGTATTTTCCACTTTCGGATCCGTCGACTTCGTTTCTGCTGCTTTTCCGGCACTTGCCGCTTTTGCTGCGAGGTCCTTGGTCATCCGGGCAAGCATTCGATCTTTTTCTTCATCGGTAAAAACATACTCGATTCGCTTGCCTTTCTGGAGGCGGTAGAGCGGCGGCTGAGCAATATAAACATATCCCTCCTTCACCATATCCTCGAAGTATCGATAGAAGAACGTGAGAAGCAACGTGCGAATGTGAGAGCCATCCACATCGGCATCCGCCATAATGATGATCTTGTGATAACGAAGCTTTGCCAAGGTCAGACTTTCGCCAATACCTGCGCCAAGCGCGATGATGATCGGCTTCAGCGTATCCGACTTCACCACTTTGTCGAGACTCGTCTTCTCGACATTCACGAGCTTCCCTCGAAGCGGAAGAATCGCCTGAAACATCCGATCTCGGCCCTGCTTGGCGCTTCCACCAGCGGAGTCTCCCTCAACGATGTAGAGCTCCGATTTCGAAGCATCGCGACTGGTGCAGTCGGCGAGTTTCCCGGGGAGCGTCATGCCATCGAGCGCGCCTTTTCGCAAGACCGCGTCCTTCGCCGCGCGAGCGGCAATACGCGCGCGAGCCGTCAGAAGACACTTCTCAAGAATCGCTTTCCCATCATCGGGATGCGTCTCCAAAAATTCCGCAAGTCCCGCTGAGACAATGCCCGAGACCACGCCGCGTACCTCGGCATTTCCGAGCTTTGCCTTTGTCTGTCCCTCAAACTGCGGATCCGGAAGCTTCACGGAAATAACCGCGGTAAGACCCTCAAAAACATCTTCCGAGGACAGTGTCCCATCTTTCTCCTTGAGAAGACCTCGCTTTTTGGCGTAGTCATTAAGTGAACGCGTCAGCGCACTCCGAAAGCCGGTCACATGCGTCCCTCCTTCGGGATTGAGGATGTTGTTTGCAAAAGCGAACAGGTGCTCCTTAAACGTATCAACATACTGAAGCGAAACTTCGACATACGTATCTCCGATTGTTTTTTCAATGGAAACAGGATTCGTATTCTTTATCTCTTTTCCGCGATTCAAGAATTTGACGAATGATATGATGCCGGAATCAAACACGAAAGAATATTGCTTCGTTTTGTAGGACTCATGAACACCGGACGCTTCGCGCTCATCAGACACACTAATGCGAATCCCCTTAGTGAGATACGCCTGATAGCGCAAGTAATCCAGAATTTTGCTCCAGCTATACCGAATCTCAGAAAAAATCTGACTGTCTGCCTTGAAGGAAATGGTCGTGCCCGTGCGTTTGGACGGACCGATTGGGCGGACATCGCCTCGCGGCTTCCCTCGATCATACTCCTGAAGCCACACCTTTCCCTCGCGATGCACTTCCACGCGCGTCCATTCAGAAAGCGCATTCACAACAGAAACACCGACGCCGTGAAGTCCTCCGGAAATCTTGTACCCGCCGCCGCCGAATTTTCCTCCAGCATGGAGCACTGTCAGTACGGTTTCGAGCGTTGATTTCTTTGTCTGAGGATGAACTTCCACCGGAATACCGCGACCATTGTCGGACACCTCAATCACCTCGCCCGGCAAGAGCCGCACAATGACGTGATTGCCAAATCCCGCCATCGCCTCATCGATAGAGTTATTCACCACTTCCCATATGAGGTGGTGCAATCCTTCGAGCGACGTGCCGCCAATATACATACCCGGACGCTTCCGCACCGGATCGAGCCCCTCAAGAACTTGAATGGAGGCGGCGCCGTATTCGTTCTTATTTTTTGAGTCAGTTGAAGCCATAGCGATACGTCAGAACTGAAAAATCAATAATGTGGCATTGTGTTCGCCTCTCGGTATTCAAAGGGCGCTTTTTCTTTCGATATCTCGCAGTCCTCTTTCGGAAAAACTTCACAAGGAACGTTCAAGTATCTTCGAGATGAGCTCTATACATTTCTACTCTGATGTTTTGATTCGAAATTTTCGAAGAAAGAACAACTCGATCAAAAAGAAGAAGCTGAAAAGAAGCAACGCGTCCCACCAGGCAAGCCATTCCGCTCGCATAAGAAGAAGGATTCCGAGAGAAAAAACCGCAAGAAACAGTCCTTGGCGAACACTGGTACCAACACGCATCAAGGCACGATCGACTCCAATGAATACCCGTCGCACAAGGAGAACGAAGAGAGAGCAGACGCCTGTAAGCACCAGGAGCAGTGTAGAGAGGAAAATCGCCCACTCAAACCCGGTCGCATCGTCCGGACTCACAAAAAAGAGAACCGCTCCCCATGCAAGAGCCGAGAGCATCGTACTTATGATAAGTCCCCACACAACGAGTGCCCATCTCATATCAACCTGCCGTCAAAAAAAACAAAGGAACTCTCTCCCTCTCCGTCACTCAGTATAGCCAAAATTCCCCTTTTCTGCAAACGAAAGAGTCTGTCAACAGGGAAATGCCCTCCGGAAACAGCGCCTCATTACGCGCGAGACACATAGGTTCCGCGGTCGGTGTTGACGATAATCCTGTCGCCTTCTTTCACAAAGAGTGGAGTCGTCACTTCGAGCCCGGTTTCGAGCTTCACCAGTTTATCACCAGAGGATACGCTGTCCCCCTTGATACCAGGAGGAGCGTCAATAACCGTAAGCGTTACTTTTGGCGGAAGCTCAATAGTAAGCGGCGTTCCCTCGAATTGCAAAAGTGTCACTTCCGTCCCTTCGACGAGGTAGCGCTCCGCACCGGCAAGTGTCTCCGTCGACAGAGATACCTGATCATACGATTCCATATCCATGAAAGCATATGAATCACCTTCCTGATACAAGTACTGCGCTTTTGATTTCATCACGTCAGCCTCGTCCACTTTGTCCGACCCCTGAAACGTCCGCTCCAGAACAGCGCCGGTCCGAAGATTTTTCAGTCTCGTTCTCAATACGGCACCGGCACGCCCTGTTTTCGAATGCTCATGGTGGAGTACGGCGTACGGATCACCTTCCCACACAATCTTCTTTCCCGTTTTGATATCACTGAGAGTCAACATACAATCCGTCGATTACTGAATGACATATGGAACAAGCGCCATGTACCGCGCACGTTTGATAGCGACGGAGAGGTGTCGCTGCTCTTTGACCGTCAAGCCGAATTTTTTCGGGGGATAGATTTTCCCTTGCGAATTGAGAAATCGTCTAAGAAAGTGCGCATCCTTGTAGTCGAGCGCTTCAAGCTTCTTCCGCATCGCCTGTTCTTGTTCACTGGTCTGCATAATACAAAAATTTATTCGATAAAATATAACTAACCTACCGTCCCCATCAAAACAGAACTCGATTTCTGATTACTTCAAGACTCCAAAAACTCTACACAGATAAGACTCGCCACCAGATCAAAAGGGAACATCTTCAATCTTTATCTCTTCCTTTTCGTCGTCGAGGTTGATAGTTGGGATGTCATCGTCAGCAGACATTGGCGCGGACTTCGACTGACCCTGCCCCGTTGCACGAGACACCGGAGCGGACTCCGCCCGCGGCGCGCCGCCACTCTGTCCCATCGGGCGACTGCCAAGCTGCATGGTTTCCGCGACAATTTCCGTCACCCGACGCTCAACGCCGTCTTTCCCGGTATAGCTTCTCGTTTGAATTCGCCCTTCAAAATACGCCTCTTGCCCCTTGGTGAGGTACTGCGCCGCCACTTCCGCTGTCCGACCCCACAAGATAATCGTGTGAAATTCGGTCTTTTCTTGCTTCTGTCCGCTCTTATCGCTCCAGCGATGACTGGTTGCCAGACCGATTGTTGCCACCGTCTGCCCGTTCGGCGTCGTCCGCGTCTCGGGATCGCGAGTGAGCCTTCCCACCAAAATTGCTTTGTTGACATTCATACGCGAGTGGAAAAGAAGTTAGATATCCAAAACCTCGCCAAGCTTTTTGTCTATTTCCGTGTCAGAGAGAGCTGGTGCTGTCGGTGCCGGATTCGAGTTGACAGGCGCTGCTCCCTGCGGTGCACGCTGGCGACCGGCAACATATCGCCCCTGAGGTTTCCGCCGCGCATCCGGAGCATGCTTCACTCGTTCCTGAGATTCCTCAAGTGTCGGCAATTCCTCGGCACGCACAATCATAAACCGCAAGATATTCTTGTCGAAGGATATCGCCTTCGTCACTTCCGCAGGAATATCTCCCGCGCCCTCTTTGACTGTGAAACGCTTCGCCACATATATCCCACGAGACTCGCCTTTAATCGAGTATTCCATTCGGCGCTCATCGACAAATTCTCCCTCTTGCACCACTCCTCCAGACGCAACAATCGCCTCTTCCGCGCCCTTCTTGATTGTCTCAAGCTGCGCTTTCTTCGACTCTCCCACAAGATACAATATCTCGTACTCCATCATACGGTCATATTAAAAACAAAAGCCCGCAACGCAAAAAGACGCCACGGACTCTCAAGTCTCGAGTCCTGCCCATGTCCTCGGGAAGATCCGAGGCGGAGCAGGAAGGGTCTTTCCGGTTGTCTCCACAGCGTACCACACTCATCAATCCTGTCAATATGACGAATCTTGTGGCGAGAGCAGTTGAGGGTACTGCCTGTTCTTCTTCAGAACTACTGTTTCAGAGGTACACGTTCTTCCAGAAGCATGCGCTCCCCATTTTCCGGCGCTACCAACACTGTATGGCGTAGTGGAATACCGCACTCCATCATGCTCTTCCGACGCCAGGGAAAACACCGCGCAGAGTTCAAACTGAGCCTCACTGCCGTCTTGCGTCGCAGAAAAATCTTTCATCAAACGGTACTCGTATGCATCCCCCGTCTCGGGATCCTTCAGAGAAAAGCAGTATCCGTATTGACTCGATCGCTTCAAATCCGAAAGGACATTTGGCAGATGAGAGAATTCCTGCGCATACCCGCTTACACATCCTGCAAGCATTTCCAAGTCATTCGCGCGACGGGCGTCGAATGTCCGATTCCGTTCCATGGTCGGAGAGCCAACGGCAAAGAATCCCGCCACAATCCCACATACCACCAAGCCAAAAAGTCCCCACCCGAAAGACTGGAATGTTTGTCGAGCAATGTCCTTCTTATATTGAATCTTCTTCCGCTCAAGAAAGTAGAATCCAAATACCAATCCGGAGATCGTCAGGATTACCAGCGCTTTGAGGAAGAACCGAACACTTATCTCTCCCTGAAGAAACGTATAGAGGATAGCAATGCAGTCACCGACCACTGTCACCGCCGCAATGAGCAACACGAGATATGTCACCCACTTCGTCAGGCGAGACTCGGCACGAGCATCGTCCTCGCGAAATCGACGAAACCACAGTCGAATCGCAAAGAAATAGAGAGGCGTCCCGATGAAGAGCGCCGCCATCGAGTAGTGCACCGCATCCGACGAGACAGTCGTTCCGAGCGCGGCATTCGCAACCGGATCCGGAAAGTATCGATTCACTATCTCAAAGAAAAGAGACCCTGTCGCCGACACAACAATTCCAAGCAAAATAAACGAAAAGAACCCGATCATAACATCCGCCGTCGAAGCCTTTCTGGCAACCGGCATCTTCCCGGCACCGTCCGGAACCGGAACGCCGGAAGCAATCAGCGCCCGAGCATACGCCCTACTCACTTCGTCATCCGACCACCCTACCGAAAGAAGCGCGTCCTGAATATCCGCCCTTTTTGCCCCGCTTCGTAATTCATTGGCAACGTACATTTCTAATGTTTCGTTCTGCATAGGCTTGAACATTTGTTTATAACCCCTTCCCCCTCCCCACCTCAACTTGCAAGGCACATCAAGCATCCTCCCCCCTCCCTGCACCATCCAATAAAATTTGTACAACTCGTATCTCTACATCCCTGCCACCGTATCGATTCGCCCGTCAGCAACGCCTGAAGCGTAGCTTCTACGGGCTGGCGTAGCGTTGCAGACGGACGCACTTCCATATCTTTACATCCCCGCCCCTTGCACCTGCCAGTAGAAGTTACTGCAACTCGTATCCCTGCACCCACACTTCCAACTTCCGTTCTGTGAACGACAAGTAAAACCAACCAGATAAGAAGGATCAGAAACACTTGCGGTAGAGATATCCGTATCGGTGATAGAGGTTGCAACAGATCCTTGGCACCATTCTCCGTTTAAGGCTCCGGTACAGGTACCGGTGAAGGATGTCCAGTCATTGATACCGGGATCATAGTAGTAGCCTTTGGTGTAGACGATTCTGGTGGTGTCTCCGGGAATACCGAGGGTGGCTGTGAGGGTATGGGTGTCCGTGCTTGAACACTGGGTGGAGATGAGAGGGGTATTACTCGCAAATACGTCATAGGGAGCACCGTAGCCGGTATAGGTAGGATCGGTGAAGTTTGTGGGGGTGACGGTGGAGCAGGCTTGTGGGGTGGTGTTGGCGGGAGCGGTTTCAGTGGTCACGTTACACACGGTTTCCGGGACACCACTGTAGTGGCTTGAGACAAGAGTATCGAGTTGTGAGACAGTTGCCTGCTCTGTGCGAAAGGCATAGTTGCTTGCGAGAGTCTGCTCTGACTGACCCACTGGAGTGACAAAGACACTGTATGTATGATTGGGGACATCAACAGTCATGCGGATATGGTTGGTAGTGTTCGCCTGATAGTTGATGGTGGTATCTGCCTGATAGGCAGCGCCGTTTCTCGCATCGAATGTACCGGAAGTAGTGAATCGAACAATGGTAGCGAATGAAGCCCAGTCACTGGCATTCCCATTCGAGAGTCCCATGACACCATCGATATTGTTCTGTGGAGCCGTAGCATCAAACTCGAGTGTGAAGGTTCCGGTCTGAGGAGTAATGGCTTGATTGTTGAATGAAGGATAGAGCGGTGCGGTTGTACAGTTTCCTCCGGCTACCGAGATAGTAGCACTCTGATTGGCACTGCCTCCCGTACCGGTACAGGTCAGGGTGTAGGTGGCATCAGCCAGTGGTGAGACGATTTCGGTACCGCTCGTTGCCTTGGTGCCCGTCCAGGATCCGGAAGCAGTGCAACTGGTTGCATTGGTACTGCTCCAGGTGAGCATGCTGGCGTCTCCGCTTGTAATGGAGGTGGGTGATGCGGAGAGGGTGACTGTTGGAGTAGGAGTCGCTGCTGAAGTCGTCGCTCCGACCACATTACTCCAGCCACTCATATTTCCGGCAGCATCGACAGCACGGACATGATAGGAGTAGCCGGCAGAAGCAGAGAGTCCAGAATCAACAAAAGGAGAAGCGGCTAAAGTGCCAACTTGAGCAAAATTGGAGCATGAGAGACCAGTGCAGCGCTCTATGAGATAGGAGCTTACGCCAATATCATCGGCAGCAGGATTCCAAGAGACGGTGATACTCGAAGAGCTGGTAGCATTCGCAGCAAGGTTGAAGCTTGAAGGGAGTGTGGGAGGGGTGGTGTCAGAGACAGTCGGCGTTCCATAGTAGAGCGTTCCCATGTCTTGACCGTCACTGCCGGCGCTTTTGCCAGGAGAGCTGGTGGTGAGCTGATAGCCCGAAAGCGTTGTCGGATTTGATCCACCTGCGAATTGGATCGTACCCTGAATCGAATTGGATCCGTAGGTCCCAAGGTTCGAAACATTGTATGAGGCAGAACAATTTGTGCAGTTTATATTGCCGACTGTGCTATATGTTCCGCCAAGCCAAGCGTTATTCCGTATGGTTGCATTACAGTAATAGTTGATGCGAAGCAGGGCGCTATGGAAAGTATTATGTTCGATAAGAAGTGGGTATGTTGAACTTGGGCAAGCATTTTGCACATCCAGCGTAACACTGCCAACACTCTTGAAGACATTGTTTCTTATGATGCCATTGTCGTTGCCATCAATCAGAATCAGTGTGGAGCCCCCATTAAAGAAGTTCCCTTCAATAGTATTATTCCAGCCCGATCCATAGAATTGAATGTTATCGCAGTGAATTGCACCACTCTGATTGATCCCAGAAAACTCATTGTTAGGTCCAACAGTTACACCGGAAGCACCACCGCCAATAAAAATACCGTCCGATGAACAACCGTTTTTAATCTTGTTATTCTTAATGACAACACCCATCGAATTCTGGTGCCCATCATCATCAGATATAGATATACGTCCCTCGAAGCAACTCTGACCGAGATTATCAAAAACATTATTATCAATCGTTATATTGAGCGGGTATCCGGATGAGCCCGCGACGTTGCGCATATTGATACAAAGCCCCGCTGAAAAAGTTGAATTCTGGATAGTGATATTTTTTGCATTTCCACTGAGGAGCGCGCCACCAATAACAACCCCGTCAATTATAAGTCCGCTGCCCGCATTGATATCCGAATAGGAAATAGTCACCTGCCCCGGGTTAACCGCGCGCACCGTTACCGCTGGTGATTTTGTGGAGTAGAAATTTGCCCCTGAGTAAGAACCGTTATTAAGACATATCACACTTCCGGCAGCTGCACTGGCGAGAGCATTTTGAAGATTCACTCCGGATGAAAGTGTTTGCGTACATGCTGACTGAGCAGAAGCTGAAGGCGGGAGAACAAAAAATATGAATGCTCCTGCACACAAAGCGAACAGCTTTATATAAGATCGTATACTCATACGTGAAAACATTAATTGTTAGATCCCAGAGCGTTGTTTACATTCCTTCATAAATTCTCCGGATAAAAGTATTGTATCAGTTTTTCCATCGGTGTCAGAGTATCTATTCCCTTGTGCGGTTTTACGGTATTGTAGTAGTTCACAAAACGGATAAGCTCTTTCTTCCGATGTTCTCGATTCTTAAAGACTGTTTTCTCATGCCACATCTCTATCAGGGTTCGAATGACTCTCTCCGCTTTTCCATTCGTTCTGGGAGTTTTCACCTTTGTAAATCTCTGTTCAATCTTGTTCTCGGTACAGAGCTTCATGAAGGCGTGATTCTCAGGGTTTCCCTTGTACTCCAACCCATTGTCTGAGTAGGATTGCTCAATGGTGTACGCACATTCATTGAGTACCTGTTTGAGGAATGTCTCGCTGGAATACTGGGTTTTATCCGGAAGGATCGAGGCAAAGAGTTCTCTTGAAAAGTCATCAATGGCAACAAAGAGATATTCGTGGGTTTCTTTGGGAGTCTCTCCGGTAAGGAGAGGCAAACGCTTCGTATCGAAGTGTACCATCTCTCCCGGGTACTGCTTGTTGTATCGTTTGGCTTGTTTCTTGAGTTTTTCTTCGATACTCTTCTCAACCTTCGAGAGTCGCTTAATACCGTATTCAAGGCACCGGAATCGTTTGTTAATGCTTCTGTGAACAGAATAGTCTTTGTCTCTTGCTCGGTGAAGAATCTTGTAGATAGTTGGTGCGGAGACATGGTATCTCTCTTTCAGATGGCAGATGCGGATATGGTTCCGGAAGTAATCGTCTGAGAGTTCTTTTCTCTGGATAGGAGTGAGTCGAGTCTTTTTGTGAATAACCATAGTGTTTACGAAAATTGTTATCAGTTTGATGATACAATTTTGTAAACAACGCTGGGAAATCTTACACATTAATTCTTCATGTTTCTATAAAAACCATCCCCCGCACAGCTTAAAGCATATCAAGAAAGAATGGGGATTTAAAATTGACCCTCTATCTTACAAGTTCAAAATCTTTCGTCTTCATCTATTCTCCCACGGCATACAACTCCGCAACTTCATCCGCTGAAAGCGCTCGACTGTAGAAACGAACACTGTCAAGAAGTCCCGCGTACTGGTCATTCCCCATATTAAAATTGGTAGTAGAAGTGTTTGGAGTTTCTGTCGAGGTGTTGTCACTTACTGATCCGTCTGTGTATAGTGTCTGTGAGCTTCCAGAAACTACATACACAATGTGATGCCATTCGTCATCATTAACTGCAGTGGATATCGAAGGATCGCTATCACTAGAAACCGAACAGGATACTTTGTTAGATGTATATCCAAATCGACAACCCGCATAGAATCCCCAACTTAGAATATATCCCGTGGTATCACTTGACTTTATCCAGAATGACCATGAGAAATTCGCTGCGTCTGGTATGGTGGGAGTAATCACATGATCAGAGCTTCCATTGAAGCTGAGTGCCTGCCCGAGCTTGCCAATTGCCTTTGTGGTACCGGTAATAGTTCCATTCTTATTGAAACTACTCCGATCAATGGCAAGGGTACCTTGAACATCTGGTCCGTCGAATGTCCAGTGCCCGGCGAGTCCGGTATCCACTGGTTCTGATGGGGTAGCCTCTATGAAGAGCTTACTGATCTCATCGGCAGAGAGAGCATATCCATAGATACGAACATCATCAATCTTTCCATCAAAGGGATTATCTCCATCACTTTCTGCACCAATAGCAAAAGCGACCGAATTGGAGAGAGAACCGATGCTGGAAGTAGAGGTTGTATTACTTCCTTCAAGCTTTCCATCAGTATACAGAAACGCTCCATAGCTTTCATCCCATACAGCAGCGAAATGATGCCAGCCAGCCTCCGTAAAAGATGTGTCTGAAGCAATAGTGTACTGATCACTCGCGGTACCTCCCCCATCTCCGACTGTAAAATTAATTGTGTCAGTGGCATCATCTATCCAGACGATATAGCCAGCATCAGTATTAGTAGATTGACTGTTTCTCTTTGCAATGATGGTGTGATCGTTTGCGAAAGTATCCCGATTGAACCAACCAGTAATAGTTCGGTCAGCGGTACTGTTAAAATCAAGTACTCCAGAAGAAGGGTCTGTAACAGAGAGATATTGTCCGCTCCCGGAAAAATCAAGGGCGTAGGGACCGATGTTGCCGGTTGTCCATGAGGGAGAACCTGTGAAAGAGAGATCATTGCCATTGCCGCTACTGTCGACAGGAGAAGTGCCGCTTCCAGTGTCGAGTTTCCAGTAGCCGCGAAGGGACTGGGAGAGGGCGGAATCGGGAGAGGCATTCATTCGCATACCCGCCTCCGACGGCGCCTCATACCGAAGCGCCACTGCAAAAACCAGCGCCGCGAGAATGCCGATCCATTGAAACATGCGCAACCAAGAGAGTTTCATACGAATAGTATAGCACGACGAATGCACGTGTAGGGGCGAATGATTATTCGCCCGCACCCAATTCACAACCATACCCGTAGGGGCGAGACCATGTTCTCGCCCTGAGATTCAATCGAATTGCAAAAGAATTGCAAAAGGGCGATTACATTAAACCAAACCGGGCGATTACAGAGAATCGCCCCTACGAAGCATTGACACATCCCCTATCCTCCCATACCGTACCCGCATGGACAAAACGAAACACGAACGACATCGCCGATCCGTCCGATTGCGCGGATATGATTATTCCCGAAACGGCGCGTATTTTGTGACGATTTGCACGCAAAACCGAGAACATCTGTTTGGTGAAATCAAAAACGGGAAGATGTGGTTGAATGATACCGGATATATCGCTCAACAATGTTGGTATGAAATTCCGAAACATTACCCACATGTTTCTCTCGATGCATTCGTCGTTATGCCGAATCACATTCACGGTATTTTCATGATTGAACAACCCGTGGTAGGGGCGAATAATCATTCGCCCGTTCCCGACGATTTCATGGACAGATCAGAATTAACATGCGGGTTTAGGGCGAAATGCGGGTTTAGGGCGAAA